>JACDZF010000002.1 GCA_013426795.1 Desulfocapsa sp. | reverse complement strand
CCATTTCTCAATCAAGCGTTCACTTCGTCGAATGCGCTCCGTCGCTCCTCACCGTACTTATTGTACTGCCTCGTCGCGACTCGCTTTTCTCCTCGTGTACATCTTGATTGAGAAATGGAATCACACCATCTTTCTCAGGCTGATGGGATTGGGGGCCACGCGAGTGTACCCCTTTTCCTGGGCGATGATGTCCAGGGGAAGGCTTGCCATATCGGCGAGGTCCAACGACATGGCGCTGAGAGCCGGGCCCTCCAGAACCTTGACGTAGCTGTGGCAGGCATCACAGGTGGCTACCCGGTAGCCCGGTTCATCCTCAGACATGATGGTGCTGAGTTGATCCGCATCCACCGTCTCGCAGTTCGGGCAGCCGATGAATCGGTAGGGGCCGGAGGTTCCGCAGAAGGAACAGTGCAGGCGGCGCTGCGGTCCTTCCAGGATGGAGGTGAGTGATGAGCGTGCCGAGCACAGGGGGCACCGGCCATGCTCCCACTGCTGGCCGTCCAGGGGGAAGGCCTCTCGCAAAGCAAGGAAATAGGGCCTGCTTAACAGGAACAGAATCGAGCTCAGTTCGTCGTCGCTGCATGGAACGGTGGGAAAATCGGGAAATTCGTCCAGGGGAAAGCGCATAAAGTCGATGGCACCGTCTTCCAGCGCTTGACAGACCGGCTTAAAATCTTCAGCAGGCAAATCAAAGATGGAGGCGAACAGGCGAAAAACAGCACCCGCGCTTTCCTGGGGATAGCCTTTGGCGTCGGCAGGCGAGATGGCAGATCTGACCTGCGGCAGGAGCTCTCCCATTTCATGGTGAAAGCGCTGCCATTTGGCGTAGAGTTCAAGGGGCTCCTTGAGGTGCGGCCGTTGTTCGATCAAGGCCTGGGTATCTATGGTCATGGTGCTCCTTAAGGTATTTTGGGGTGGACAAAGGCGATCGGCGCACCGGTCAATCCTTCTTCGAGGAAAATTCGCAGCTCTTCTTTTTCCAAGGAGCTCAGGGACAGGGAGTTCAGCTCGGAGTGTCCCCTCCCGCCGCCGGCGTTGAAGAATTCGATGACTTCATCCAGGGTCGCATAGATGCCGTTGTGCATATAGGGAGCAGTTTTGGAGATCTCTCGGAGGGTGGGAGTCCGAAATGCCTTCCAATCTTTCTGGTCTTTGGTGACGAGGTATCTTCCGGGGTCTTCGGAGAGGGTGCGGAACTCTTCGAAATGGGAGACCTTGGCGACAAATCGCCGCGTCGCCGCGATTCGCGGATCTTTCAGGTGTTCAGGGTTTTCCGGGACATTGAGGACGTGAAAACGGTCGTCGGCCAGACTGACGCCGTAATGACATTCGGTACACTTCCCTTTGCCGGTGAAGATCTTGTAGCCTTTCAATGCCTTTGGCGAGAGCGCGGTGGTATCTCCGCTTAAGTACCGGTCAAGGGGGGTGTCGCGGGAAACCAGGGTTCGCTCAAAGGCGGCAATGGCCATGCCGATGCGCTCCCTGGTCACGTCGCCGTCCCCGAACACTTCCGTGAACGCTGCAACATATTCCGGCACGGTACGGATCTCTTCTTCCAGAAAGTCGAGGTTCTGGTTCATCTCGAAGGCCGACATCATGGGAAACAGGGCCTGTTCTTCGAGGCTTGCCGATCGTCCGTCATGGAAGAGATGGCGCTGAAACCCCACCCCGATGAGGGTGGGAGAATTGCGCCAGTTGCGGGTTGTGGGATAGTTCAGGGAGATAGCGCTGCCGTCGCTGAAGCCCTGCGCGGGATCATGGCAGGTTCCGCAGTTCATGGTTCCATCACCGGACAGGCGCCGGTCGAAAAAGAGCTTCTTGCCAAGCTCAATCTTGGCAGGCGTCTGCGGGTTCTGTTCCGGGACGGGAACCTCCCTGAACGGCTCAAGACTGCCGGCAAGGACCGGGGCTGGGAGGCAGAATGCCGCCAGGAATATCCATACTACCACTCTCATTCCGTCACCTTTATTTTTTGTTCAACTGCTCGTCGATGATCTTTTTGAAATATTCGAAGGGTCGCTCGCCAACCACCTGCTGGCCGTTGATGTAGAAGGTCGGCGTGTTGTAGAGATCAATGGACTCGGCAAGCTTCACATCGGCATCAATATCCTTCGCATGGGCGCCTTTGTCAATGGACTCGGTAAATTTTTTGACGTCAAGCCCCAGTTCCTGGGCATAGCTTATGAGGCTGGCTCGATCCAGCTTCGGGGAACGGGTGATGAGAATATCGTGCATCTCCCAATACTTGCTCTGATCCCTGGCGGCCAGGGATGCCTCAGCGGCCATTCTTGCAAAATCCCGGTATTTGTAGGGATAATTCTTCACCACCAGCCGGATCTTGTCCGGGTAGGCCTGGAATATCTGTTTGACGGTCGGACCGGCCGCCACACAGTGGGCTCACTGGAAATCGATAAACTCAATGATGGTGACCGGGGCGTCAACCGGCCCCTTGGATGGCGAGTCGCCTATGGGGATTGTTATTCTCTCTTCCGCCTGGGCTATTCCGAAGAAGAGCAAGGCACAAACACAGATCAGCAGTTTCTTTATCATATCAAATAAAAAAGGGGATACAGTACACGGTATCCCCTTTTTTCCTCATAATTGAAAGAGTTATAATTTGAGCCAGGGGCTACATCTTGCCGATGGCCTTAATCCATTTTGGATGTTTCTTTTGGGCATCCTTCAGGGGCATCATGCCATTCACCATAATCTGGAATGTCCCCGGATTTGCCAGGGTCCCAAGATAGATATGAACCGGGACGGCGATCACAAAAACGCAGAACGATATATTATGGATAAGATGCGAATAGAGCATCACCGTCGCATTACTTTGGAAAAACCATAAACCAAAACCAGAAATGGTGATGGTCATTCCGAACACGACAACGGCTAAATAGTAGAGCTTCTGGCCGGGGTTATATTTTCCCATGGGTGGAACCTTGACTTTATGGGAGAGATAGCCGCCTGCCACTTTGAACCATTGCAGGTCATCGGCATCGTACTCAAGGGCATCGATAAGATAGTGATGCAGGGAGTAGAGAAGGGAGAGTATAAAGGCCACTCCCAACCAGTTATGCACGGTTTTCATGGTATTGAATCCGCCGAACAGCGCGCCGATGATCTCCACATGGAACAAAAAGGCATATCCGGTGATCATCAGCAGGATACAGGTTCCGGCCAGTATCAGGTGGTTCACGACCTCATCGACACTTGATTTTCTTATCATTTCTGCCATATCATACCTCCTCTTTCTCTTCCTCTTCCTTGTGGGGGCCAATGGCCAGATAGTGAATCGCCGCTGCGGCAACGACACCGCCCAAACCGATTAACGAGAGTGGTTTCAAATACGTGTGCCAGAAGATCACGCTGGTGGGGATGGAAGGATTCTCGAGCATCCCGTAAAGTTTCGGCTCATCCTTGAAGGCGAAGATCGTACCCAGACCGTCCAGGTCTTTCTCGCCATAAATTGTCTTGAAGCCCTCTTTCTGGGCGGCACTGATGAGTTCATCCCGATTCCCGAATTTCAAGGCACCGGTGGGGCAGGTCTTGACGCAGGACGGTGTCATGCTGGCCGCCATACGGTCGGCGCAGAGGTTGCATTTCGACATCTTGCCATCCTCACCATAGCGGGGGACATCGAAGGGGCAGGCGCTGGAGCAGAGCTTGCAGCCGATGCACTTTTTGTGGTCAAAGGCCACGGCGCCTTCCGGTGTCCTGAACAGGGCACCGGGAGAGGGACAGATGGTCATGCATCCCGCATCGCCGCAATGCATGCACCGCCTGCTGAGAAAGAGCCAGCGCATTGGATCCATCTGTGACGGGACCTCGATGAACTTGATGATGTTAAAGGCGTCTGCGTCCAGATCCGGTGGGTTCTGGTAGGTCCCGGTGTTCTTCGTCTTGATCGCATCGAGCTGGTTCCAGGACTTGCAGGCTACCTGGCAGGCCCTGCAACCGATGCAGTTCTCCGGTGTTACCAGGATCGCCTTGCGTTTGTTTGTGGTGTCGTTTGCCATGATGTCCCCCTTATGCCTTCCGGACGTTGACCATGAAGGCCTTCGACTCGGGTATCATTGTATTAGCGTCGCCCACGTTCGGCGTCAGCAGATTAGCGCTGTCATAGCCGCTGCCGTCCTCGGGAAACTGCCAGCCGAAATGCCAGGGAAGACCAACCTGATGAACGGTGGAGTTCATGATCTTGAAGGGCTTGAGACGCTCCGTGACCATGGCTATGGCCTTGACCTCGCCACGTCCTGAGGAGACGATAACCAGCTCACCATTGGTGAGCTTCAACTCCTTCGCCAGCTCGATACTCATTTCCACAAAGTTCTGGGGCTGCATTTCCAGCAGCCAGGAACAGTGCCGTGTCATTAATCCGGTCTGCCAGTGTTCAGACACCCGATAGGTGCTGCAAACAAATGGAAAACGAGCGTCACAGGAGAACGAGGCATCAATCTTGTCACCAAAGATCTTGATGGTGGGATTGACCCGTTGCTTGGACATGGCATTTTCCTCGAGCGGACACTCCAGGGCCTCATAATGTTCCGGGAACGGACCTTCCACGAGGCCGGGCCCGAATATTGAGGCGACACCGTCCGCCTTCATGATGAAGGGGAGCTTTCCGTCGGGATAAGCCATGGGAGGTGCCGGTCCATCGGGGATATCACCCTCCCAGACCCCTGGCTTGCCGGTGGCGGCAAGCTTTGTGGCATTCCATTTGAGGAGTGGCCGGGTTGGATCCCACGGTTGTCCCTGGAGGTCCACGGAGGCACGGTTGTAAATGATCCGCCGGTTCACCGGCCACGCCCAGGTCCATCCCGGGTAGAGGCCAAGACCGGTGGGATCGTCCTTGCCCCGCCGCGCCATCATGTTCACCTCTTTTCCATCTTTCAGGATATAGGAATTGCAGTAGATCCAGTTGCCACTCGAGGTGGTTCCGTCGGCCTGCAGTGATGGGAAGCTGGTGACCAGATCGCCTTTCTTGCCGATGAGCTTGGGTGGATCAACCTTGGTGTCATAGACATCTTCAAGCCAATAGCCATTAATCTCTTTGGCGATGCGATGAATATCGACATGCTTGACCTTGCCGGAGGCATCCTTTTCCCCGTAGTTCCAGGTCAGGTTCATGATCGGATCGGCGTAGGCACCGCCTTCTTTCTTGTAAAGCTCCTTGACCTTGAAGAAGAGTTCGTTGATGATCTCGGCATCGGGCAGGGACTTTCCGATGGGCTCAATGGCCTTGTAGCGCCACTGGGCCCACCGTCCTGAGTTGGAGATACTTCCTTCTTTTTCCATGGATGAGCAGCAGGGCAACATAAAGACCTCGGTCTGAATGTCCTTGGGGTTCATCCCGGGGCCGCGCCAGAAGGAGCCGGTCTCGTTGTCGAAGAGGTTGACGTTCACCAGCCATTTGAGCTTGGTCATGGCCTGGCGGGTCTTGTTGGAGTTCGCCCCCGAACAGGCCGGGTTCTGGCCCCAGGCGAAGAAGCCCTCAAACTCTCCCTTGTACATCTTGTCGAAGATGGTCAGCCACGAGGCGTTCATGCCCACATCCAGCTTCGGCATCCAGGAATAGCCAAAGTCATTTTCCTTGGTTCCGGCGTCACCGTAAGTGGCTTTGAGGTAGCTGGTGATGTATTTGTTGCGATTCGCCCACCAGTTCACACTCTTTGGTTCTTTGGTGGTGGGGGTGTTGTCTTTGATGTAGGTCGCAAGGTCCACCTGGGCGGCGTTTGGTACCGGGTTGTAGCCGGGCAGGATATGGAACAGCAGGCCCTGATCGGTGGAGCCTTGCACATTGGCTTCACCACGAAGGGCGTTGATGCCGCCGCCGGCGATACCCATGTTGCCGAGCAGTTGCTGGATGATGGTCATGGCCCTGATGTTCTGGGTGCCGACGGTGTGCTGGGTCCAGCCCATGGCATAACACTCGGTGCCGGCCTGGTTTGGTTGGCCGGTGGATCCGAAAAGCTTGTAAACCGCCATCAGCTTATCCATGGGGGTTCCGGTGATGTTGACGACTTTTTCCGGGGTGTAGCGGGCGTACTGCTTTTTCAGAAGCTGGAAGACGCAGTTCGGGTCTTCCAGGGTGGGATCTTTCAGGACTATACCGTTTTCATCCTTCTGGAAGGACCAGGTAGCCTTGTCATACTTTTTCGTCTCCGCGTTGAACCCGGAGAACAGGCCGTCCAGGTCCGCCGGGCCTTTGAAGTCCGGGTTGACCAGATGGGAGGCATTGGTGTAGTTGACGACGTATTCCTTGAAATAGAGCTTGTTGTCAAGAATGTACTTGATCATCCCACCAAGGAAGGCGAGGTCTGTTCCAGAACGGAGGGGAGCGTAAAGATCCGCTTTTGCCGCGGTCTGAGTGAAACGTGGGTCGACACAGATAAGCTTGGCGCCCTTGTCCTGGGCACGCTTGATCCACTTCATGGAAATGGGATGATTGGAGGCAGGATTGCTTCCCATCGCCAGGATAACGTTGGCGTTTTTCAGGTCAATCCAGTGATTTGTCATTGCACCGCGTCCGAACGACTCTGCCAGAGCCGCAACCGTTGCGCTGTGTCAGATACGCGCCTGGTGCTCTACATACACCAGGCCCCAGGAGCGGACAAGTTTTTGCAGCAGATAGCACTCCTCATTGTCAAGGGCGGCGCTGCCGATGTGGGCGATACTGTCCATCCGGTTGACCACAAACTCCTTCTCCACCATGATCTCGGTGCCATCGGGCTGCTTTTCCTTGACCTTGGCCTTTTTGACCGTCTTGAAGTTCTTGTCCCGGGAGTCTTTGACCAGGCGGGCAATTCGGTCCAGCGCCCAGTCCCACTCCACCTGTTTCCATGCCGTTGCACCGGGTTCGCGATACAAGGGTTTCGGTACCCGGGTCTCGACGTCAACAAGCTGGATCACGGAAGAGCCCTTGGCGCAGAGTGAGCCTTCGCTGATCGGATGGTCAGGATCACCCTCGGTGTTGATAATCTTGCCATTTTCCTGATAGACGATGATGCCGCAACCTACGGAACAGTAGGGGCAGACCGTCGTCGTCTGCTTGGCGTTCTTGATCCTCAATTCCTGGGCATAGGCCTTTGCAGGGTTGAGGTTGACGCCAAGCGATGCGACCAGCACGGTGCCGCCTGACAGTTTTAGAAAATCCCGCCTTGATACTCCCATTGAAGACTCCTTTCTTGTGTATCACAAGTGAGCTAAGAAGTGTGAAGCCCGGCACAACTGTACCGGACCGAATCCCATATCTCATCGCGTCTTCCAGTTCCTTTCCTGCCAAACATAAGGAAACTGGATCGAGCGACCCTGTCATGGACGCAGAAAAATTATTCTGTGCACGACACGAAAATGAAAGGAAGCCACACCATGCAGATAGCAAGGGGGTGATTTCCGAATCATTTCTGAAGAAATTATATATAACAGGGAGATAGAAAATACATCAGTCTATTCCTTTTTTTTCTGTAAGGAAATTGCTGATATATATGTAAGGAGCAAGCTTACACGGAGGGGGTGTGGAAGGGTGAGGGATGGGATAACACTCTGTAAAAAGAGGAAAAAGCATTCCCAAGGTTGAAAAATTAGACCAAAGCAAGAAAAAATCAAGGGTTCAAAAAATGAATCGTCATGTCTCAATAACAGCGTATGGGTCACCTTATAAACGATCTTTTTAGCAAGTCAACGAAAAAGCTAAGAACGAACCAGAACTAACCAATACAGACAAAGGGGGAGATTAGAGAAAATGGCTGGTAATAGAGGTTCTTGCAAAATTACCACACCGTCATTCCCGAATGCTTGTATCGGGAATCCAGTTTCGTAAATTCAGCGTGTTATGGATTCCCGCCTGCGCGGGAATGACGGCTCGTGGACAGAACTCCCCATTTAGCAAGGGGTTCAATAGGATTAAAATTTTAGCGGGGTACAATCGTGTCTGGAGATAAGGTGAGGGGAGCAGTATAAAGCAAGTCATTTTTCTCCCTACAAAGATGGTAATCTCGCTCAGAGAAATACCTGTGGGAATTGCAGGCAGAAAAACAACAAATCTGGCGGCAGGTATTTTGAGGTTTCATTTGGTGGGAAGGGGCCTGGTTCAGCGAGGTGTATTGTGCCATCGGGAGGGACAGACGGAAAGTCTGGAAGATTCAGGCTTGGATGGGCAGAAAAAACTGAAGGCGGAATGGGCAAGCTTGACCCTCAGGGGGCCTTGCAGAGGGCGCAAAAGACGGTGCGGAGCGTCTGTTCGTCAATGGCGGTCATCAGCTGTTCTTCATACTCGTCCCGTTCTCCTTCGATCTGGACAAAGGCAGGAGGATTGCCTGGCGCATCCGGAGATGTCAGGGGAATGGGTTCAGAATCAATCTGCTCCAGGTAGTAGCGGTTGTTGTCGATCCAACGCTGGCATTCGTCATGACTGCCGATATAGGTGAAGACCAGGCACTGATCGCGTTTCAGCGCGATCAGGCGGAATCCGCAGGAAAGATCATATTTGCGACAGTCATTGAGCCGTAATTCGCCATGCCGGGTGCGTTTGCATTCCGCCTCCTCGTGCAGGGGGTTGACCTGGAGTTGGGCGATAATCTGTCTGGCCCGTTCAGCCACAATCCGTTCGTTCTTGCCGGCCTTGGCCATGAAAATCAGTCGTTTGGCGAATCGACGGGTCTGATGAATCTCCAGGGCAATATTTTCCATACCGGGTCGTTGTGGCGTCAGGAAGAAAGTTCGAGGCTGCGGAGCCAGGGAAAAAGACTCCGCAGCCCCGGGATCAGCAGCCGCAGGAGCCGCTGGAACAGGAACCGCTGGAGCAGGAGCCAGCGGCAAGCTTGTTTTCGGAGCTGACCGAAAATCCGCTGCTTCCGCCGCAGCCGCAGCCGGAGGGCTCGACATAGTCAACCTTAATGGCCCCGGTGGTTGTAAACAGGGACTTGTCCACAAGAAAGGTGACGCCGTCCTGTTCAAACACCTGATCGGAGCTTTTCTTGTCATCATCCAGTCCCAGGCCGAGGTTTGTGCCCGAACAACTGCTCTGCATAAGCACCCGGATGGATGAGGTGATGTTGTTTTTACTCATATACTCTTTGAGATTTTTTACGGCAGATTCTGAAATTTCAAGCATGTTCTTCTCCTTTTGCAGTGAAATGGATGGGGTGATCAATGAACTGGTGATTCGGCACATGGGCCATTCCTGCCTCCGTGCCATGGATAATGACGTTTCTTCAAAGCAACTGTACCTGGCAGAAGTATGATCAGCTGATTGAGAGCAATGGTTGCTGATACTGCTCTTGTTCTGCGGATTCGATCATGTCCCTGACACCAGCCCATAATTGATCTTAATGGACTATAAGTCAAATTTATATTTTCTATGATTTTGAGAACAAGAATTGGTTCTCTAGATGGCAAGGAGCTGCTTGGATGATGATTTGTTTCATTAAATCTTTTAAATCAAACAATTAGTTCGTTATACAGGGTTGCGAGAACTTCGCCGGGCGGAAGGTTCTGGTTGTTTTCTCGTCCCCGACATTTCAATGAAAAAATGCACAAGCAGCACAAGTGGCATACGTCCACGGAAAGGTATGAAGGGGGCACGACATGGTTCAGGCAGGAACGCGGTTGTCGGCAAAGTGCGCGTGAATCATCTCCACAACCTCGCCGATGGCCTTTTCCACCGAGGGGCTGCAGTCACGGGTGAACTCAAAATAGTCTTCCGCTTCAATGAGCAGAATCCTCAGTCGGGGCGGCATTTCATTGGGAAAGAGGTCATAACCGACCTTCAGGGTGGAGCCCAGGGTCACCGCATGGGAGGATGCCAGAAGGTGGTCTCTGAAGATATCGTCGATGGTCACCTCGGTGATGGTGCCGCCCGGATAGCCGACCATGGCGGCATCAATGATGATAACATCCTCGTATCCCATGATCTTGTCGTTGACCTCAAACCCGACACCATAAATTATTTCCACATCCACGGGCAGGCCCGAGCGGACGATGCGTTCGGCCACCTCGATGCCCGCCCTGTCGTCTTTGAGCATGGGATTGCCGATGCCACAGACCAGCGATTTGTGTTTCATAAGAAAGCTCATGGAGATGCCGGGCAGCCATGAGCGGCTGCCCGGCAAGGGAAAGAGAGAAATTTAGTGCCTTACAGATCTATTCTTGTTTTTTGCAAGAATAGAATCTGCGAAAGGCTCGTATCCCGTTTATCGGGGTTAGAAATTCTTCAAGGTTTGCGTTAATTCCTTCCGGTCGTTGTAGATCTTTATTTCAACCGGTGAGGAGCCAGGGCGAACCGCGTGGGTGGCGCAGCCCAGACAGAGATCGTAGGGACGGTAGGCCATCTCGATATGATTGAGGATCCCCTCGTCAACCTTGCCGTTTCTGATGAAGTGTTTCGCTGCCTTGCGAACCGCCAGGTTGATGGGCCCCTTGTTATGGGTGGTGGCGACGACGATATTGGCATCGGTAACGATCCCGTTTTGATCGGTGGTATAGTGGTGAATCAGGGTTCCGCGCGGGGCCTCAATGATCCCCACTCCTTCCCCGGTCACTGCACCGAGTGGCGCCCGCGCGTCCTTACTGGTGATTTCGGGATCCTTGGCCAGCATCCGAATCTTCTCCGCGCAGTGGAGCAGCTCGATGGCCCTGGCCCAGTGATATCCGAGGATATTGTGCACCGGCTTGCCGCCAAAGGTGGCAAAAAACTGCTGAAAGGCCTCGTTCGCCAGGGGTGTGGTCAATCCCTTGCCGACATTAAAGCGGGCCAGGGGGCCGACGCTGTAGAGGCTGGTTCCCTCTCCTTCGACAATACCCTTCCAACCGATCTTTTTCTGATAGGGCATCTTCAGGTAGGTCCAGGGCAGCACCCGCTCGGAGATGTAGTCCATATACTCCATGCCGGAGAAGGAGTAGAGTTCCTTGCCGTGCATATCAATAACTTTCTGGGTTCCGTCGTACATGGCGATATAGCCATTTTCATCCACCGAGCCCATGTAGTTCACCGGCACCTTGTACATCTCGCCGGTGACCAGTTCCATATAGGCAGGATTCTTGAGCACCACATCCTCGAAGACCTTCAGGGTCAGCTGGCCCAGTTCCACGAGTTCTTCCGACCAGTCCTCGATATCTTTCCGCTCTTCCTCATTGAGGGTTTTGGACCAGCCACCGGGGATGGCCGCCACCGGATGGACCGGTTTGCCCCCGAGCAGTTCGAAGATCTTAACCGCCAGCCCCCGCTTGCGCAGCACTTCACGGCCGAGATCGGCGCCCACGGCATTGATCAGGCCGATCACGTTCCGTTGTGCGGCAGGCGCTGCCGGCCCGACAACAAAGTCAGGAAGTCCGCAGGCATAGAGGATAACCGCGTGGTCTTCCACATAATGGGCGTTGAAGTACAACTCCCGCAGCTTGATGGCGGTCGGTGTCGGCACCACCCCGTAGACGCCGTCAGAGGCCTTCATGGCGGCGGTAAAATGGACACCGCGACAGACGCCGCAGATGGTTGAGACGGTGCGGGGAATCTCTTCAATGGGCAGGCCGACGAGGAACTTCTCAAAGCCGCGAAACTCAACGACCTGGAAAAAGGCCTCATCGACATTGCCGTTTTCATCAAGGAAAATGGCGATCTTGCCATGTCCCTCAAGTCGGGTGAGTGGATTGATTTCTATTTTTTTCATGTAAAACCTCCTTAAAAAGCCCTGATTTCAGATTACATCTTCCGGGGAAGGGTGCCTGAGGGAAGGGCATAACGGTAAAAGAACTTAGCCAGATTGGGATATTTTGCCATAAGGCTCGCCGTGGCGTCCTCGCTGCCGAGAATGGAAGCGATACTGGTGAGGGCCTGGGCGCCATAATCCTCGTTGCCGGGGATCGGGCCGCCGCAACCGCGGCAGGGGATATTGACGTTGAGGCAGGAACCGCCGCAATCCCCCTGAGTGATCGGTCCAAAACAGAGATAGCCCTGTTGCAGAAGACAGACGTTATCATCGGGAATCCCGTCCACCATGCGCAGGACCTTATCCACCATGACCCGGCCGCCTTTTTCGTTGCGGGTGGGATTGCGTTTACAGACATCGCAGACCGCCTTGCCGTTGGTGATCCAGGAGCCTTTAGGCGGCAGCTGGTTTGTGACGAGGGCGCCGATGGCGACCTCAACGTGGGAATGGTGCGGCGGACAGCCACCGATATAGTAGTCCACATCGACAATCTGGTTGAGGGTTCGCACCTTATCCTCGTAGGCCGGCAGGGTCAGGTCATACTTGCCGTCCACCAGACAATGGGGAGAAGGGTAAACGTTGTCCGGGTTGTCGGTGGTGGGGGTATTTTTGAATGCCTTGGAAAACAGCTCCTCCTTGGTATGCAGGCTGCCCATTCCGGCGGTGCCGCCGAGGGCCGCACAGACCCCGAAGGCGATCAGGGTCTTGGCCTTTTTGCGCATGACCTTGGCCATGTGGATATGTTCATCCAGACGAATCATACCGTCGATAAAGGCGACATCGATATGGCCGTCATCCATCGCTTCCAGGTCGTGGTATTTCACGTCGGCCACGGTGGGAGCCCAGAAGACTACCTCGAGATGGGCGAGGGCATCGACCAGCTTTTCCGAGAGGTCAACAACGGCCATTTCACAGCCCGCACAACCACCCAGCAGCAGAAAACCAACTTTTATTTTTTCACTCATTTATTAATTCCTCCTCTTTTTTCAAGGGATTGGGACCAAGGGCAATCAGTTCTTCGGTGAACTCGGTGATTACCTTGGCGAATTTCTGCCCTTCTGCCCCGGAGATCCATTCAAGTCTGAGACGACGTGGATCAAATCCCATGTCCGCAATAAGCTTGGTGAGTAAATCCATTCGATTTTTTGTCTTGTAATTGCCATCCTTGTAATGACAGTCACCAAAGTGACAACCGCCGACCAGGACGCCGTCCGCGCCCTGGGCCAGGGCTTGGAGGACATACTCAGGCTTGACCCGGCCTGAACAGGGAACCTTGATCAGTTTCACCGTGGGGGGATATTTGCAGCGCAGATTGCCGGCAAGATCTGCACCCGCGTAGGTGCACCATTGGCAGGCAAATCCAACGATATTCGGGTTAAAAGACATAATTACACTCCCTCCTTGATGCGACGAGCGTCGCTTTGAATCTCAGCTATGATTGGATTGCGATCGATTTGGGAAATACAGGCCACCTGCTGGGGTTCAAAACCCATGGCCAGGGCCAGTAACTGGGTATAGTAGAAGGTGGGGATGGGTTCGAAATCAATGTCGCCCCGCTCTTTGAGGATCGGTTGTGACATATCAAACTGCATAAAACAGGAAGAACAGGTGGTGACGATGAGGTCGGCATCGGTTTCCTCTTTGATCGACAGCAGTTTTTCTTTAAAGAGCTTGAGGGATTTCTCCGCATCGGTGGAGCGCATCCCACCCATGCCGCAGCAGCCTTCGAGACGGGAATAATGGCATACCGTCGCCCCGGTCACCTCACACAGCTCTTTCAATATGGTCGGGTAGTAGGGATTGTCCTCTTTGACCTTGTAGACATCTGAGGGCCAGAGGGTGTGACAGCCGGTCTGGACGGCTATCTTCAAACCGTCCAGCTTGTATTTGAGGTTTTCCCGTATTTTCGTAAGCCCGATCTGATTATGGAGCACATGGGCCACATGATAGATATCGGACGTGCCCTTGTATTCACGATTGATTTTGGCCAGACTGCCATTGACCGCGGCGCGGGTGGCCGGGGTTTCAAGAAAATGTTTGGCCTCAGAGAGAACCCCGAAGCAGGAGTTGCAGCCGGTCATGATGTCGACATTTTTTTCCTCGGCGATGGTAATATTCCGGCTGGAGATGGCGCACCAGGTGTTCAGATCAAAAGACGGGGCGGTGCCCCAGGCGGGACAGCAGCCCGCACCTTCAAGATCCACCGGCTGAACCCCCAGAACAGGGAATATTTTTCTGAATGACTGTTCTATGTCCGGACTCTTGAGCGGAATATTACATCCGAGATATAATCCAATTTGTTCCATTATTTCCTATCTCCTCATGTTAAAATAATCCCAGTTCACCCATGGGACTATTGTCCATGAGAGTCCGAATCTCTTGTTGGGCTGCCTCGTTAAAGGCAGAAGTGGGGGTCTCTTCGGGCAGGCCGACCTTTCTGCGGGCCTCCTTCGGATCGGTGAAGACGGCGTGGCCAGTCTCATACAGATTCATCTGACTGGTGACGGATGAGGTCGAGAAGGCCAGTTCATTGGCCTGATAGCGCCGGAAGGCAAAGACTACCTCCTGTGGACGGACACCCTGGGGACAGACCTCGGTGCAGCGATTACAGGCCTGGCAGCCCCAGCTGGAGGAATTTTCGATATTCTCTTCGAGCAGGCCGTTCAGCAGGTCTTTGATTAATGCCCGGCAGAGCAGGGGAAACCCGGCTTTGACGCCTGGACAGACTGCTGAACAGGCACCGCACTGGACACATTTCTGAATGCCATGGCCACCGTTGGCCTTGATAATCTTGATGGTTTCATCAATTTTGTTCTGGTCGATAATCATAATCTTCTCCTTATGCTGTCAGGGCAGCGATCTGTGCGTAGATCTGCTCATCTTCATAACCGTGCAGCTTGATGGCGGCTGACGGGCAGGCGGAGGTGCAGACGCCGCAGCCTTTACACGATGACATTTCAATAATGGCGTGGCGTTCGATGACGCCGCGGGCCCGGTCGGTATAGTCCCGCATGCTGATGGCATGATAGGGACAGAGCGGTTCGCAGATCCCGCATCCGCTGCACTTCTGCGAGTCAACCTCGGAAATGGTCGCCTCGATCTTCACTCTTCCCTGGGCCAGGGGGACGGCAGCGGCAGCGGCGGCACCTTTGGCCTGGGAAACGGTATCGGGGATATCTTTCGGCCCCTGGCAGCAGCCGGCGATAAAGAGTCCGGCCACGGCGGTCTCCACGGGACCGAGTTTGGGATGGAGTTCACGGAAGAAATCATTGCCGCAGAACTGCAGGCCAAGCTTTTGGGCAAGGGCAATGGCATCGGGTGGCAACTCGACGGCAGTGGCCAGAATGACCAGATCGGAGCTGTATTCGATGCTTTGGCCGGCCTCGATGTCGTAGGCCAGAACCCGCAGTTGATCGCCGGGCAGCATCTCGAGTCCGCCGACCTTGCCTCTGAAGAAGTTGATTCCCATCTCGCGGGCACCGGTGTAGTACTCATCGTAGGCCTTGCCGGCGGAGCGGACATCAATGAAATGCATGTTGATGACCAGATACGGGTATTTTTCCTTCAAAAGGCGGGCCTGTTTGATCATATACATGCAGCAGAAACGGGAACAGTGGGTGTGGAAATTGACATCGCGGGAGCCCACACAGGAGACAAAGGTCAGGGTGTGCGGTTTTTCGTTGTCGGAGGGGCGCAGCAGTTTGCCGCCGGTGGGGCCGGTGGCCGAGATAAGGCGTTCGAGCTGGAGGGCGGTGATGACATTGGGTGAGGCCGGGGCCATCTCCTTGAACCAGCCCTTGTCCATGACCTGATAACCGGTGGCAACGACGATGGATCCAACCTCGATCTCCTTGATCGTGCCGCCGGGATCAAGGGGCAGGGAGCGGTCAATGGCCCCGGCCCGGCAGGCTCGTTCGCAGGGGGCAAGGATCGCCTTGCCGGTTTTTTCATTGATTTTTGGCTGGGTGCCGATGGTACGTCCGGCGCAGTTGATGCAATGCTCGATATCAACCACCGCCTTCTTCGGCACCGCCTGGGGAAACATGATATAGGCTGCCCTTCTGTCGGAGAGGCCGCCGTTGAAAAGGTCGGGGGTCTTGGAGGGGCACTTGTCGGCGCAGTCGCCGCAGCCGGTGCATTTTTTCCAGTCAATATAGGTTTGTTTCTGCCGTACCTTGACATTGAAATTGCCGATATAGCCATCAACGTCGGCAACCTCGGAGTAGGCCAGGGTCTCGATATTGGGATGATTGAAGGCCTGAACCATCATCGGGGTCAAAATACAGGCCGAGCAGTCATTGGTGGGGAAGGTCTTGTCAAGCTGGGCCATGATCCCGCCGATGGAGGGTTCCTTCTCCACCAGATAGGTCTTGTGGCCCATATTGGCCAGTTCCAGGGCGGCACTGATCCCGCCGATACCGGCGCCAATCACCAGGGCCGCGTTGGTTACATCGACAAACTTGTCGTGCAGGGGTTGAAGGTGGCGGGCCTTGCCCACGGCCGAGGCCACAACAAGTTTGGCCTTTTCGGTGGCTCCATCATGATCGTTTCCGTGTACCCAGCTTGCCTGGTCACGAATATTGGCCATTTCGAAAAGGTATTTGTTTAATCCGGCCTTTTCAATGGCGGCCCGGAAGATCGGTTCGTGCGTTCTCGGCGTGCAGGCCGCCACGACAACCCGGTCCACCAGTCCGTCCCGCACATCCTGTTTGACCATCTCCTGCCCGGAATCCGAACACATGAAAAGATCCTTGCGGGCGATCACCACGTCCGGCAGTAATTCCGCAAAATCGCGCACCGCCGAGACGTCGATTACGCCGGCAATATTTGAACCACAATGACAGACATATACCCCAACTTTTGCCATTTTTGCCTCCGTTGATATGAATAATGAACTCCAACCTTGACCCATTGCGTCCCCGCAGAATTATGTTCAAAAATCGTTCAGAAATTGTTCCCATCAACCCTATGGTTTTTCGGACGCCATTATGCATTTTGTTCAAGTTGTGCATACTTAATTTATATTTTCTATATGTCAAATTTATATTTTCGATGATTGCAAGGGCATGAATTGGCTTTGCAAATAGCGCCCGGCTTTACGGGACGGTTGATTTTTATTATAAAGCTTTTAAATCAAGTAGTTATATCGAGACTAACTTTTTATCGGATTTTGATCAGGTGAGGGGCGGAGGGGGTTTTGTTGCGGGATTTCCAAAAAAATGCACATCAGGCACAAAACGCACAAACTGGAGTTGCTTGGGGCTGGGCGGTATGGGTTCGGGGAGGGCGGGGGAAATGATGGTGGAGGCACAAAGGGGCGTGCCTCCGGGAGGCAAGGGCTTCCCGGAGGCAAGGGAGTGGGGGAGGGGTGGCTCTCTTACCGGCGTTGAAACAGTTTGTAGATTGAGGAAAAATCCAGGGATTCCATGCCCTCGGCCATGGTGCGGGCAAAGAGTTCTTTGGTCACGGCCCCGGTGAACAGGGGCTGCTGCTGTTCGTAGGCCAGGTCCTGAAGGCAGTGCAGATCCTTGTAGATCAGGCCGTTGGAAAAATGGGGAGAAAAGTCCTCGGTCAGGAGCTTATTCTTCTTGGCGTTGAGGACGAGGGACTGGCCGCCGCCGACATTGAGGATATCAATGACCATGGCCTTGTCGATGCCGACATTTTCGCCAAAGGCAATGGTTTCGGCCAGGGTTGCCATGATGGTTCCCAGGGCGAGGTTGTTGATCAGTTTCATCTTGGTTGCCAGTCCCGGCGCTTCAAGATGGAAGAGCTGCTTGCCGATTTGAGCCAGCACCGGTTCGGCCCTGGTGAAGCCCTCTTTTTTGCCGCTGACCAGCACGGTCAAGGCGCCCTGGGTGGCGGGGACGACACTGCCGAGGACGGGTGCCTCCAGGTAGATTGCCCCTGCCCGGGCACAGAGCTCATGGAAGGCGAGGACATCCCGGAAATGGTTGGTGGTGTGATCGACAATAATCTTGCCCTGCAGGTCGGTACTGAGCAGGCCGTTATCCTGGGTAAAAACGGTGTGCACGGCGGGACTGTCAAAGAGGCAGAGGTGAATAAATTCCGACTTGCGGGCCACCTCTGCCGGGGACATGGCGACGGCGGCCTTCATTCCTTCTGTCTTTCCTGCCGACCGGTTCCACACCGTGAGGGTATGTTCACAATCAATGAGTCTGCCGGCGATGGCCCGGCCAAGATGGCCCAGCCCTATAAATCCAATGTCCATAGCTGCTCCTTTTGTGGATATTTGCTCGTTTTTTTAAAAGCGACGGCGGCCCGGTTGGGGGAGAGTGAGCACTGACAAGCCAGGGCAGGCATTCCCTGCCATCTTTATTTCGTGCGAATTCCCATATCATCGGTGCTGGCCTGACCCTAAATCCTGGACTCTGATTTGTCAACAAGCAGCCAGCGTCGCCATTTTCATCTTTTGGCTTTCATCAGGCAGAGCCCTGCCCATCCTTTTCCTTGCGGTAGGATTCCGCGAGCAGGGAAATATAATGAACAACGTCCTGCTCTGCCCCGCCCCGGTGGACATTATCGAGGAGCTGCATCATGCAGGCCGGGCAGCCGACGGAGACCGTGTCCGCCTTGGTCCGGTTGATATCATCGATTTTTTTGCGACCGATGATGGAGGAGGTTTCATAGTGCGACAGCACATAGGAGCCGCCGCTGCCGCAGCAGGCGTCGGGCGCGGACATCTCCTTGAAGGTGATGCCGGGAATGGACTTGAGAATCTCGCGCGGTTCGGCAAAGACCTTCATCGATTTTTTGAGATGACAGGAGTCGTGATAGGTCACCACCCGTTCCACCCGGCCTTTAGGGGGGCGCAGGGTGATTACCCGGGTGAGAAAGGTCGAGATATCATAGGTGCGTTTCGCCCAGTATTCGGCCCTGGGAGCATAGACCGGGTCTGCCGCCAGGATGTCGGTATAGTCGTGCTGCCAGGCACCGCCGCAGGAACCGCAGCCGGTGATCAGGTACTCGCAGCCGGTTTTGTCGAAGGTGTCGATGTTGTTGCGGGCCAGCGTCCGCACCGTTTCGATGTCGCCATGAACGAGGACCGGGACGCCGCAGCAGTTCTGGGCCTTGGGGATATGAATCTCGATGTTGTTGGCGGTCAGCACCTCGATCAGATCCATGCCCGCATCGGGATAGAAGTAGTTCAGGGAGTCGCCGGTGAAAAACGCCACCTTCAGCCAGGCATTGTCGGCGTTGACAACCTCCGGCACCCGTTCGCGCAGGGGGGTGATGTTGAGAGCCGGCATCTGGCGTTCCGCGTCAAAGCCGATGCCTCCACCCACAAGGGCAAAGGGAGAGCGGGGGGAAATCGCCTTGCCGCCCTTGTCACTCTTGAAGGCCAGGGATTGCATGGCAGCTCCGATGCGCAGACCGGCATCGAAGAGTTTGGGGTGTTTCATGGTGGAGAAGATCATCTTTTTCAGCCAGGGCAGGCCGTTCTTCCGCACCAGGGCGGCGCGCAGGGCAACGATGATCCTGCCGAAATCCACCTTGGTGGGGCAGCCGGTCATGCAGGACTTGCACACCAGGCAGTTGAACAGCATGTCATAAACCTCGGGATCGTCCAGCTCCAACTCCCCATCGAGCACGGCCTCGGCCACCGCAATCTTGGAGCGGGTGACCGAGGTCTCCAGTTTTTCGGCGCCGTACACCGGGCAGACGGACATGCAGTTTCCGCACTTCATGCACTTGTCCAGTTCTTCACGGACAATGGCAAGGTCGTCATGGTAGGTTTTTCGGACCGGCCCCACCTTGGTCTTTTCTGTGCTGGTCATATCAGTTCTCCCGCACCGGGACCATCTTGCCCGGATTGAGAATAAATTCGGGGTCAAGGGATTCCTTGATGCTGCGCATCAGGTTCAGTCCGCTTTGACCCAGTTCATCCCCCAGATACTTCATCTTGGCCACGCCAATGCCATGCTCACCGGACAGGGTGCCGCCGAAACTCAAGGCCACCTTGAAGATTTCATCCACCGCCTGGTGCACCCGTTCGATCTCTTCCAGGTTGTGCTTATCACAGAGGATGGTGGGATGGAGATTGCCGTCACCGGCATGACCGAAGGTGCCCAGGGTCAGGTTATATTTTTTGCCGATGGCCTCGCAGGCAATGAGCATGTCGGTGATCCGTGAGCGCGGCACCGTGGCATCTTCAAGAACCACGGTGTTGTTGAGGGAGGCCAGGGCGGGCAGGGCGTTGCGGCGGGCAAGCCAGAGCTGGTCACGCTCCTGGTCGGTTTCAGCGGTCTTCAGGTCGCCGTTGTTGTCTTTCACCACCTGCATGACGGCCTCGGCCTCGGTGTGCACCAGATCCTCAGACATGCCGTCAACCTCAATCAGGAGGAGGGCCTCGGCGTGCACGGGCAGACCGATATGGGCGAAATCCTCGACGGTGCGGATGGTCATCCGGTCCATGATCTCAAGGGTGGCCGGGATGACATGGGCGGCGATGATGCCGGCCACGGCGTTGCCGGCATCGGTGAGGGTCTTGAAGATACCCATCATGGTGCGGCGGTATTTGGGGGCCGGGATCAGTTTGGTGGTAAGCTCGGTGATAATGCCCAGGGTTCCTTCGGAGCCGACAAAGAGATTGGAAAAATCGTAGGCGGTGACATTCTTCACGGTCTTGCCGCCGAAGCGCACCTTCTCGCCATTGGCCAGCACCACCTCCATGCCCATGATGTAGTTTTTGGTAACGCCGTATTTGAGGCCGCGCAGGCCGCCGGAGTTTTCCGCAGCCGAGCCGCCCATGGTGGCGGTGGCCACCGTGCCGGGGTCGGGCGGATAGATCAGTCCATGGGGGGCAACGGCGGCGTTGAGGGCGGCGATGATGACGCCGGGCTGGACCACAGCGGTGAGGTTGGCGGCGTCGACCTCAAGGATCTGGTCCATTTTCTGGAAGGAGAGGACAATACCCTTTTTCAGGGGAACCGCACCGCCGCTCAGGTTAGTGCCGGCACCGCGCGGATAGATGGCGATTTTATGGCGGCGGGCCAGGTTTACAATATCCTGCACCATTTCAGCGCTGGTGGGGAACACGACAATATCGGGAGACTGACGGGGGAGATCGGCGGTGGCGTCGTAGCTGTAGGCCACCATATCGACCTTGCTGGTCAGTACATTCTTCTTCCCTGCGACGGTCTCGAGCTGTTCAATGATGATCTTGTCAAGCATACCACTATCCTCCTTCGGATTCCCCATGATGGGTGAGTCTGCACGCCGCAATCACCTGATGCCGGTAGTTCATTGAGCGGCGGTATTGTTGTAATACCAATTATCACTTACGAATTATTCTGTCAAATAAAAAAGAGAGGGGGTGTCCCCTTCGTTCATTGGCCCGGGGCGGGCGGGGTTGGGAGAATCCTGCCGGCTGGCAAAAAGGAATAGGGAAATCCCAGGGGGCAAAGGGTTCCCAGGGGATTGGGCAGTCCCATGGGGGACAGGCGGGGGGCGCCAGGACGGGAGTGTCCTGCCCCTGAAAACAGCCCTTGCCCTGGGGAATTCCCCTGAAAAAAAGGGGGACTGTGGACAGGCCAGGTCTCAGCCGGGGATGCCGGCCACGTAGGCCATGCTCCGTTGTTCGGCAAAGGTGAGATGTTCCAACATCGCGTTGCGGGCACCCTCGGCATTTCTGGCACGAATGGCATCAAGGATGGCAAAATGATGGCTGAAAAGCAGGCTGTGATCTTCCTGGGTATTGTACACCGCCCGCCAGACACCGCGCTGAAACTCCTTCATCGCGTCAAAGATGGAATGCATCAGGTGCATCCAGACGATATTGTGGGTGGCCCGGGCAATGGCGATGTGAAAGTTGGCATCGAAATCTTCGGGAGGAAGCTGTCCTTTCAGGTTGTTGTCCATGCCCGTGACGATCTCCTCCAGGCGCCGCAGATCCTCGGGCAGGGCGCGCTGGGCCGCATAGTAGGCGGTCCAGGACTCCATGCATTTGCGCACCTCAATGACCTCCAGGGCTCGTTCCTGTTCGTTGCGGATCAGCTCCCGGAGGGAATTGCCCTGATTGGGATCGACCAGGGAGAGCACCACGGTGCCGCCACCCTGATAGGACATGACCAGGCCGGCGGAGGAGAGAATATTCAGGGCCTCCCGCACCGAAGGCCGGGATACCCCGAACATCTGGGAGAGTTCCCGCTCCGGCGGCAATTTTTCGCCGGGGGTGAAATCCCCCGCAAGGATTGACTCGCGGATCTGATCGGCAATCTGGCTGGAAATTTTTTTGGGTTTGATGGGCTGGAATCTCATGATCAATCTCTCAAAAAAAGACAAACCTGAATGAATACAACAAGTTCATACATCAGATGAAGAGCATGGAAGCTCTGAGAATGCAAGGGGCTGTCCATGGTGGGAATTGGTGAGGAGCTCTGTTTTTGCCTGGGTTCTGAGGAGCAGTGACGGCTCCTCTCCTCCGCATCTTTTGAAGGGGTTGAGTTCAGAGGATCAAGGAAGAAGACAGCGGATGACCGGAATTACCGGTCATCTGCTGTCTTCTTTGCCTCTTCTTCGGCCATTATCCCGGGCGAAGGAGGGGGGACAGGAATTATGGAATCATCCACTGCAGGTAGTAGGCCTGGAGATAGACGATGATACAGACCAGGAAGGTCAGGAACAGGGAATGTTTCAGGGTAAAGCGGAACAGGGTGCCCTCCTCGCCGACCATGCCGCAGGCGGCGGTGGCCACGGCCAGGGACTGGGGTGAAATCATCTTGCCCATGACACCGCCGCTGGTGTTGGCGGCACCGGTGAGAATGGGGTTGATGCCCAGCTGTTCAGCGGTGGCCTTCTGCAAACCGCCAAAGAGAACGTTGCTGGAGGTGTCGGAGCCGGTGAGAAAAACGCCGAGCCAGCCGAGGATCGGGGCCAGGAACGGGAACCAGTGGCCGGTCTTGGTGAAGACCAGACCCAGACAGTTGGTCATGCCGGAGGAGTTCATGATATAGGCAAGCCCAAGCACTGAGGCAATGGTCATGGCCGGGAAACGCATGTCAAACAGGGTCTTGCCGGCGATTTTGAGGACATCGCCAAAACCGACACCGCAGATCAGGGCTGAAAGCAGGGCCGCGATAAGGATGGCGGTACCGGCAGCGGACATGAAGTTAAAGCTATATTTGGCGGCGATCTTGGTGGGCAGCTGGTCGCCAATGGCCTTGCTCAGCGCCTTGAAACGATCCTTTTCCACCAGCTTGTCCTTGACCAGGCCATCACTGAGTTTTTTCAGTTCATCGGATTTCTTGAAGATCGGATCCAGGGCCTTGAATCGTTCCTCGGGCATGGTTGCCCCTTTGCCGGCGAGCTGCTGCTCCACCGTCGCCATTCCGGCCTCGAGGGCCTTGAGATCAGCGAGGACGATGATCACCTTGGATACCTTTTCGTCGCCCTTGGGCAGGGTGGCAGTCAGCTTGTCGATCTCGGTGATGACCACGGCGATCTTTTGCAGGCCGATCTCGGGGGTGGTGACTTTTTTGATGATCATATTGTCAAGGCCGGTGACCGGAATGATCACCTTGCTCTTGTCAAGCATGCCTTTAACGGAGGGGATGCCCCAGAGCAGAACCATCAGGGTGAGAAACAGATACGGGGTCCAGGCGCGTAAGATCTGGCCGCCGGTGTAATTGTGCTCTTCCTTGATGGCCGCCTCTTCGTGGTCAAAGACAAAGTTGGTCTTGGGCTGCCAGACGCGGAGCAGAAGGACCAGGGCCGCCATGGCGGAAAGGGAGGCGGTGATGTCCGGCAGGTAGGGGCCGACAAAGCTGGCAGTCAGGTACTGGGCCACGGCGAAGGTGACACCGCAGACGAGGATGGCCGGCATGACCTCAAGGGCCTTTTTGAATCCGGCTATAAGCACGATGACATAGAAGGGGATCAGGATTGAGATAAAGGGCAACTGGTGGCCCACCATCCGGGAGAGTTTCATCATGCCCACATCGTCATAGCCCATGACCGCTGACAGGGCGACGATGGGAATTCCAATGGCACCGAAGGCCACCGGCGCGGTGTTGGCAACCAGACAGACACCGGCGGCATAGAGCGGACGGAAGCCAAGGCCCACCAGGGTGGCGCCGGCGATGGCCACCGGGGTTCCGAATCCTGCCGCGCCCTCGATGAAGGCGCCAAAGCAGAAGGCGATGAGCAGGGCCTGGATCCGGCGATCAGCGGTGAGCCCGGCCAGGGAGGCCCGGATAATCTCGAATTGTCCGCCTTTGACGGTGATATTGTAGAGGAACAGGGTGGTGAGAACGATGTAGAAGACAGGAAAGAGACCAAAGGCCGCGCCCTGACCAAAGGCCAGCGCGGTAAGTCGCGCGGGCATTCCCCAGACGGTGACGGCAATGATGAAGGCGGAAGCAACGGCCAGCAGGGCCGCCTTGTGGGCCTTCATCTTCAGTACCGCCAGGCAGACAAAGATGACGACCAGGGGCAAGGCGGCAACCAGTGCCGACATTCCGACGCTTCCCCCTATGGGGGTGTAGTTTTGTATCCAGGGCATAATGATCTCTCCTTACTGGTGGATGATGAACTGACAACCCCATGGCTTGGGGTGGTGAGGGGTTTCCAGGAAGGGTGCGCCTCCTCTTCCTGGGCTCGATTATTGGTAATACCAGTTATAGTATTCTCTAAAAGTTGTCAATATTATTTTTATTATGCATAAAAAAAGCATGTTGACAAGGAGTTATGGTTTGCAATATGATAATTTATCATTTGGTTTTACAACTTGCACTATGGTTTGACAAGGGGTGTTTTCCATCCCATAACAGGACCAGTGCCGGGGAGCGGATGGAAAAAGGGCCCACGGCATGGCTGGTCACACTTCGCCCGGAAGAGATCCGGGGAAAGGGGGAGGCAATGTTCGAGCAATTTAAAACCAGGGCGGAAGGGGTCAGTGCCGAGGTCCATCGTTTTACCACGGAAGCCGAGGCGCTTGCTTTTCTTGTCGGGTTTCTGCGCACCGAGGGGGTTGCCGATGCAACCGGACAGTATGCTGTTTTTGCCGACTGCCCCTTTCTTCAGGCCATTGATCGGCAGCAGCTGGAGGAGGTGCCCGGCCTCTGGCTGGAGGTGACCCGTGCGCGGGCGGCCGCGGCGAAGGTCGGGATCAGTCAGATGGACTGGGCCCTGGCCGACACCGGGACCCTGGTCCAGGATGCCAGTGCCATTGACAAACGACTGGTCTCATCGCTGCCCATTATTCATGTTGCCCTGATCGCCACCTCGGGCTTGCGGCCTGATATGCCCGCCTGGCTGGGCGAGGCGCGTCCGGACACGGACGGCTACCTTGCCATGATCACCGGCCCGAGCCGCACCGCCGACATTGAGCGGGTGCTCACCATTGGCGTCCATGGGCCGGAACGGCTTATCATTGTTTTTGTCGATCAACTGGGAGGGACCAACTGATGGAACAGGAGTTCAAGCAATCCATAGACCGCGCGCTCAACAACGCCAACCTCACCGGGGCCCTGGGCAAGTTTTCCGAGGCCTATAAGGTCAATCGGGCCAAGGCCTATGAGGGGATCGATTTTGAGGAGCTGCGAAGCACCATCGCCACCGTAAAAGGCTATGCCGCCTCCCATCTCGAAGAGCTGGCCCGGCAGTTCAAGGAAAAGGCCGAGGCCAAAGGCGCCAAGGTCTTTTGTACCAAAGATCCGGCCCAGGTGCGGGAGTATATATTAAAAGTAGCCAAGGACGCCGGCGTCAAGTCCATTGTCAAGTCCAAATCCATGGCCACCGAGGAGATCCATCTCAACTCCTACCTCGAGAAGGCGGGCATCGAGGTGGGCGAGACCGATCTTGGCGAGTGGATCATTCAACTGGCCGGGCAGACGCCCTCGCATATGGTCATGCCCGCCATCCACATGACCAAGGAGGAGGTGTCCGATCTCTTTTCCAAGGAGATCGACGAGCGCCTCTCCTCTGATATTCCCCGTCTGGTCAAGGTGGCGCGCAACGAACTGCGGCCCAAATTCCTCAAGGCGGACATGGGCATCTCGGGCGGCAATATCGCCTGCGCCGACACCGGCTCCATTGTCCTGGTCACCAACGAGGGCAACGCCCGTCTGGTCACCAGCCTGCCCAGGATTCATATTGCCCTCGTCGGCATCGAGAAGCTGGTGGCCCATTTCAGTGATATCGCCCCCATTCTCAAGGCCCTGCCGCGCAGTGCCACGGCCCAGCTGCTGACCAGCTATGTGAGTATCATCACCGGCCCGACACCTAACAGCGACGGTTCGATGAAGGATCTGCACATCATCCTTATGGATAATAAACGCAGCGAAATGGCCGCTGATCCCATCTTCAAGGAGGCGATGCAGTGCATTCGCTGCGCTTCCTGCCTCAACGTCTGTCCGATCTTCCGTCTGGTGGGTGGTCATGTCTTCGGCAAGGTCTATACCGGCGGCATCGGCACCATCCTCACCGCCTGGTATGACGAGCTGAAAAGCTCGGAGGATATCCAGGGATTGTGCATCCAGTGCGGTGCCTGCAAGGATGTCTGTCCCGCCAAGATTGATATTCCCGCCCTGATCATGGAGCTCCGGCGGCGGCTGGTGCAGAAGCAGGGCGTGCCGATGCTGCAGAAATCGATCTATGCGGTGGTGAATAACCGTCGCCTGTTCCACGGCATGCTGCGTGCCGCCTCCATTGCCGGCAAACCCTTTTCCAAGGGCACCAAATTTATCCGCCATCTGCCCATGTTCCTGGCCGATCTCACCGATGGGCGCAGTCTGCCGGCCATTGCCGCCAAGCCCTTCCGCGATGTCTTCAAGACCATCAGCCAGCCAAAAAACTTAAAGGAAAAGGCCGTGTTCTACGGCGGCTGTCTCATTGATTTTGCCTATCCCGAGATGGGCGAGGCCCTGGTGAAGATCCTCAACAAGGCGGGGGTGGAGGTTCTTTTCCCGGAAGGCCAGACCTGCTGCGGCGCCCCGGCCCGCTACAACGGTGCCTACGAAGTGGCGGCCCGCAATGCCGAGGATAATATCGAGGCCCTGCTGGCGGAACCGGCGGATTATGTGGTTTCCGCCTGTCCCACCTGCACCGTGGCCCTGAACCATGAGTTCATTGCCACCTTTGAGAGTCTGGATCAGAAGAAATACCTGCCCCAGGCCCGCGAGCTGGCGGCCAAGACCATGGATTTTTCAACCCTTGTGAAAAAACTGGTGGATGAGGGGCGCTTGAGTTTCAAGGAGGGCCAGCATCTGGGCAAGATCACCTACCACGATTCCTGCCATCTCAAGCGGACCCTGCACGCCGAGCAGTCGCCCCGGCAGTTGCTGCAACAGGCCGGCTATGAGCTCAGCGAGATGTTTGAGTGCGATATCTGCTGCGGTATGGGGGGCTCCTATTCCCTCAAGCTGCCGGAGATTTCGGCCCCGATTCTGCAACGCAAACTCAAGAATATCAAGGATACCGGCGCGCCCATGGTGGCCATGGACTGTCCCGGCTGCGTCATGCAGATTCGCGGCGGCATGGATCAGCTTGAAGGTACGGCCGTGCGGGTGCAACACACCGTTGAGTTGATTGCCGCGCAACTGAAAGGGTGACGGGCGGGAACCTGTCTCCGCCTGTCACCGGGGGCAGGCGGTAAGGGGTTTTACCCCGGACAAACTTGAATGTGACAGGTAAAAAAAGGCCCGTTTTGGCTGGCGCAGGATTCCTGTTCCCGCCGGAACGGGTTCAATGTTCCCGGCTCTGAGCTGTCCCTGCCGGAGGCGGAAAATCGAGGTGCACCATAACCATGGCAAATAAACTTTATATCACCGCGGCAGAGGAACGGAGCGGCAAATCGGCGATCATTCTCGGAGTCATGCAGGTGATCCTCAAGGAGATCAGCCGCATCGCCTTTTTCCGGCCCATCATCAATGATCATGTCTTCGGTCGCCTGGACCACGATATTGAGCTGATCCTCAAGTACTTTAATCTTGACATGGAGTACAGCGAAACCCACGCCTACACCCTCAGTCAGGCCCGCCAGCTGATCACCAGCGGCCAGGAGGAGATCCTCTACGAGAACATCCTGAAAAAATACAAGCAACTGGAGGCAAGCTACGATTTCGTCCTCTGTGAGGGCACCGATTTTATGGGCAAGGACCCGGGCTTTGAGTTTGATCTCAACGCCAACATTGCCGCCAATATCGGGGCCCCGGTCCTCATCGTCGCCTCAGGACGGGAAAAGGGCACCGAGGAAATCTGCACCCACACTGCCATCATCATTGATACCCTGAAGGAAAAACGGGTTGATATCGCCGCCTGCATTATCAATCGTGCCCCCAGCACCTTTATTCGGGACACAGCCACCAACACCAGGTGCCGCGAGCAGTTTGGCTGCGACTTTCCCCTTTATGTGATTCCCGAGAACCGTTCCCTCGGCAATCCCACCATTGACGATGTCAAACGCTGGCTGGGGGCTGAGACCCTCTACGGCGAAGCGAGCATGCTGAACCTGGTGAGCAATTATCTGGTGGCCGCCATGCAGATCGGCAATTTTCTTGATTACATCAAGGAGGGCAGCCTGATCATCACCCCCGGTGACCGCTCAGACATCATTATTTCCAGTTTTGCCAGCCGGATTTCCTCGGCCTATCCCAATATCGCCGGGATTCTCATCACCGGCGGCATCGAGATCAGCGCCAGCGTGCAGCGGCTGATCCAGGGCTGGACCGGCATCCCGATGCCGGTGCTCTTTGTCGAGTCGCACACCTATGACACGGTGCACAGCGTCATCGAACTCTACGGCCGCATCAAGTCCACCGACACCAAACGCATTGCCACCGCTCTCGGTCTGTTCACCAGGTACGTGGATGTCGCGGAGTTGACCAGTCGGGTGGTTTCCCAGCGTTCCACCAAGATCACCCCAAGGATGTTCGAATATTCGCTGGTGGAAACGGCCGCCAGCGACCGGCAGCACATTGTTCTGCCGGAAGGACTGGGGGAGCGCATCCTCAACGCCACCGACATCATTCTGCGCCGGGGTATCGCCGATATCACGCTTCTGGGCAAGGTGAACGAGATCCAGGCTAAGGCCGCCCGGCTCAATATCAATATCGAAGGCGCCCAGATCATTGACCCGACAAGCTCCGAATATTACGATGATTTTGTCCTGACCTATTTTGATCTCCGAAAGAAGCGGGGGGTTCTGATTGAAGTGGCCCGGGATCGCATGTTCGATCCCACCTATTTCGGCACCATGATGGTCCATAAGGGTCTGGCCGACGGTATGGTGTCGGGTTCCATCACCACCACGGCCCAGACCATCCGCCCCGCCTTTGAGTTTATCAAGACCAAGCCCGGGGTCTCGGTGGTCTCCTCGGTGTTCATCATGTGCCTGCAGTCCAAGGTGCTGGTCTTCGGCGACTGCGCCATTGTGCCCAATCCCGATGCCCGGCAGTTGGCGGAGATCGCCATCAGTTCGGCGGAAACGGCGAGGATTTTTAATATCGAGCCCCGGGTGGCCCTGCTCAGTTATTCCACCGGCGGCTCTGGCTCCGGCCAGGATGTGGACAAAGTGGTGCAGGCGACGGCCATTGCCAAACAACTGATGGCCGAGCGCGGGCTGGACTTCCCCCTGGAAGGCCCATTGCAGTACGACGCCGCCTTTGATGCCGCGGTGGGCAAGCTGAAGCTGCCCAACTCGAAAGTGGCCGGACGGGCAACGGTCTTTATCTTTCCCGATCTCAACACCGGCAACAATACCTACAAGGCGGTGCAGCAGGCCGCCAACGCCGTGGCCATGGGACCGGTGCTGCAGGGCCTGAACAAGCCGGTCAACGATCTGTCACGCGGCTGCACCGTGCAGGACATCGTGGATACCGTGGCCCTGACCGCCATCCAGGCGTTAAGGGCCAAAAAGTGCTAACCATCATTGAACTGGACTTCGAACATGAAATTTCTCATCATTAATTCAGGAAGTTCCTCCATCAAGTATCAGGTGATTGAGATGGAAACAGAAACCGTGCTCGCCGTCGGTCTGGTGGAACGGATCGGGGAGGAGGTGGGTCGTCTCAAAAGCACCTTTTTCCCGGGCACCAGGGCCGAGGCGGAGTCGGTCATCGAAGACCCGATCCCTGATCATTCCAGCGGCATGAGACTGGTGATCGCGGGATTGACGAACAAGGACAAGGGCGTCATTGGTGACACCTCCGAGATCCGCGCCATCGGTCATCGGGTGGTGCACGGTGGTGAGGATTTCCGTTCCTCCACCATGATAACCCAGGAGGTGATGGATGCCATTGAGCGCAATATCCCCCTGGCCCCGCTCCACAATCCGGCCAACCTTGATGGCATTCGGGTGGCCCGGGAGATTTTCCCCGCCGTTCCCCAGGTGGCCGTTTTTGACACCGCCTTCCACCAGACCATGCCGCCCCACGCCTTCATGTATGCCCTGCCCTCCGGCCTTTACGAAAAGGATCGGGTGCGGCGCTACGGCTTCCACGGCACCTCGCACCGCTTTGTTGCCGGCGAGTGCGCCTCTCTTCTTCACAAGCCGCTGGATGAGTGCAATCTGATCACCATCCATCTTGGCAATGGCTGTTCCATGACCGCCATTGAAGGTGGCCGCAGTGTTGACACCTCCCTTGGCATGACCCCCCTGGAAGGGCTGGTGATGGGGACCCGTTGCGGCGATCTTGATCCGGCCGTGCATCTGTTTCTTCAGCAGAACAAGGGCTGGGATCTGGAGGCTATTGATGCCTTGCTCAACAAGGAGTCGGGCTTGAAAGGACTTTGCGGCTTGAACGATATGCGCGATATCCACAAGGCGGTGGAGTCGGGAGATGCGCGGGCCGCCCTGGCCCTCGATGTCCAGACCTACCGCAACCGCAAATATATCGGTGCCTACATGGCGGTATTGGGCCGAGTCGATGGGATTGTCTTCACCGCCGGCATCGGCGAAAACGACGCCATTGTCCGCGCCAAGTCCCTCCAAGGACTGGAGGCCTTCGGGATTGTCCTTGATCCCGCCAAAAACAGCCAGCGTTGCCAGGGTGCCCGCCGCATCAGCAGCGGGGACAGCAGTGTCCAGGTGTTTGTGATTCCCACCAACGAGGAATTGGCCATTGCCCGGGAAGTGGCGAGTATGGTTCAGGGGAACGCTCAGGGCGCAAGTTCTCCCGGCGTTTAAGCCAAATTGAGCGATTATCTGAAAGGGCATGACTGATTCTGTGTCCGTTCTTGATGATCTGCCTCAGGATCTTACCGGGCCGGGATTGGTCTTTTCAATGCCTGGGGGACCTGATCAAAATCCCGTTCTTCCGCTGCTTCAAAGCCGTCGATTTTCATCGCCTGCAACACAGGGTCACTTGTATCCGCTGGACAAGGGCATCGTGAATGGCGGTCCTGGTTATGGGAGCCATTTTGTAATCAGAAAGACCATCCTCGACTTTCCTGCTTATCCCTTGGAACCAGCAATCACCGGGGGGGAATGCTCCAGAGTGAAAAGCGCGGCCCTGTATGGAAGAAAAAAGGCTTGAGTCGGATAAACCTTTTTTTTGTTGTTTCCGCCATCTTCTGGTATGGTTGAAAACGTATCCATGGGTTTCTGAGCAGAGAAAACGAAGAATTTTCAGGCTTGGTGCAATTTCTTTTTATATTGATCTGTTACGGCTGCATTGGCAGACGATGATTTTCTGGTTTTGCGGGCTACGGGCCCCCGCCCGCGGGAGCTGTCCCCTGCCATTGAAGGGACATTTTTTATCCCTCCTCTTCCCTTGGAGCACCGATGTCCTCCATCTCTGAATCCGCCAGATTTTTCCACAGATCCCTTGCAAGGCTTTATCGTTACGGCCTCCATGTCCAACTGACAGCCCTTATGGCGGCTTTTCTGGAAACTGTCATCTTATGGACAAAAGCGCCAAAAGCCCTCCTTCTCATCAGCATAATCTGCCACCTCCTGCTGTCGTCTTTCTTTATCGGTTTTCTTCTCCATGCTCGCCGGAAATCGCCAATAAAAATCAATAAAACCTACCGCCCGTTACTGCTCATCTCTCTTTTGCAGGGCTTCTGGTGGGGGGGCAGCAGTCTGCTGATAACCGATGGCACCGTGGCGACCTGTGCCATCCATGTCCTTTTTCTGTATGGCATCGCCATTCTCTATACCCTCTACCTCGCTCCTTTGCCGGCAATGGCCTACAGCTTCCTCGTCATCAGCCTGATGCCCATGCTGGTCACCTTTTTTTTGAAGGCCCCGGCCGGCATGATCCCCCTTGCCCACAGCCTGCTGGCACTTACAACTCTGCTGGGAGTGGGGATCTTTTTTTATTCACGGACCATCCGGGCCGCCATTCACCCGCAGAAACATAACTCGTATCCCCGCTCCCGCCCCAAAACCCGGCTGGAAAAAGAGGCCAACCCGGACACTTCTCCCCCATTTTCCGACAGCGAAACCATCTGGGACACAATCCTCTCCATCACCGATCAGGCCCATCTTCAGAATAGCTGGCAGAACTGTTTCAGCGGAAAACTGGCAAGCCTTCTGGTCCCGCTCAAAATTGACCGGGTGTATATCGTTGAGGCAAATAAAATCGCCACCCCCTCCCCCGAGCAAAAGAACAACTTCAATTTTTCCATACCCATTGACCATGGCTGGATATTCAACAACCCCGATTGCCTAGCTCTTTTAAAGGCCGGGAATATTGTGCACAACCAGTTTCCCCAGATAACAGAGCAGGAACACCTCGGACTGGAAATACTGGGCATCCAGGCCTTTCTCGACATCCCAATCCTGCTCAAGGGTGAGCTGTGGGGAATCATCGGAATGGACAGGCTGACCCATTCAACCCCCTTTACCCCCCAGCAGATCAAGGGTCTGGCCTTTATCGCCAATATCCTGGCCATGACCATCCGCAACCAGGAGGACCGCAAAGAGAGGGATCACCTCGTTTCAGCAGTGGAACAATCAGGCGACTGCACCCTTATCGTCGATCCCTCGGGAAAAATCATCTATGCCAATCCCGCCTGTGAAACCATTACCGGTTATTCCCAATCTGAAATCATCTCCGCCAGCATCCAACAGCTTCACCCCGACACCATCATGTATGGCGACACCTGGAAACAAATTCTTGACGCCCTGAAAAACGGAGAAAAATGGCAGGGACAATTTACAAATTATCGGAAAGATCACAGTTTCTACGAAGAGGAAATGCTCCTTTCCCCCGTTTATAACAACGACGGGCAAATCTCCAGCCACGTCATCGTCAAGCGCAACATCACCGAAAAAAAACGATTGGAGTCCATAGCTGAAGCGGCGAACCTTATGGAAAATATCGGGTTTATTTTCTCCAGTATTCGCCACGAACTCGGCAATCCGATAAATTCCATCAAGGTCTCACTCTCGGTTCTCGATTCAAATCTTGAGCATTATGACAAAAACGACATCAAGCGCTTTGTTACCCGCAGCCTGACCGATATCGGGCGTGTTGAATACCTGCTCAACACCCTGAAAAATTTCAGCATATTTGAGCGACCGAGCATCGTGAAGACAGACCTGACGGTCTTGTTAACGACCTTTATCTCCCTGATCACAAAAGACCTTGAGAAAAAAAATATTCGACTCACTGCCAGCATCCCCTCCGAGCCTCTCTTCGGCAGAATAGACCCGCGTGCTTTTCAGCAGGTGCTGCTGAATCTGGTTACCAACGCCGCCGATTCATTGGCCGACACCGTGGACAAAAATATCTCCCTGACCTTGATCAGGGAAAAAGAAGGCTCCATCGAGATTGTTATCGGTGACAATGGCTGTGGCATCAGCGCCCAGGATCAAGGCAACCTGTTCAAGCCCTTTTTTACCACGAAAATCCAAGGAACAGGCTTGGGGCTGGTAATTGTCAAAAAAATGCTCTCCAAAATGAACTGCTCCATCGATATCCATAGCAAGATCAATAGAGGAACCTCAGTCCTCATTATTATCCCCGCTCACTGACAGTTTTTTTTATTGATACGGGCCAAATAGACTTGGTAAAAGAAATAAAAATCAGTAATATGGGATTCGTCCTTGAGCCTTGACCGGGGAAACACCATGCTTTGCCATCTCGCTGATTTTTCATGATAAAGTAAAATCCGGCAGAGACTTTTCAGCTGTCATTCCAGCCTGGATGACTTGCTGTTGTGCTTCGGCGTAGGTTGATTCCTTTTGGTCCTTTGTGACAAACACCGCCAGAGGGGAGGGAGCCCGTACCGGACAAAGGTCACAATGACAACCGGCAGTCAAGGAGAATGGCGGAGATCAGGAGATGTCCAGAATGGTGGACTACATCTGTGAAGGGGCCAGTGAGAGGAGAAAACCAGGGGGAGAGAGCAGCTCGAAAACCAGTGGTTCTGAAGGCATGACAGATGCTTCCAGCAGGCGGTCCAGCAGTCCATTTCCAAGTCCATTTCCCATTGAGGCAAAATGCATACTATGAATACCGTTCTGATTGTTGACGATGATGAGAGTTTTTTGCTCAGTCTGATTGAGGGCTTCAAGTCCTACGAAAGTCAATTCGGCATCATTACCGCCCATAACGGGGAAGAGGCGGTGGACATTCTCAGTAGACAGCCCATTCAGCTGGTTCTCACCGACCTGAAAATGCCCAAGATGGATGGCTTCGCCCTTGTCGCCTATATCGGCACCCATCATTCCGACATCCCGGTCATTGTCATGACGGCCTTCGGCACACCGGACATAAAGGAACATCTCCAGGAAGCCGGTGCCCTCCAATACATTGAAAAGCCCATTGATTTCAATCTTCTGGTCTCAAAGATCGTCAATGGACTGAAAGGCCGCTCCAATGGGTTTATTACCGGGGTATCCCTGAGCTCATTCGCGCAATTGCTGGAACTGGACAAAAAGTCATGCACCGTCACCGTCCTTTCGCCACCAGATAAAGGCCAGATGTACTTCAAAGACGGGGCCCTTGTGGATGCCAGCACCGGTAATCTCTCGGGGATTGAAGCCGCTTTTGCCATCTTCGAGTGGAAAAATGTGGAAATTGTGCTCACCAACTCCTGCCCCATCGGGGAACCAAAAATCCATAAATCCCTTGGCTTTATCCTGCTTGAGAGAAGCAGGAGGAGAGACGAGCAAGATTCCCCGGCGACCCTTTCCACTGACCCGAGCGCAACGGGAAGCTCACTGGATTCCATAGATTTGACCGGCGTTGAGCTGGAGCAGAGTGATTTTCTCCGTGATGATAACCCGCCACCGGCGCCTTCCGCGGCCTCAACCCAGCAGGCCAATCCCATTTTAAGGCAGTTCATCTCCATGCTCGAAACAATGCCGGAGATCACTGAGTCCATTATCGTCTCAAAAGCCGGCAATGTTCTCTTCAGTGCCAAAATGGATAATGACCAGATTGCCAATTTTATCACCTATCTCACCGTTGTCAGCCAGCAACTGCAAATAGCCATGGAAACAGGAGATGCGCACTATATCATGCTGACATTGAAAGATAACAGCAACCTCCTTGTTCTCAGTGGCAAAGAGGTCGTGGCCGGCCTGAAGATTGCCAGTAGTGTGGCCCCCGACCCTGTCGCTGACGGACTGCGACCCGTATTAAGCAGGCTCAGCCTGCAATAGTTCCATACCCAATGGTACTCTCCCGACTTGTCGAATCAGCAACGAAAAACGCAGGCCCAGCAGGCCAAAAAGGGGAATAGAGAATGGAATCACTGCTTCAGGAAATCAATATGCTGCCCGGGGTTTTTGGCTGTTTTGTTTATACTGGACAACAGGAACTGACCGTTGTAAAACTCCCGGCCTTTTTCAAGGAAAATACCGTCAATACCATCGGCACCCTCCTTACCCGAACCTTTAAGATTGGAGCCATGGCCAACCTGAGTATGGCTTCCGTGGAATTTAAATTCGATGAAACTCTGGTTCTTGTCATCCCCCTGAACCAAGGCGCAATTCTGGTCATTATCTGCAAGCCTGCCGTGAACAGGTCCCTCGTCAATATGACCATCGCCATGCTTCTCAATGATATCCAGGCCGCAATCAACAAAGGCCCGGCATTGGCAACAAAGCCTCTACCCACCCAGGCCACGATATCCTCCCCCGTGGCTCCAGTATCCCCACCCGTGGCGCCGCTTTCCTCCCCTCAGGCCACGATATCCTCCCCGGTGGAACCACCCCCGCCCCGGAAGCAAGAAGTTGACCCGGCCCTGGCGTCAATACTGGAGAAAATCAGTGACGCCCTGGCCTATACCGTTGGCCCCATCGCCGCAGAGATAATGGAGGATGCCGTTAGGATCTGGGCTCATAACGGGCCGACATCCACAAAACAGCTGCCGGCCCTGGCCATCCTTCTGTGCCAGGAAATTAACGACAAGTCCCTCGAAAGCGAATTTATGGGCAATATAGAGCGGTTACTTCGATAGTTGGAACGATCCAGGAGCGCCCCATCTCCATCGTCATCGGTATTGCCTGAGTCGGAAATGGAGAACAGCTCGTGTTGAGTTAGCGGGTTAAAAGTGCCCCAGACCGCCAGAGTTTGGCAGGGCATGGAGCGCTGTTTTTCTGTCAGCCTCGTGTAATATTTCCGGTTCTTTGACAACATCGAGGAGGGAGGTGGCCTGAAGTGTACCGTTTGATTTTCAGCATTCCAGCACCTTGCGGAGTTCCTCTTCCCTATCCTTGGTAAGTGAAGTCTGTAATACCTTGCCTTTGAATCCTTGCAAACGATCGAGCACCTTGTCGGGTGTTGATTTTCGAACCAGTACAAAAAGAGCAGAGGTACCAGGGGTAAAAGTCTCTCCCAGCCCCTTCATGAATTTATCGTTGATACCGATGTCTGAGAGTTTCCCGCTCAGTGCTCCTGCTCCAGCACCTATTGCCGCTCCGGCAAGCGGGTTAAGGAAGAGAAAGCCGATCAGCATGCCCCAGAAGCTGCCTCCCACCGCTCCAGATGCAGTCAGGTTAAGCGTCTGGTGCAACTTGACCTTGTTTTTCTGGTCCTTGGTAACGACAACCACATCTTCCATCTCAATCAGATATTCCTTTTGCATTTTGACAAGCTCATCGCGCATGGCAAAAGCAGTACTCTCATCATCAAAACCAACTACGACTAGATTACTCATGAAATCCTCCCTTGTTGAATAGCCATTAAGAAAAAATACAGGTAACTGTCAGGTACTACCAGGAACGTCCATCACCAGCGGATATCAATACCGACGATTGGTCCGTAGACTGTTGCGTCGTAGGTAAATCTGTCGGCGCCACTGCCTGTCTCATAATCTGTGCCAATAGCACGGTATCCTGCTACAATAGAGACATTTTCCCATGGCTGATAATCTATCATCCCCAGGGCCTGCCAAGTGAAGTCGGATGCTGCGCCGAAACCACCGATGTCACCATAGAGACGTATCGACCACATCTCCGATATCTGGTAGTTATATCGAAGCCCAGCAATGGGGTCCACCCATGAGTGGTCTCCGTCAAGGTCGACAGCGAGATCTCTGAGATTGATACCAGCATCCAGTTTGTTGTAACGAATGCCCGCGACCCCATCCAGAGAGTTCGGGCCATGAAGGAAACGATAGGTGCCGGCCAGGTTGAGGATCTGAGACGTAAAGCTCGCTTCGATGTTGCCTGCAACGGTCGTTTCTTCCTTGCCAAGATCAAGATAATTATAATCAACAAGAATGCCGAATTTTTCACGGTACATTGCGTTGAATCGCATGGTAAAGCTTCCCTCAAGATGGTCCCATACCGTACCGAAATCGATGCTGGCTTCCGTCGTTCTGCCCCGGATCCCCATGTCACCGTCTATATTAATGGCCCAGAAATAGAGGGGGGCCACGTCAAACTGCCAGTTATTGTCTTCCCCGGAAAAGGCGATTGCCGGAGAAATAAGTATGGAAATGAAGGCCGTGATTCTCACAAGCTTTGTTCTCATTTTTTCCCTCAAATATAAAAATTTTAGTCGATGTATCATTAACATACATTACCATACAGGCGCTCTATTGATGGGCTATCTTAATCTACTATTCTGAAGTTGCAATGAGAATAAGTCGCCTTCAGTCAAACGAGACTCCTGCCAACTGAACTGGTGTTTCGGCCTCTATTGATCAGGCGTATTCCGTGGTACCAAAGGCTGGTGCAGGAACGTTTTCTAAAAACCAGAGAGATCAGTTCAGAGACAGTCGGCAACTCGTGACCAAGAAATCCTTAAGATGAAGGTCGTCGATTTGCATCCTCCTCCCATTGAATGGTTCGTCTTTCAAGATATTCATAAAAAGGGTTAAATCGCATCCGCAGCAGCCAGTCACAGGGGATTTTCAATACGTTCCGTTCACCTCTAAGGTCCATCTGCCCCAGGTGAAGAAGATTGCCGCCTGCCGGTGCCTGCTCTCCGTAAAGGGGGTCATTCGGAGGAAAGGGAAGAGCGACATGGGAGAGGGAGAACACACCGCGCGGCCATTGAAGGTGGAGATCAGAGATTTCAAGGGAGCCATTTGACTGCGGATCTTTGCGTATCGCCACAACAGCCATACTCTCCTGGTTTTCATTGGTCACCAGGGTGAGAGTGAATGGTAACGATTGATCGCTCATTAAGCGTTCCGTCAACGGGGCTGGGTTGGAAGACAGCAGTGACGATTTCAGAGACAAACGATTGATATCAAATAAGATCAACTCATGGCGAGCACTGTGGAGAGGGTTCAGGAGATCATCAACGACAGCATTCTCAGAAACCGTTGCATCGACAGTGGACTTAAAAACCAATATCGGTGGGAATGTTTCCACATCAGTATCTTGAGCCCAGGCGGCAATTCGCCTTTTCACGCTGCGGGTTAAACGGTACACCTGATTGCCGGCGTTTGTGGCAAAGGAGTTGTATTTATAGGGATCAAATTCAGGCTGGATCGACAGCCAGGCCATTTGACCAAGTCCGGGTAGAAAAGAGAGAAAATCCTTGATGCCCGCCAGTCCGGCTGCGGGGTGGAGACCAATGGCAGGGGAAATAAGGATGAGACTTGCGGGAATCTGGAGCGTTTTGTTTTCCAGCGCATCAAGGGAGTAATTTAATGCAAGGGGCGCTCCGGTTGAGTAGCCTATGATATGGAGAGGCTGCCGGCCGATTTTGGCGCTCAGATGCTGAGCAGCAAGTCCAACCACAGCGGCCATGTCCTCCCATGTCACAACTTTCAGGCCGGACGGCACCGTCCCGTGCCCGGGCAGGCGAAGCCCGACCACCCAATAGCCCCGGCGGTTTAAGGCCTCACCGAGTGCGCGCAGGCTGTAGGGCGAATCGGACATCCCGTGCAGGAGCAAAACCCCCCCGGCTGGTTTTTCCGAAACCAGCTCAAAACTCCGGTTCCAGTTGGGGGCCAGGCGATGTGGGTCGGCTGGGCTTCCTGAACGATAGCGGCACAAATCAAAACGCGTGCTGCCGTCAGGCTCATTATAAATCCTTTGATCAAGTTCCTTGAACAACCGCTCTTCCAGGCTCAGATACTGCTCAAAGGTTTTTATCGAGGCCCGCTTTTCCTCTGAGAACTCCTCTGCCAGTCTCACCGTATGCCAGGGTTCCAGGGAAAGGGTATTCCCGCCGAGCATCAGGTAGAGATAGAGACCGAACAGTGCAAGAAGGAACAACCAGCTGAAGGTTCTCCCCGTTGATTTACTTTTCCCCGGCATGATCCTCATCGCCTCCGTCTCAAAATCCGGTGGGAACACCCACCGGATAACGCTGTTGTTATAAGAAATCGACGCTTCAACAATGGTGATATCGTATTCGCTCACCGTATTGGTAGAGATGATCTCTCAGAAAAATTATGCAAAGATCACCCATATCACTTGGCAGAGAGGATACCAGTTTGCCGGAGATTTCTCAATATGCGATTCTTCTTCCCGAAGAGCTTCCACATACCTGAGGAAAGTGGGGACGATCGAAGAATGTATCCGGTTTTTTGAGGCCAAATTCTGCTGAATATTCGCCACATAGTATCTTTATCAGATTGCTCTTAGAGCCATAAAGTCCACCACTTTTTTCTTTCTTCCACCTGACAACCGTGCTATCATTTAAGAAAAATAACAGCTGATTATCCTTGACCCAGGAAGCAGAAATTCAGAAATGACAGAAGGGAACCGTATTTTCAACTCTTCCATAAAAGGAAAGCAGAACATTATGTTGAAAACCAAAAGAAAGATCCACACCGGCATAGTATTTTTAAGCATTCTGGTATCTGCTCAACTTTTAACCTCTTGCCAGCCAACTGGCCAGGGCGGCAACACATTCACGGCCAGCCAGGCACAGACAGCAATGCGATCTTTTGATGGAATAATAATCCATCTCGCGCAAGTCCAGATTCAGCACAACCAAACCGGTGCCGGCGCAGTCGTCGGTGGAGTGGCTGGAGGAGTCGTCGGCTCCACCATAGGGAGTAACCGGGGCCGGACCCTGGCGACCGTCGGCGGAGCCTTGGCCGGAGCAGCCATAGGCTCAGGGGTGGAGCGGTCACGAGCGACCCGGCCAGCTTGGGAAATTGAAGTCCAGCTGGATAATGGTGATGTGCTCGTTGTTGTCCAGGAACAGGATGCTCTATTTGCCGTTGGCGATCATGTTCGGGTCATTGAGGGACGAGACGGTTCCTTACGGGTCAGACAATAACTGCTCCCCGCCGACACAAGCTGGCGAGTTGTGATAAGTGACACCGCGGGCACAAGACAGCTCAGCTGTCTGTGATTACCGGATCTCATCTCTCCCAGACGATGGAACCATTCCTGGTTCACAAGAGAAACTACAAAACCCATGAAACGACAATTCTTCAACCGCGCCACCATCATTGAAGACCTGAGTGCAGGTGTGGTCCTGGGCATTCAGAGCGTTCCATCCGGGTTGGCCAACGGCCTGCTGGCGCTGGTCAACCCGATTTACGGCCTGCATGCCTACATGATGGGCGTTTTTACCGGCGCTTTCTTCACCAGCTCGACGTTCATGTCCGTTCAGGGGACCAGCGCCATGGCCCTGGTGGTGGCCAGCGTGCCGCAGGTGACCCAAGGCACGTATCCAAATACGTCGTTGTTTGCGCTGGCCCTCCTCACCGGCTTGTTCATGCTGTTGGCGGGCTTGTTCAACCTCGGCTCCCTGCTCCGGTTTGTGCCCAATTCAGTCATGACCGGGTTCATCAACGCCGTGGCGATTCTGATAATACTGGGACAGCTGGACGATTTTACCGGTTACTCCAGCATGGGCGGGAACCGGGTGACGCGGACGATCAACATCCTGCAAAACACCAGCCAGTTCCATCTGCCGACCTTGCTGGTTGGCGTGCTCACCATTATCCTCATTCTGACCTTGGAGAAGACCAGCTTGAAGTCGCTGGGCATGGTGGTGGCGATGCTCGTTTCGTCACTCGTCGCACAGCTGTTGGGCGCAGATGCCGTGGCCCGGGTGCGTGACATCGCCGAAATCCCGGGCTCACTGCCCTTGCCGATGCTGCCGTCGCCGGCGGTATTCCCCTACCTGATCCTGCCCGCCCTGTCGATGACTTTTGTGGGATTGATGCAGGGTGCCAGCATCACCCAATCCGTGCCCAACCCTGATGGCCGCTATCCAAACGCATCCGGCGATTTTATTGGCCAGGGTATGGCAAACCTCATGTCGGGTCTGTTCCAGGGCTCGACGGTCGGCGGCTCCATATCGGGCACCGCCATCGTGACCGGTGCCGGGGCCCGCTCCCGCTTTGCCAATATCACGGCCGGCATTGTGATCGCACTGGTCGTCGTTCTCTTTGGCCGCCTGGTAAGCCTGATCGCCATGCCAGCCTTGGCTGGGCTGCTGATTGTGGTGGGTTTTCGGACCTTGAAACCCGCGGAGATCGTCATGGTGTGGAAGACAGGATTGGCGCAGGATGCGGTCATGGCCCTCACCTTTGTGGCTGCGCTGCTGGTACCGTTGCAGTACGCCGTTTTACTGGGAGCGGCGCTGGCTGTGCTGCTCTTCGTCTTTCAGCAGTCCAACAAAATCACCGTAAAGGCCTGGGAGATTGAGCGGGGACAATACCCCGTGGAAGGCGAGCCGCCATCGGCCGTGCCCCCGAAAAAAGTCACCATCCTTGTTCCATACGGCAGCCTGTTCTATGCCGCCGCATCGGTGTTCAACGCCCAGCTCCCGGAAGTGACCGAAGCCTCGCGGCATGCCGCCGTCATCCTGGCGATGCGCGGCAAAAAGGATATAGGCAGCACCTTCCTGCAGGTGGTCGCGCGCTACGCCAGGAGGCTACAGCGCCGGAAGAGCAAATTGATGCTGGTCGGCATAGCCCCGAGCGTCCTGGAGCAGATGGAACGCACCGGGATCCTGCGGATTATCGGTCGTGAAAACATCTTCGTGGCGACCGAAGGCGTAGGGACGGCCTTATTGCAGGCGGTGGATGCGGCCGAAGCGTGGATTACGGCACAGCCGTCGGGCCAATAGAAAGTGGTGCGCCCGGGTGTGACGAGAAGATGGTTTTGAGAAAAACAGTGCAAGAAGCATTGGTTTCATTTGAAGGATTTGATATAATAAATTACCGTTTTCGCATACGTCGGTCTTATTTAATAATTATGCTACGACTCTTATGGACAGATCAATCGCTGCTGTCTCAGCCATCATCTCGGTGCACAGATAAAGGACGTCCTTTCCAATGAGCAGTGCAACAAACATTCCTCAGCATATTCACGTCCTGGCTAAGCCCACCGGGTCACGATGCAATCTGGCCTGCGATTACTGTTTTTTCCTGAAAAAAGGGAGACTGTATCCGGATAGTCATTTCCGGATGAACGACGAGGTACTGGAGAGCTATATCTCACAGCTTATAGAAGCGCAGCATAACCTGAATGTGTCGGTCGCCTGGCAGGGTGGGGAGCCGACCCTGATGGGACTGGACTTTTTCCGCAAGGCCATCGCCCTGCAGGAGAAATACCGCAAACCCGGGATGACTTTTGAAAACACCATCCAGACCAACGGCACTCTGCTGAACGATGACTGGTGCGAATTTTTCCGCGAACACCATTACCTGGTAGGCATCAGTCTTGATGGTCCCCGAGAACTCCATGATACCCACCGTGTCGATAAAGCCGGGGGACCAACGTTTGACCGGGTGATGGCCGGCATCCGGCTGTTGCAAAAGCACGGCGTCGAGTATAACGTCCTCGTCACCGTCAACCGCACTAATGGGGCTCACCCGCTTGAAGTCTACCGCTTTCTGCGGGACGAGGTCAAAACATCCTGGATTCAGTTTATCCCTGCCATCGAGCGACTGAATCAAAATGGTGAAATCACCCTTTACCAGCAAGGTTCCACGGTTTCGGAACGGACAGTGACCGCTGAACAGTGGGGACACTTCCTCATCACCATTTTCGATGAGTGGGTCAGAAAGGATGTGGGCAAGATTTTCGTGCAGACCTTCGAGGCCATGGTTCGTGCCTGGATGAAATTTCCTTCCTCAGGCATGTGTATCTTCGATCCTGTCTGTGGCCACGGCCTCGCCATCGAGCATAATGGCGACCTCTACTCCTGCGATCACTTTGTCGAACCCGATTATCTGCTCGGCAACATCCAGCAGACGCCCATGGCTGAAATGGCTGGATCCAAACAGCAGAGAACCTTCGGCCTCAATAAGGCCGAGACCCTGCCGCGCTACTGCCGTGAATGCGAGGTGCTCTTTGCCTGTCACGGGGAGTGCCCCAGGAACAGGTTTATAGCGACGCCGGATGGCGAGGTCGGTCTCAATTACCTCTGCGTCGGCTACAAAGCCTTTTTTAATCACATCGACTGGTCCATTGAGGTGCTGTCCCAGCTCATAAAACAAGGTGTCGATGCAAAAAACGTGATGCAGGTGATGCAGCGTGAAGACGCCAAAAAAGACGCCAAGATGGCACAGGTCGGGCGAAATGCTCCCTGTCCCTGCGGCAGCGGCCTCAAATTTAAAAAGTGTCATGCCCGGCAGCAATCGCTGTTTAATATCCTGCGGTAATTCAAACTCTTTAGCAAATTTACGGCCGGTTTTTATCCGGTCAGTCCCAGCGCTAAAGATTAAAAGGGCCGTTTCCCAGGGGAGAACGGTATAGACGAACCTTCAATGGAGATCAGATTATGGATGGAAAGAAAAAACCGAACATTCTTGTTATCTGGGGTGACGACATTGGCATCACTAACCTGAGCTGTTACAGCGATGGGCTCATGGGCTACCGAACGCCGAACATCGACCGCATCGCCAAGGAGGGAATGCGTTTTACTGATTACTATGGACAGCAGAGCTGCACGGCTGGCCGGGCTGCCTTTATCACCGGCCAGAGTCCTTACCGTACCGGTCTGACCAAGGTCGGTATGCCGGGCGCTGATGTAGGCTTGCAGGCCGAAGATGTCACCATTGCCGAATTACTCAAACCGATGGGCTACGCCACCGGTCAGTTCGGCAAAAACCATTTCGGCGACCTTAATAAGTACCTGCCGACAGCCCATGGCTTTGATGAGTTCCTGGGCAATCTCTATCACCTCAATGCCGAAGAAGAGCCGGAGCACGCGGATTATCCGCCGGAAGAGGATTTTCCGGAATTTCATAAGAACTTCAAACCGCGGGGCGTATTGCACTGCTGGGCCACGGATGTCGACGACCCTACCGTAGAGCCCCGTTGGGGCAGGGTGGGCAAACAGAAGATCAAGAATACCGGCCCGCTCACCAAAAAACGCATGGAGACCTGCGATGTCGAGTTTGTTGAGGCGGCAAAGGGCTTCATCAAACAGTCCCTGGACGCAGGCAAGCCCTTCTTCGTCTGGCTCAATACCACCTGGATGCATTTTCGAGTCCATCCACCCAAGGAAATCATCGGCCAGGCAGGACGCTGGCAATCGGAATATCATGATACCATGGTGGAACATGACAAGCATGTGGGCATGATGCTGGATTATCTGGACGAGCTGGGGATCGCTGATGATACCATCGTTTTTTACAGCACTGATAATGGTGTTCACATGAACTCCTGGCCCGATGCCGGCATGACACCGTTCCGCAATGAGAAAAACTCCAACTGGGAGGGTGCCTTCCGCGTCCCGGCCGTGGTACGCTGGCCTGGTAAAATTCCGGCGGGGACGGTTTCCAACGAAATTGTCGCCCATCAGGACTGGCTGCCGACCCTGCTTGCCGCAGCCGGCGAACCGGATATCAAGGAAAAACTGAAGGCAGGTATGAAGGTCGGCGACAAAACCTTCAAGGTACACATCGACGGTTACGATTTCCTGGCCAATTTCACTGGAAAAGAGGCGAAAGGCCCCCGGCCGGGCTTTATCTACTTTTCCGATGACGGTGATATGGTCGCCGTGCGCTACGACAACTGGAAGATAGTATTCGCCGAGCAGCGTGTCCAGGGGACTGTTGCGATCTGGATGGAACCCTTTGTCTTCCTGCGCTTCCCTAAACTGTTCAACCTGCGCACCGATCCCTTTGAACGGGCGGACATCACCTCCAACACCTACTTTGACTGGGTGATCGACCGGGTTTATTTGAACTACGCCGGCAATTCCATTGTGCAGAATTTTCTGTCTACATTCAATGAGTTTCCACCGCGTATGAAACCGGCCAGTTTTACCATCGATCAGGTATTGAGCAGGATGGAGGATGCCTGGAGTTCGAAGATATAGACTTCTTGCCGCCCCGGGTGCAACCTTGCCGGCTGCACCCGGGGCCGGCAAGCAACAAACAGTTATCAGCAGACCAGACGGTTCGTAACTGATCACGGGGTGTATTTTTTGCTGACGTCATAAACCAGCATTTGCTCCGGTGCTGTCATGGATACAGCAGCACCTATTTACCCGATCCGGGGTCGCCGCCTCAACCATAACGATTTGGCCGAGATCCGTAAGGTCACTGCCGACACAGGGATCAGGGCCGGTTGGCGAACTCACTTTACCGCCCCGTATGCGGGAAAGCTACCGCTCTCCTCGGCGAGCGGATGGATCGCCGTGCATGCACGATTGACACTACGGAGATGGCTGGCGCTGTTTCCGCTTTCGGATCTTTGACAATCAAGCCAGCAAACCGCCTTTATCCAACTCGCCCTACCAGGAAAACGCGCCCAAACCCAACAAGAGCAAGCCCGGTGGACGCAAAGGCCACAAAGGGCACCGCGCCACCAGCAGCTCATCCCCCCAACCAGGATCGAGGTGGTGCCTCCCAGCCCCTGCATCTGCTGTTGCCATACGTTTACGGAGTTACGACCCTACCATACCCACCAGCACATCGAGCTGCCCGAGATCGTGATGACGGTTATTCACTTCACCCTCTACCGGGGAAAGTGCAACGCCTGCGGCAAAACCGGCAAGGGGTACTTCTCCGAAACATTTCAAACTGGCTTCGGCCCCCGTCTCTGTGCCCTGGTGGCCGAGATCGGCGGTATCGACGGCAACAGTCGGCAGACCATCCAATCCTTCTGTTCCTCGGTGCTGGGCTTCAATATCAGCCTCGGAGCGATTCAGGAAATTATTGACCGGGCATCCGGGGCCATCCTGCCCCATTACGAGGCAATCAGGGACAAGGCCCGTAGCGTGGCTGTCAACCATATCGACGAAACCGCCTGGAAAAACAGCGGCAAGTTGGATTGGCTCTGGGTCATGGCCAGTTCGGTGGTCGCCTTCTTCATGATCCACACCAATCGCTCCCGGGCAGCTTTTGAAGCTTTGATCGGTTCCTGGACGGCATCCTGGTCAGCGTCGGCTACCGGCTTTACCAGGACTGGGTGAATGCGCGCCAGAGCTGTCTGGCTCACCTGATCCGCCGGGCCAGGGGACTGGCCGAACGAAAGGAACCGGATCTGGCCAGATGCGGTTCCTGGGTCAGGGACGAGTTGCGGCGCTTATGCAAAATGGCCAAGGATCCTCCGACCAAAGCCGAGTGGCGAGCATTTTATGACCGGTTTAACCGGCTGATTGCGCTGTATATCGGCCGACAGTGAAGCGGGAAAGTTTGTCCGCCATCTCGATACGGAAATGGACTCATCGTTCACCTTCCTGCTGGAGAAGGGTGTTGACCCAACCAACAACTTCGGTGAACGGATGCTGTGTCATGCCGTCCTCTGGCGGAAACGCAGCCAGGGGACCAACAACAAAAAAGGCAGCCGCTGAGTGGAACGTATTGTTCTCTCCGGCAAACATGTCGTCTGCACGGCAAATCATCCTTCCGTGTGCTTGTGGACGCGATGAATGCTTCTTGCAAAGAACAACAACCTGACCTGGACCTGGATCAGGTCGGCGGCTTGATGGGCGTCACCCTGTGATAGCTTACGACGGTTCAGCCAAAATTTCGTGAACAAACAAGTCCGGCGGAAACAAACCTTATTAAGGAAAATATTTCAGAGTATTTGGGTTATTTATTGGCATGTATATGTACACTCGGCCTGCACACAATAAGAAGACGGCGGATAACGCTGGGGCGGTGGAATCATTTTATGATCACCATCCCTACCCACCTCCGGTGCAGGATCTGGATGGGTATCGAGAGCGTTGGCAAGACCCGCAAAGGCGTCATGCAGAGTATCATCTATTCTGGCCGACCAGGCCCTACCGCGAAGAGTTGTCTATTCTCGTCGCCGGTTGCGGCACCGCCCAAGCAGCCAGGCATGCCCTTCGTCAGCCCGCTGCCCATGTTGTCTGTATTGATATCAGCACAACGAGCATTCAACACACCAAGGAGTTAAAACAGAGATATAATTTAACCAACCTGGAGGTTCACCAAATGGCGCTTGAAAAGGTCGGTGAACTCGGGCAAAAGTTCGACAAGGTGATCTGCACCGGGGTACTGCACCATCTGACGGATCCCGACACCGGTTTGCAGGCCCTGCGTGACACACTTAAGCCTGACGGTATCATGCACCTGATGGTCTATGCTGCCTATGGACGGACCGGTGTGTACATGCTGCAGGAGTACTGCCGGCGCTTGAATGTTGGCATAACCGACCAGGAAATTAACGACCTGGCAAACACCCTGATGGCGATACCAGCCGATCATCCTCTGGCACCACTGCTTGGACGCGCGGCGGACTTTCGGACCAAGGTCGGACTGGCAGATGCTCTTCTGCATCCCCAAGATCGTGCCTATACGGTTGCACAGCTTTTTGATTTCATTGAACAGGCGGGGCTGTCCTTCGATCGCTGGCTTTTTCAGGCGCCTTATCTGGCAAAGTGCGGAAAGATTGCAGGAACACCTCACGGTGGTCGGCTGAGCGGGCTTCCTCCTGCTGAGCAGTATGCGGCGATGGAACTCTTGCGCGGGACCATGGTGCGACACAGCCTTATTGTCTCCCGTAGCGACGCACCAGCAGATGATCATATTCTCCGTCTGGAGGACAGACCCCGGCAGCAATTCGTTCCTATCAGGCGGCATGAAGCGCTATGCGTTGAAGAGCGTGTGCCGCCGCAGGCCGCCGCAGTCCTCCTCAATCAAAGCAACAACGATGCCGACCTTTTCCTGGCCATTGATAATAAGGAGAAGCGATGGTTTGAGGCCATCGATGGCCAGCGGACTATTGGTGAGATTCTTGATCGGGACCCTGGTCGCAATGAGCAGAGTGCGAAGGACGGCTGCCATTTCTTTGAAAAATTGTGGTGGTATGACTTGGTCGTTTTTGATGCTTCCGCGAACGGGTGAAAGCCAGGTGGCCTCGTTTCATGATCATTGACGACTTATTTTTTACTAACATCCATGGGGGCGAAGGACAGCCAGATGAAGGAATTTTTCGAAATCGCCTATCGAGCATTCGAGGTAGCAGCTGTAATCGTCCTGTTCATTGGCAGTGTAATATGCGGGGGCCGCTATTTTCAGCAAATCCTGAAGACGACGGACCGTAATGCCGCATATAGGCAACTTCGCACCGGGTTTGGGCGTTCCTTGCTGGTGGCTCTTGATCTGCTCTTGATTGCCGATATCATTGTCACCGTAACATTGGAATTCTCCTATACCTCCTTGGCAACCTTAGGAATGCTGGTGGCCATTCGGTCCTTTCTTCATTTATTCATTGAAGTTGAAGTGTCCGGCCATTGGCCCTGGCAGAGGTGGAGAGTGTCGGACGTGAAGCGCCATGATTAAAGCCCCCTGACCTCTCCATCAAACAAGAGTAGAAAGAGGACATTATGGAAAATTCGATCATCATGTATTTTATTACCGCAACTATTTTCACTCTCATGCTTGGGATAGGGATCAACTATCCAATCCGGGATCTGATATCCCTGTGGAGACAACGTGAACTGCTGGTCCGCTCCCTGCTGGCGGTCGTCGTTTTGGTCCCCTTGTGGGTGGCAGTATTGCTCATGGTGTTCAACCTGTCGATTGAACAGGCAACCGGCCTTGCCCTGCTGGCTGCTGCTCCCGGCGCCCCGCTGACGAACAAGCGAACCCAGATGGCTGCTGGACACACGACATACGCCCCCAGCCTGCAATTAACGCTGGCCTTGCTGGCGGTGATAGTCACCCCGGTTATTGTGGGCATCTTTAATGCTTGCTTTGACTTTCCAACCGCACGGGTATCTATTTACCAAGTCGCCTTGCAGGTCGGCGAAGTCACCTTTCTGCCGGTGCTTATCGGTCTGCTGATCAGAAGATTTGCCCCTGGCACCGCCGAACGTATCGGCAAACCTGTACGCGTGATCGCTGACGTCATGTTTGGACTTATGGCCCTGTTGCTGATCGTTTTGCTTGCTGCAGTCGCTGATGTCCGGTCGATGCTGCTGTTGGGCTGGATGCCTGTCTTGGGGATTATTGCTATGGCAGGTGGGGGACTGGCGATCGGCCATTTGCTTGGAGGTCCATCCCTGGAGACTGGTTCAATTCTAGCCATCGCCAGTATCGCCCGCAATGTGGGGCTCGCCCTTTTTATTGCAGGTTTGTATGATTACGGGCAGCTGGTCATCTTCACCATTATCAACTATATGCTCCTGGGGTCCGTCATCGGCATTTTCTATAGCATTTGGTGCAGACGGCACATGGCCAAGACTGTGACAATTGCGTAAGCAAGCTAAAAAACCCTTATATTCTCCTGGATTGACCAGAGAAGGAGGTCTCAATGAATGCAGTGGAAGACCGCAAGACCCCGAACGGCACCGCAGCAATCGCAGAAAATGCAGATCCATCCCGGATCGGAGAAGCCATCCGCCGGGTTGTTGAGTTGACCGGGGGAATGGATTGGCTGGAGCCGGGACAAACTGTTGTCATCAAGCCTGCCCTCAATTCTGCCGGGCTGTTTCCCTTTACTGCGAGCCCGATATCCTGTGCCGAGTTGGTCCGGATGTGCCTCGAACGTGGTGCAGCCAAGGTATATGTGGCCGATGAAATGGGTTTTGAGCACACAATGACAAAACATTGGAAAACCGGGAGTTTCGCAGGGTTGGATAAAGACCACACCATCAAATCGTTCAAAAAAGCTGGAATTTATGAAGCTGTTGCCAATGTCGGTGATGAGATGGATGCCAGGGATCGCATTCACATCACGACCTTTCGTGAGGACGGCTGGCGCAGGCATGAGTTTTTGGCAGAAGATGATGAAAATCCTGCAAAAAGAACCAATCTTTCCGCCCAATGGCTCCGCCGGCAATTAAAAGGTGCCGATAAGCTTGGCGGGGGCACGGCGATCAGAAAGTACCTGCCGCGCCTGTTCGATCGAAAGCTTAAGGAGCCGATACCCGGATTCTATGTTCCGAAGCTGCTGGACAAAGCGGATCATATCATCAACGTGTTCCGGTTATCGACCCATATCTGGTCTCAATACACAATGGCGATTAAAAACTGGGTTGGGATCATGCGTCCGGATGACCGCGTCTGGATGCACCAGTTAAATTATCTTAAAAACAATCGGCATCTCTTAAACGACCTGAGCAAGCACGATCCGATCCGAACGGAGCCGTTATACACTGAACTCATAGCTGACTTGCACCTGGTTCATATAAAAAAGGAAAGATTGTGCGTCGCCGACGCCACGCAAATCATTCTGACCGGTGGGCCAGACGGGACGGATCACCCCTTTTGCCACACCAACATGGTTTTAGCAGCCAATGATATCATCGCCGCCGATGTTCTCGGCCTGGCTATATTGCGCTACGGCACGCTTTTGGCCCCGGATGGCTTGCTAGGGCATTATGAACCGCAACCCACAGGTTGGGTTGAGGCATTGAAGGGTCTTATCAAAGATCTGAAATGGCCTGAAGAAAGGAATCTATTCAGGGGAACCGATCCCAAGCTTTGCGATGAGGAGTTTAGCAACTGGGACTGGGTCGTTATTCAGCGTGCCAGGGAACTGGGTCTCGGTATTTCAGATCCGAATAACCTCAACCTGGTCTTTGATGAAAAGGACTCGCCATTTGCGGTATCACCAGAAAAGCGTGAGTGGTTGACCAAAGATGCCCGGCGAGTGCCAAAATATAAACTGTAATGGCGTCGTAAAAACTCTTCCTTTTGTCGTAGCTGCAATTTTTATATCATTCCGACGTACCGCATATACTCAGAAATAATAGAAAAATTGCACGCCTCCATTATGAAGTTTTTTACTTATCCATCAAGAATTGAGGTTTTTACGAACTTGGCAACGGTGAGATCTTTCATTTTGGGATGCCATCAGTTTAAAAGACTTTGAAAAAATGATGACTTTGAACAAAGCGGCCTGAGAAAAGTGTCCATTTTTACTTGACCACTTCAATGGGTGAAGGCATAATCAACGCACACAGTATGAATTGCGTTAGCAAGCAGTTCGTTTGCACAAGAAAGGCAGTTTGATGGTGAAGTCGGTATCAGCGCGACACATCATGTGAGAAATTATTCTAACCATACGTTGTTTAGGCATGCAGCTTGGCACTTTAAATGATAATTCCCCAGAGCAATAATTCCATGAGTCAGACCGATAATAAACACAATTTGACCAATGAGCTCGCTAAAATGCGTACCCGCGATGCTGCCGCCCGGACGCTTATGGCCTGGACTCGCACCGCTATTTCCCTGATCGGCTTCGGGTTTGCCATCGCTCAAGCGTATGAACTTTATGAAGCAGAGTATAACGCCTCGCACGCTGGAAGAATGCTCGTCAGGTTAAATGCGCCCCTGATATTCGGCATAAGTTTCATGATTCTTGGCATAATTGGGCTGGTGGCAGGAATTCGTATGCACAGGCAGAGTATCCGGCAAATCCGATCGGATCAGTATAGTTACGAAGAACACATGTCGTTTACGGTGGTTGTCGCAATCATTCTTGTGTTAATTGGTGTTTCCGGTATTTTGCTGCTCCTTTATTAGTCCCTTGCACTCCCCTCAAGAAGCATTACACTGAACCCCCGGTTTGTTTCCCGTTCATTGCCCCCGTGTCAAAATCCGGTAGGAACGGCCATCAGCTCCTTTCACCTCATGCTCCGGGCGACTGTGCGGCATAATTCCATCATTGACCAGGCGAAGATAGAGATCATCGAAAAATTCCGGTGTCTCCAGGCTGAAGTTATGAAAATTTCTGGTTCGATTAATCGGCGTAACGTCAACAAGCGTGACAAGTTGCTCATCCGGCACAACCAGATCATAGAGTTCAGCAGCCTCCTGGGTCTGATCCGGGTTGTCGATGTTCAGAGTACTTTCGCCCAACCGTCTGCCACGGTTCAGTATTCTGCTCATCAGCAGCGCACGATCATTGGAAGAAACGTAGACGATGAGATTGTTCGATAGAGCTGCTGTTTCTTTTTTAAACTGGTCATTAAACTGTCCCTTGTCGACATCGGGTGCGGTCAACACCACACTTTCTATCTTTTTCGGTATTTCTGCCAAATCTCTATCCCGATAGAGTGCGCTGAACGTGGTGACCACAACCTGCGCTCCCATACTGTTGGCAACCAGCCAGATTTTGTCAGGTTCAACCTCCTCTATTATGATTCGTATTGCCTGGGCGAGTTGTACCCCGGAGGCATTCGCCACATTTTGCGCCCGACGGTATCCTATGGGATTGGCCCCCTGATCTCCCGGCCAGTCGAAAACCACAACCGGTGAATCTATGTCCAGGACATAACTTAAAAATGCCGTCTTGCGCAGTGCGGAAGGAAATCGTTCCCTGAAACCATTTATCTTGATCAGGACAGATCTATAGGGCGAGCGGTCCACCTGATCGCGTAGCTGTTTCACAAATGTATCCTGGTGAAGCAGTTCGACATTGTTCAGTTGAATCTCCTCGTTTTGAAACCAGTCGGTGGGATTTATAAGCTTACCCAGACCCATTGATAACTTGATCTGGGTATCGAACAGGCCAAACTGGAGAGAGTCGACACGTTGATTGGAGACAAGATCCTTCAGAGGCTCACCCGACATGGTCGCTTGCCCACGATTGGTAATAAAGAAGAAACGGTAGCCACCCTCATCGGCCAGCCTGGTTACCTGCATTCTCTGGAACTGTAAAGACTCCGCCCGCTCCAGAGCGAGACGGGTCGGTCGATAGAAGAAGGCCACTGCCGCGACAATAATTACTGCAACGACGGCTGTTGCGAGAAGTAATCGACTCTTCAAGAGTGGTGACATAGTGTTTGTTTCCCTTGTTGCGGAGATGATCTCTTAAAGAGTTATGCAAAGCTTGCGAACTCTCTTGGCACGGATTCCCGTGGGCTGACTGTCTCTTCTTCGTATGGTACTCACTGTTCATTTTTTAGTTGGTTGACTATTATCGGCACAGCGGGCGGAACACGATCGCTGTCCATGGCAATATTGCGAATCATCGACAGATGCGTTCCGGAGACTGTGCTCAAGGGGACATTCTCAAGACGAGCCGATTCAACAGTGACCAGACCATCCCCCAATCCATCAGACATTGATTTCAGAGCACTGCTTATTTTCTCTATCTCTTGAGAACTGTCTCGCCGTACTTTTTCATCGAGACTGTTGAGCCAATCATTGATCTGAGTCTCACTCCATGGCGCCGTAATACCGGCAATAATAAACATTTTCACCCCTGCTGGATGTGGGCGACCATTCAACCTGGTCAGGAAAAGACTCCCCGGAAGCAGATCAATTTTTGCCTCCCCTGCACCATCGAGAACGAACCCGAGTCCGCTTGCCTGTCCCTTGAGCAACCGGTCCAGATGATCTCGAACCTCGGTAAAGAGTATGAAACGTGCCATTTGTGAACCATGGTTCGGGGTTCCAACCATGATAAGTTTTTCAACCCGCGGTGCCAGCTGCTGCTGCACAAAATGGCCATAGTCAATGGCACTGCTTGTCAGCAGTTCACGGGAGACCAGCCCGCCCATGGAGTGGGCCACAATGGCGATGTGATCGACTCCAAGGCGGCGTAGTTTTTTAAGTTCTTCAAAAAACAGCATTGTCGACTCGACTATCGGCTGATCGTTTGGATATTCCAGATGCCAGACGCGATACCCTTCATGTAACAGTGCTGGTGCCAGATTCTGCCATACTATGCCGGGATCATCCAGGCCGTGGACCAGGACCACGGCGGGTTGCCCCTGCTTTTCTTCTCTCAGCCCTCCCTGCGTTCCACCGAAAGGGAAAAGACCAATGGTTTTTGAGTAGTTCTCTGCCTGCTCCGGGAATTTCTCTTTTACCGTATCACGCACCTGACTCCGGAACATTTTCTCCTGTTCAGGAGCAAGAGCTGTCAAGACCTGATAAAAACCAAGCAACAGGAGAATGCAGCCACCAATCAAGAACCATTTCATTTTCATACTCATCTTGATCAACTTCTCCACCACATATGATTCTTATTGTTGAAGATCCTTGAAGAATCAGACCGTACGCTCATAACAGGGGCGATGCCAGGCGCGCGACCCTGGCGGCCACCTGCAAGTAAAACGGCTTCGTATTCAAATGATCCTGCCTGACAGGTTCACTTTCCTCGAAGTCAGCCTGGAGCATGGCCTCGACCTGTGCCGCAAATCCTTTGTCAGCGATAAGAGCTGTCGCCTCAAAATTAAGATAAAGAGAGCGATTGTCAAGATTTACGGTGCCGACCCCAGACAGAATCCAGTCCACCAGCACAACTTTCTGATGAAGAAATTTAACCTGGTAGCGGAAAATTTTCACACCACATCGGATCAATTGGGCATAGTAGGTGTATGAGGCGAGTTCGACAAAAAGATGATCAGCTTTCCCCGGCAGCAGAAGCCGAACATCGACGCCGCAGATGGCTGCTGCCTCAAGGGCACGAACCGTTACATCATCCGGTACAAAATAGGGGCTGGTCAGCCACAGGCGGTGCTTCGCCGAATGAATCATGGTGGCAAACAAGGCGCTGCAGGCCGCCTTGCAGTCGGCTGGGCCAGTGTTCACTACTGCCACACTCTGTAGGTCTGAAGGGTGCGGCTCGATGACTTTGTTTACCTCAAGGATCTGGCGGGTCGCCCAGAACCAGTCCTTCATAAAACTGAGCTGCATCTGTTGGGTGGCAGGCCCTTCAATTCGTAAATGGGTATCACGGTAGTGCAGATACTCGTCGGCCAAGTTATGGCCGCCGATGAAACCGATCCGCCCGTCAACGACAAGCAGCTTTCGATGATTGCGAAAATTGATTTGAAAGCGATTTCGCCTGCCCTGGGTTGTTTTAAAACCAGAAACCTGTACCGACTCACTGACCAATTTTTCTAAAAAGGCTTAAGACAGCTGCAAACAGCCGATTTCATCGTAGAGAAAATAGACCTTGACCCCGACCCGTGCCTTGTCGATCAGCGCCTGGATGAGACGCTGCCCGATCACGCCATCTTTGATGATATAAAATTGCACAAGAACATAGGAAGTGGCATCCGCAATCGCGGCAAGCATCTCAGTGTAGGTACGATCGGCGTTTATCAGCAGGTCAACACGATTTCCGGTTGTAAAG
>JACDZF010000119.1 GCA_013426795.1 Desulfocapsa sp. | reverse complement strand
TGGATATTGAAGCGAAGGCCAAGGAGCTGGCGGTGATCCGCCTGATCAAGGATTTAAAAAGAGACGGCTGCCAATGATCCACCATCCGCGAAGGATGGTGGGTATGTCCATGGTATCAAGTATCCTGGCGGCTTGCGCCGGGGACAGGCCAGACAGGCTGGGGGGTGCAGGCCGGGGATCAGCCCGGTGCTGCAACATCACCAGGCTGATGGACGGATTGCCGGGCGGCAATGGCCATAACCCCTGCCCATAAAAATGCCCATACCAGAGCCAGAAGGATGAGTGAAGAAGGCAGCGGCCAGTGGAAGGTCGCCGCGCCAAGGCGAACTCCAGCCCAATAGGCAAGGGGGCCGCCGATGGCGCCAAAGAGTATGGAAAGCAACATTCGCTTTTTCATCCACGCCAGACTGTGATGCGGCAGCGCCGCCAGAGCCGCCCAGACAACCGCCAGCCAGAAGGGGATGGGAAAACCCGCCGAGGTAAAGCTGAAGAAACCGATGGCCTGGAGGGTGCCGTCAATGAGGACCCCTCCAAAGAGGAGCAGACCAATCATCTGCAAGTCAGCTTTTCTGTGGCGAGAAAGAAAAATGTTCAGCGCCAGAAGGGGCAAGGCAAAAAGCGCCCCGCCATTGCCCCAGACGACGCAGAGAAACCAGATGGCCTGATTAATGGCAATGTTGACAAGGGGATTCATGGGCGCACCATTCCCTTACGCTTGCCCGGACCACCTGCCACCCGATGCAGATGACTGTCTCCCGGTTCCCATCGCTGGATCTGCGGCACACCACCCAAAGGCCCCGTCACAGCCTTCATTTGGCCACCAGGTCTTTGTCTGATCCCTTCAGCAGCCGGTCTCGCAACTTTTCGTCAAGGGGTTGAACCGCTCCCAGCCAGATACCAAAATAGGCATCGGCAAACTCCCTTGAGGGAACAGCAACCAGTTCGGTGTCATTCAGGGTCAAGGTGGTCAAGCGATTCGGGGCGTCATAACACAGATAATAACTGTCACCTTTCTGAACATCCCGGTAGGCGGCATGGAGCATGTCGATTTCCTTTCGCAGCCTGGCAAGTTCCTCTGGCGAATGCTGACGGGCGAGAACGGTTTCAGCCCCCAGAACAAAGTCTTTCACCTTCAAAGAGACATCGTAGGTGAGTTTGAGGCAGCGGGAAGTTTCGGGACCCATAATTTCCTGGCTGCCCCCACCGGTGTTGGCATACAGGGCAGCATCATACACCTTGATAAAGCCCAGATAGTAAATCTCACCCTTTCCCACCAGATTCATCCCGGAAACTGCTGCATGGCTTGGTCCGGAAAAAAAGACGACCGCTGTCAGGAACATCATTATCCCTCGAATCATGGCACTACCTCCCTTCCTGTTTCCCGTCTTTGCGAAAGACAATGATTATCTCACCCACACGCAAGCCAAACTTGCTCATGGTGGTGCGGTTTATAAGAACATTATCGGGCTGGAGAAACATCCAGTCATCGAAATCTATATGCCAGGTGGACCCATCGCTTTCCACAGCCAGAACATAGTTCCAGCTCAGAACATTTCCGGAGGCACGCCCTTGAGCCTTATCAAGCACATCTCCGGCCCGGCCAACATAGGCATGGTCACCATCCTTGCTGATCCGCCAGGTCCTTTTTGATCTTTCACCATCACTCCAGGCAAAGGCTTCCTCCATGACCAGATTGCCGCCATCATCAACCTGACCGTCAATGGTCACCACAAATTGCCGGGTAAGCCTGCCGCTGCGATCCAGCACGATTCCCCACCCGGTGGTCTCTCCCTGGAAATACTGATAAAGGTCCAGCTTCGGGGTATTTTTCTCGTATTGGCTCACATCGATGCCAGCGCACCCGCTTCCAGCAAGGAGCATAATTCCCATAAATATCGCGCGCATTGTCATACCTCCCTGCGGGGTGAAGAATAGACAAACCCCTGATCGTTTTTTTGAAGATGGTACTGGCTTTATTTTCCCTACACCATAAGCAGGGGCGCACCGGAGGCAATGGTTTATTTTAACGAGGCCTGCCGATGGGCAAAACCATCACCCGTCAGCGCTTTCGTGGAATCTTTACAGGCTTCCAGGGACAGGGGAGGAATGGCGGCGAACATCTCTTATCTGTTCCTTGGAACCCAAGCAAACATTGACAGGTGCCCGGAGAAAGCACATTGTTGCAACTGGAATGGGGAGTTTCCCCTGCGGTGAACCCCAACCCGCCAACCAAGGAGAGGGACGTCTGGAAGAAAGCCCTTTGCCAAATCTTGTATAAAGGTGCGACGCGTGCCAGTGCCACTGACCACTGTACGACTCGCCGACAGAGCAGGACCCTGCCTGCTCTCCTGTTCCTTCCAACGCTCAGGTCAGCGGCGCTGAGCTCACAAGGTACCTCTATAAAAAAATTGGAAATCCCATGACAAATCCACTTTCATCCATGGATCGCGTCTCCGGCGCCATTATCGGTATGTTTATCGGCGACGCCCTGGCAATGCCTGTTCATTGGTACTATAACACTCAGGCACTGCAAGAGGATTACGGTAAGGTCTCCGATTACCTCCAACCCCGAAACCCGCACCCCGACTCCATTCTCTGGCGATCATCCTACACTCCGACAAAGAAATCCTGCGACATTCTGCACGATCAGCGACAATATTGGGGCAAAAGGGATATCCACTACCACCAGTTCCTCCGGGCCGGGGAAAACACCCTCAACCTTCAACTTGCCAGGGAGCTTCTCCTGCTGCTGCAGCGCGACGGCAACTACTCAGCCGACACCTGGCTGGATTGCCTCATTGCCTTTATGACAACTCCGGGCCGTCATAACGACACCTATGTGGAAGAATACCTCAGACATTTTTTCAACAATTACGGCTGCGGTCAAGATCCATCTTCGTGCGGCCGCACGGACGAGAAGCATATTGGCGGATTCAGCCTGATGCTCCCGTTGACGGTTGCCTTTTCTCGGGATCCGGCCCTTGCCAGGGAAATCTCCCTGCAACATCTCGCTCTGACCCATGGCGGGGATGATATGAAAAAATGGGGGGCGCTCCTTGCAGCCACCCTTCTCCATCTTCTTCGCGGTGAATCACTTCCCCGGGCCATTAGCGCGGGGGCGGAAGACTCAGCCCTGGATATTGACCCTCAGGTTTTCGAGGACCTCATCCCTTACCCGGATACAAGGGTTGTCGGGAGACATTTTTCATCAGCCTGCTATGTTGATCAGGCCGTTCCGGCAAGCCTCTATCTTGCCCTGAAATATCGTGACGCCCCGGAACAGGGCTTGATCGCCAACACCATGTGCGGTGGCGACAACTCCGGCCGGGGTGCGGTGCTGGGAGCCCTCCTCGGGGCCATGAACGGGCTGCGGGGTTGGCCGTCCCGGTGGATTGACGGTTTGCTCCGCCCCCCACCCATTGTTTGCTTTGACCCCCCGCATGGCCTTTGAGAATTCCACCATCCCATGCCGGGAAGAAAACCCCCTTGCAATGTGCTGCTGGTATCATGGGAGCAGGCCTGTCCGGACGGAGTTGCGCCCCTGCTCTCCGGAATCACAGCTCTCCGATGGCAGCTGAAGGAATGGTGAGTGGGCCATCCTCCTCCACCGATACCGCGCTCAAGGCTGATTTGACGGGGTCAGAATGGAAGGAAAAGCCCAATCTGCCGGGAGTAAATCCCCGAACAGCTCGAGAAAGCAGGGGGAAATACTACCATTCACCCATCCTTAATCTCCCATTGCAAAGAAGGCAGCCCGTATCTACCGTTAAATCGTGGACAGCACAACCGAAGTGTGATTCAAAACACGGATCACGAGAGTGTGGAAGGAACAATCAACGGGGGTGAGAGTGCGTCTGCACCCCCTTCCCAAACCAAATGAATATGTGCACGGCACAAAGGATGATCATGAAAAAATTACAGGAATACTTCGAAAATATAAAAGGAATCGGTGTGTTAGCTACAGCAGACAGTGGTGGAAAGGTTGATGCTGCGATATATTCGCGTCCCCATTTCCTCGAGGAAAAGACCTTGGCCTTTATCATGCGAGACCGCCTCACCCATCATAACCTGCAATCCAACCCTTCCGCGACCTTTCTCTTTATAGAAGAAGGCGCGGGGTATCAGGGAAAACGACTCTTTCTGAAAAAGACCCGCGAGGAAAGCAACCCGGATCTGGTGAATCAAATCAAACGCCGCAAATATACCGATGACAACGAGGAACCGACTTTTCTGGTCTATTTCACCGTCGAAAAGGAACTTCCCCTGGTCGGTGTTTGAGCAAGCCCCTTGCCGCTCGGGTCAGGAGCTCCGCATCTGCCGGCAAATGACCCGAGTCATCTTTCCCTGACAGGAAAAAGTTTTTTCTGCCTCCCAGAGAAACATCCCCTCTGGTCTTGCCCTGGAAAGACCAGAGGGGCGGAGAGCGGGCGCGAAAAAGGGACCCTTTCCATGGAAGAACAGAGGTTGAAGGAGAAGACTATGAAAGTGGCGGCATTCTGTGGAAGCGGACGCAAACAGGGAAATACCGCACTGCTTCTCAGCGCCGTTCTGGAACCCCTGGCAAAAGCGGGGGCCGAGACCGAACTGGTGGAGCTGGCCGGCAATGAAATCAGGGGATGCATGGGCTGTTATGTCTGTTTTCTCGAAAAAAACGGCACATGCGTTCTGAAAAAAGACATCGTCAATGATTGTATCGCCAAAATGGCCGCTGCCGATGCCATTCTTCTCGGGTCTCCAGCCTATTTCGGTGATGTATCCAGCGAGATGAAGGCCCTCATCGACCGCTGTGGCATGGTCAGCCAGGCCAACGGGTTTCTATTTCGACGAAAAGTCGGCGCCGCTGTGGTGGCTGTGCGCAGATCCGGTGCCGTTCATGCCCTGGATACAATGAACCATTTTTTCTTTACTGGGCAGATGATCCTTGTCGGTTCAAACTCCTGGAATGTGGGCATCGGCCCCGAAAAAGGCGAGGTGGTCGATGACACGGAAGGGATGACAACCATGCGCCTCCTCGGAGAAAACATGGCGTGGCTGATCAAAAAACTCACCCTGTGACCTCAATCTCACGCGATCCGCTTTTGCAAGCGTCCTCCGGCTGGGAGATTCGCCGTGTTTCAACCGCCTCAGTAAAAGAGTAGTAGAGGATCATCCATCCACCACTCCCCCCTTACCTTGAAAATTCATTTTCCCCTGGCCCTCCCCTGCACGGCATAGGGGAACCAAGAGTTACCAGGGCATCTTTCCCTTATTTCTTCGCAAGCAACTCTTCATAACGGGCAAACAGAAAGGCCACTCTTCCGGCATCGGCACTGGTTCCCTGGTAGCCGTAGGCGGCGTCAACGGCTTTATCCAGGGCGGCGTGGGCCTTGAGCAGGGCGATGGGCATATTGCCGGGGGCGTAGAGCGTGGCCAGTGAGCATTTTTGCCCCTGGTCGGCGCAGCGGGCTTCTTCGCCACACCTTGCGTCGAGAATGGCCTGGGCGGCGGCTTCGATCCTGGCAATGTGGGCTGCCGCCGACAAGGCGGGCCAAGGGAAGTTGTTATAGACGATGGTGTTGGAGTAACGGTAGTCGCTCTTCAGCCGTCCGCATACCGTCCGCATCCAGGCATTGTGCATGGTGGAGCAGAGAATGCCGAAATGGGTAAGGCTGGCATTTGGGAGCATAAAATTAGCATCTCCGCAGACAGTTTCATTCTCGAAGTAGCCGATGGGAACAAATAATCGTCGCTCAGAAGTTACTCGTGGCACCAGGAGATAGGGTTGGTCAGTTTGCCTGATTTCACCGAAGAGGTAGGGCGTTGCCGCTAATTTCCGGGTAGGCACCTTGGGACTGGCCAGCCGCATGGCCGCAACCAACCGCATCCGGCGCTGGATTTCCTGAGAGTCCCTGCGGTCTTGAGAGGTGCTGTCGGTCAGCCACAGGCAAAAGCGGGGCAGATTGTTGATAAACTCATCCGCGCCGAGAAAGGGGCGGATATATCTGGCGGCATTGGGGTCGCTGTGCCGGATCGCCTCCGCCTCTTCCGGTGACAACAGGAGATGGCCGCCGTCGGTGGGTTTGCTTCCATAAACCATCTCCGGTGCCGCATCCCATAAGGGTTTGCTGCGTTTGTCCAGCAACACCGTGGGCGCGTCCACCAGATAGGGGTTGATGGTCTTGGCGGCAATGGCCACCGGCTCACCGGCGATATCATCCCCATAGTCAAAGAGGGTGCGGCGTAGCGGGGCACTCAGGCCAAAACCGACAATAACGCAATGGACGGCGGCAACGCCCTTGCCTTCGTTGCTCCAGCGGAAGGTGCGATGGGCAAAATGGATGGTCACGCCCTGGGCCAGCAGATGTTTCCAGAGGATACCCACCTGTTCCCCCTGGCAGATGGAGTTGGTGGAGACAAAGGCGGCACTTATATTTACACGACCACTCAGCTCTTTCTGCCACTGACCACCCCCAACCCCTCCTGAACCAGGACGGGAGCAAAGAGCCCCTTTCACCAAATCAGGAGGGGAGCAAAAATCTCCCCTAAAATCCGGAGGTGAACAAAAAGCCCCCTCCTTGGCCAAGGAGGGGGTTGGGGGTGGTTCGTTGGTCGTCGCCATATACTCAACCGCCTTCACATACCAGGCGGCGACATAATCCAGCACCCCCGCCCCTTTGATCTGCGCGAACACGTCAGCCAGTTCCGCCTTTTGCTCCTTGCTCTGAAAACTCTGGCCAATAAAAGGCGGATTGCCGACGATATAGCTGCACTCTTCCGGCGGCAGCACCTCCCGCCAGTCAAGAGTCAAGGCGTTGGCATGGACGATATGGGCTTTTTTGTCCAGCGGCAAGCGGGCAAAATGGCTGCCAAGGCGACTGCCGACGACCAGATTCATCTGATGATCGGTGAGCCACAGGGCGACGGTGGCAATCTGGACAGCGGCCTCGTCAATCTCAATTCCGAAACACTGATTGACGTTGCAGAGGATAAGGTTGCCGACATCGAGATGGTGCATCTCCCGGCCATGAATGGCCTCGATGCAGTCGAGTTCCAGCATTCGCAATTCCCGATAGGCAACCACCAGAAAGTTGCCGCAGCCACAGGCGGGATCAAGGATTTTGATGGCGGCCAGCTTCCGCTGAAAGGCCCGGAGTTTTGCTTCCCGGCCCTGTCTGGCCGCCATGATAGAGCGGAATTCATCGCGCAGGGCCTCCATGAACAGGGGGCCAATGGCCTTCTGGATATTGGCTTCGGAGGTGTAATGGGCGCCGAATTCGCGGCGTTTTTTACTCCTGGCCTCGTTGTCATTATCGGCAAAGTGCATGATCGCCTGAAACAGGGAACCAAAAATTTCAGGACTGATAACGCCCCAGTCCTCGTCCGCACAGGCCAGCAGGGTATTGCGGGAGGCCTCGTCAAAGTAATAGGTGGTGAGGGGGCCGGAAAACAGGGAGCCGTTAACATAGGGAAAGGCCCGCAGATATTCGGGCATGTTGACAGCACGATTTTCGTCCTTGAGGTCAAGGACTTCAAAGAGCTTTGCCAATCGCTCATGGAGGTCGTCACCGTCGGCGCTGGTATGATTGACCAGATAGTCGTGAAACTGACGGTTGCGGCCAAACAGAGCCGTATCATCGGCAAAGAGGCAAAACACCAGGCGCACCAGATAAACTTCCAGGTCGCGCCCCCGGTATCCCCCCGCCAGCATGGCATCGTGCAGGTCGGCCATTTTCTCGGCGGCCCGCTGGTTGATGGCCGCCTGCTGCTGAGCGATCACGCTTTTGTAACCGGCCAGAAAAAGCAGGGAATCAATGTGCGTGGGCAGTTCAGAAAGGGGAAAACAGAGGGGTTCGCCGTGGTTTTTGCAATCGTAAAGATGGATATGGGTAAAATCACTGACCAGGATGGCAAGGGGAAGCTCATCGGCGGGCAGGTTGGGCAGATATTCGGTGGCCTGCTGGTAGGCCAACGCCAAGTCCTTGCCGGTGGACTTCATCTCGATAAGGAGCAGGCCGGGGAAAAATCCGTCAATCCGGCCATGGCTGCCGCCCAGTTTTCTGGCTCGATGCTCGAAGCTGACGGCTTTTAATACCGGCAGTTCAAAGATCTCGCAAAGGCCGCGAATGAAGTTCTGGGCCTCGCCCATTTCATAACCGGCTCGGGAAAAGTCACGGGCAAAACGGGCGGCACGGGCGCGGATGGCCTCGATGGTGGCGGTGGTGGTCATGGCTTCGCGAAGCAGGTGACTGCCGGTAAATCTTTGAAATGATTACCGGATGTCACCAGATCAACCTGATGGAACCGGGCGGTGGCAGAGATAATGGCATCGGCAAAAGAGAGCTTCAACTCGGCTGAGAAATCAGCGGCATTCCACATCCCTCTCCGTCCTGTCTCGATATTCCGATGAGTCTTGAGGGGCGAGGGATGAGAGCATCCCTTTGCCTTTGGTATCTGGAGAGCAACGAAGCTCTCCCTGTTATATTTTTTAGAGCAGCCCTTTCACCGTCGCGGCAATGGAAGCGGCATCCAGGCCTTGCTTGGCGTACAACTCGGCTGGTTGGCCGGACCCGCCGTAGAACTTGACTCCGCATCTCTTGAAGGGAACCGTCCTGCCGGACTCGGCAAGCACCAGGGCCACCATGGCC
>JACDZF010000385.1 GCA_013426795.1 Desulfocapsa sp. | reverse complement strand
TCGGGCGGCGCAGCCTTTGGGATAAAACTGGTCAAGGTTGGAGAGAAGGCTGGGGGTGTTGCGGGGGCGGGGAAATATTTGCCAAATCCAGGCCCTGGCAATATGGGTAATTTCCTGAAATCGGATGGGTTTGGTAGCGAATTGTCGAAAGTTGTCCAAAAAACTAGCAAGATTTATAAAGGGCAGACTGTTTATAATGTCAAGGATGATGTCGGAGAATTTCTTAAAACTGGTGACCAGATTTATCTTGACCCCAAGCATAAGGACCACTTGGAGGTGTTTTATAGTAACAATAAATTGAAGGCCGTCTTGAATCTTGACGGAAGCTACAATAAAGCCAAAACAAAAGCCGCAAAGGGGAGGAGGTTGCCAAAATGAAAGAGGCTATCAATCTGAATTTTGTTCAGGATATCTTTATCAAACTGGCCGAACGCCAGGGTATTCCGCTGGAAGAATTAAAAAGCGGGTGGAATAAAGAGCGGGAAACTGTGGAGTGGTTTTTAAACTACAAAAAACCCCTCCAAGTTCAAATTGACCGCGACATTGAACTGTTGCTGCAACAATTTATGTTGCATCGCCAAGCTATGGAAGCAGGGGACTTGGTGACGGCGAGTGCAGCATTAGTCCGGGCGGGTACTTTTGCTGGCACTCTGAGTGACACCTTCTCCAAGATCTATGACGAATGCTATAAGGTGTTGGGTGACGACAAGCGTTTTACCTGGCCGGAAATTCCGGAAGATTACAAAACTCCAGAGCATTACGACTATACCGAGCCAACCGGACGCATAAAACCCGAAGGGCCGCCGCCAAAGTCTGTGCTGGCTGTGGGCAGGAAGGCAATCGAATAGTTTTCATGACGGGCAGACTTTCTTTCCTGTCAACGCTGCCAGGTTTTCCGGGTCGAGTAGAACGGGCTGGTGTCGGGCTTTCAAAATAATCAATGCAAGTTCTCGCCCATTGGCATTGGGTCATCCTGGGAGCAAACCCAACTGATGGCGGGCGGCGATATCACCATCCAGGCGGGCCGGAACTACCTCCAAAGGGGCAGCAAT
>JACDZF010000118.1 GCA_013426795.1 Desulfocapsa sp. | reverse complement strand
TGGAAACGTGAACACTGGAACATTTGATTGGCTTTTCGCATTGATTTCTCCCGACAATCACTCCTGATATTTCTTGAGGTTGCGATGTCCAGCTCCAGCCGTTGACAGAGCGGACTCGCCATCCTTTGTAACAATGCTACACTTATCCCAGAAAAGAACAATAAATGCAATTTATTAATCCCTGAACTGCCTTGCTGGTGGTGGATTTTCAACCTGGAACCGTTTCCGGCAGGTGAAATATCAATGGACACGCCCGTCATCCGCTCCGATGCAGCCGAAGACGTAAAAAATGCCTTGGCCATCCCGCCTGTTATTGACCGTCAACCTGTCCCTTTACCAACTGTTCAAAGAGGCGGCCCCTGTTAACCTCCAGAAAGCTTTTGGCGTCAATACGTCCAAAGATGTCCAGCAGGGAAGCGATCAGGCCGGTCCATCCGGTCTGGTGGCTCGCGCCCAGTCCGGCCCCGTTATCGCCATGAAAATACTCATAAAAGAGAATCAGGTCGCGCCAATGGGGATCGTCCTGGAATTTTGCCGCTCCGCCGTAGACCGGTCGTTTTCCGTCGGCGTCACGGAGGAAGGTGGTGGCCAGTCGGCGGGCGATCTCCTGGGCGACCTCAAACAGGTTCATAAACTGGCCGGAGCCGGTGGGACACTCCACCTTGAACTCCGTGCCATAAAAAGAGTACAGGTTGATCAACGCCCGGATGATCAGCGCGTTGACCGGCATCCACACCGGTCCCCGCCAGTTGGAGTTGCCGCCGAACATCCCGGTGTTTGACTCGGCGGGCAGGTATTGCACCTTGTATTCCTGGTGCGCCACCCAGAAGATAAACGGATGTTCCTGGTGGTAGCGCGAGAGCGAGCGGATGCCATGCGGGCCGAGAAACTCGTTTTCGTCAAGCATGTACCCAAGCACCCGTTCCAGTTTCTTTTTGTTGAGGATTGACAGCAGGCGTCGACCGTTAAAGCCAATGAAGCCCTGGTCGGTGGGAGCAACTTGCGCAACCAGTTCCGGGTGACGCTTGCGGAACTGGGCGATCATTTCCGTGAGCTTCGGATAACGGGTCACGGCGTCCGACTCAAACACCGTGGAGGCGCAAAGCGGCAGCAGCCCCACCAGGGATCGCACCTTGAGCCGCATGGCCTGGCCATCCGGCAGGCGCAAAAGATCATAGAAGAATCCGTCGCCTTCATCCCACATCTCGTCATGATTCTCGCCGATACGATCCATGGCATAACAAATCCACATGAATTGGCGGAGGAATTTGAAGACAACCTCCTCGTAGACCTGGTCGTATTCGGTGAGGATCAGGGCTATTTCCAGCATACTCTGACAATAGAACGCCATCCAGGCCGTCCCGTCCGCCTGTTCGAGAGAGCCGCCGGTGGGAAGCTGGGCGCTGCGGTCGAAGATGCCGATGTTGTCCAGTCCCAGAAAACCGCCGGCAAAGACGTTGTGACCGGCGGGGTCCTTGCGGTTCACCCACCAGTTAAAGTTCAGCATCAGGCCCTGAAAGGATCGCTCCAGGAATCGCAGATCCGCCCGGCCGAGGCCCTTCTCGTATTTAAAGAGCCAGAGCGTGGCCCAGGCATGCACCGGCGGATTGACGTCGCTGAAGTTCCACTCATAGGCGGGAATCTGGCCATTGGGGTGGAAATAGAGGTTGCGCAGCATCAGCAGAAGCTGCTCCTTGGCGAAATCGAAATCCACCAGGGACAGGGCGATCGTATGGAAGGCCAGATCCCAGGCCGCGTACCACGGATACTCCCATTTGTCGGGCATGGAGATCACGTCGGCATTGAGCATGTGAAACCACTCGCTGTTGCGGACGTTCTCCTTGGCGGATTCGAGTAAGGGATGGCTCTTGTGCTCCATCAGCCACTGCTCCAGGTCAAAGTGGTAAAACTGCTTGCCCCACAGCATTCCGGCCAGTGCCTGGCGGTGCACCCGCCGCTGGTCCTCGTTTAATGACGATGGCGTGATCCGTTGGTAGAATTCGTCGGCGTCCGTGATCCGGTTCCTGAAGATTCGCTCGAAGTCGGTGAATGGCTTTTTTACCGGTGCTGCCGAAAGCCGCAGGCAGACCGTTCGGCTGGCGCCGCCCTCCACTTCAAGGATATAATGGGCGGCGGCCTTGGTTCCCGTTTTGGCGGGATTGACGGCGTCGTTCTGTCCCGAGATAAGGGCGGCATGGAAACCATCCTTGACGTAGGGCGTCGCGTTGGGCTGGTCCCAGAGGCGCTGGGTATTGCTTTCGTTCTCGGTGAACAGCAGCTCCGGGCTGCCGTCGCAATAGAGCCAGGACTCCCCCAGTTCCTGGTGTGAGGCCTGGATGACGCCCGGCGCCGCCTGTCGCAGGGAGGGTTTGGAAACGCCATTTCCCCATGACCAGGTGTTGCGGAACCAGAGCGTCGGCAACAGGCGAAGCCGCGCCGGTTCCATGCCGCGATTATGGGCGGTGATGCGGATGAGCAGGTCCTCCGGGCTCTTTTTGGCGTACTCCACGAACACGTCAAAGTATTGGTTGTTGTCGAACACGCCCGTGTCAAGCAGTTCGTACTCGAACTCCTCCCGCGACCGGCCCCGGTTTTTCTCGATCAGATCGCCGTAGGGGAACTCCTGTTGCGGATATTTGTAGAGATACTTCATGTAGGAGTGGGTGGGGGTGCTGTCGAGATAGAAGTAGTATTCCTTCACATCCTCGCCATGGTTGCCCTCGCTGTTGGTCAGGCCGAACATCCGTTCCTTGAGGATGGGGTCGCGTTCGTTCCACAGCGCCAGGGCAAAGCACAACTGCTGTTTGTCGTCGCAGATACCCCCGATCCCATCCTCGCCCCAGCGGTAGGCCCGTGAACGTGCCTGGTCATGGGAGAAGTAGTCCCAGGCGTTGCCGTCCTCGCTGTAATCCTCGCGCACCGTGCCCCACTGCCGCTCGCTGAGGTAGGGACCCCATTTTTTCCAGGGGACGCCTTTTTCGCGCGCCTCGTTTAACCGCTTTTGCTCGGTGACATCGATGATTTTTGACGTTGCCATGGTTGTATCCTCATCATTTTTATGAGCATGATCAGCACGTTGTCATCACCAATTGTGCCGGGTGCCCTGTCCCTGGTCACAGGGGGAGGAAGAGCCCGTTCCTCTATCACTAGTTTATCGAAAAGAAGATTGAATTTCCAGGGTTTGGGGAGAAATTTATTCCAGTGTAGAAAATTGCTCCCTTTAGGGGCGGGCAGAGTTCCACGGCTCTGCCGGTTGAACTGTAAAGTGTAATTGCCTTGAAAAATTAAGATGCATAAAGAATCACTGAATGATTTCAGTAGATTGAAATGGCGTAAGTTGTTTTTTTAGACCAACAGGATATTGCGATGCAAGACGGTAGTCGTGAGAGGGAAGCTCTAACAATTGATAAAGATGGCCGTTTGTTGAAATGGGTTGAATTTCCCCTGTGTTCAAGGACCAGTAAACAAATGCCCTCTGGGCTTAACTCAATACCATCCCTCCGGGGGTGGATTTTTATTATCCGCAGTCTGGTCCATGATTCCCCCAGTATCTCTGTCCCAACAAGCTGAGAGGAATGGAAAAAAGACTCCCCATTTTTCTTTTCCTGGAAAGTTATCGTGTTTCTTGTTACTCAGGGGGGAATCATGATATCAGGTTGGGGATGGACCGTATATGACTGTATCGTTGTTAAAATTTCAGTATTTGTGTAGATATCAAGAAACTATTTATTAACTTGTTATACCTGAAAAAAATAGGTGTCATATGAAGCCAAGAGTTTTTCTGTCACACTCAAAGGACAACAAGAAAATAATAGAGAAAATTGCTAGCGACTTAAGATCAGCGCGTGTTGATGTTTGGTATGACGAATGGGAAATTCCTCCCGGAGATTCTTTTCGGCGTCAAATTACCAAGGGTATTGATGAGAGCGATTTGTTTTTTATTTACCTCACAGATAGCTCTGCGAAATCATATTGGGTGCAACACGAATTGGATACAGCTTTTGTCAAACAGGGCAACTCAGGCAGAAATATTCTGGCCCTCTTCGTTGATTCTGATCAAGTACGGAGTCAGTTACCGACAGACCTACAAGCCATTCATTCACCCGTATTTAACGACGACGATTATTTGCGACCTTTATGTCAATTAATTTCAAGGGGTTGGGAAAGCTATTCACAAAGAATTGTTCAAGATTCAACATCAAAATCAAGAATGAAACAATTAGAACTTGAGAATGAAATTAAAACTCTTGAATTAACTATTGCACGTGCTAGCTCAGCCGATTTTGCTGACATTCAAAAAATTTTTAGTAACCTTGAAAACAGAAAATTTCTCATAGCTGACAAAGAAGTAACACTTCTTTATGTCTTCAAAGTACTATCGAATGAATTTGCAACAAGCGCACATATTATATATTTGGAAAGGTTGCTTTTAAAAGACCTTGGTCTTGATCAAAACGTTGATAGTTTGAAGGCGGGAGGTATCTATCGCATTCGTGATCTGATTGGACCGTTAGTAATACTTGGCTTGGTTTATATCCAGCCCCCACATGGAGAGCTTACAGACGATTATTATTACCTTACAGAAATGGGTAAAAAAGTTGCATCAAATTTATGAACGCCTGGTAGTGATAAAAAGCCAAAAGCATATCAATTTAGTGCAGTGGACGCGAAGAGGTCTGCTGGCCTAGCCGGGGAAACCACGTGCCGCGCCGCGGACCAAGACGTAAGCTGCCCCCGTATGAACAACGACACAATACGACAAGGAAATTTCATAACTATGAAAGTCAAATCTTCCATGATGTTTGCCGTCATACTCTGCGCCTCGGTCGTCCAAGCCAAGACAGCGACTGAGGTGTTCCAGAATGTTTCGCCTTCAGTTGTCGTCATCAAAACATACGATGCCACAGGTAAGGGGCAGAGTCTGGGCAGCGGCGTGGTCTTGGAAGATGGCGTGGTTGTCACCAATTGCCATGTGGTTAAAGAGGCGACCACGATGCAGGTGGTGCGCCATGAGGTGAAATACCATGCCACCCTGCGGCATACTGACTGGGATAGGGATGTCTGCACCCTCAACGTTGACGGGCTCAAAGGTCAGGCTGTGACTAGGGGCAGCACTATCCGCCTCAAAGTAGGGGAGAAGGTTTATGCCATCGGTGCACCTAAGGGGCTAGAATTGACCCTGTCCGATGGCCTTATTTCTAGCCTACGCCCGGTGCCTGGCGGTCAGTACCTGCAAATCACTGCCCCTATTTCTCCTGGCTCCAGCGGTGGTGGTCTATTCGATGACGGTGGGCGGCTTATTGGTCTACCGACTTTCTATTTGGCCGAGGGCCAGCAGCTCAACTTTGCGGTGCCTGTAGAGTGGATCAACGAACTTCCCAAACGGAACGTGGCCACACCCAATACAGAAAAGAAGGCTTCAACCGGATGGCTCAACAGGAGTATTGAATTAGAGAAAAAAAAAGATTGGGCAGGTATGATCGAGCATACGCTCCGCTGGACTAAAGCACAACCTGAGGACGTTGTTGCGTGGTTCAACCTCGGTATTGCCTACGGGGATTCAGGCCAGACTGCCAAGGCGATAGAGGCTTATCGGCAGGCTATTCGCATAAATCCGGAATATGACAATGCGTGGTTAAACCTTGGTGTTGCTTACGGGGATTCAGGCCAGACCGCTAAGGCGATTGAGGCTGATCAACAGGCTATCCGCATAAATCCGGAAAACGCTGATGCGTGGAACAATCTTGGTGTTGACTACGGGGATTCAGGCCAGACCGCCAAGGCGATTGAGGCTCATCAGCAGGCTATCCGCATAAATCCGGAAAACGATAGTGCGTGGTCAAACCTTGGTGTTGCCTACAGGGTTTCAGGCCAGACCGCCAAGGCGATAGAGGCTCATCAGCAGGCTATCCGCATAAATCCGGAAGACGCTAATGCGTGGTATAACCTTGGTGTTGCATACAGGGAATCCGGCCAGGCAACCAAAGAGACTGAAGCTTACCAGCAGTCTATTCGCATAGATCCGAAAAAAGCCCCTGCGTGGCATAATCTTGGCATTGCCTACAAGGGATCCGGCCAAATCGCCAAAGCGATAGAGGCTTATCAGCAGGCTATTCGCATAAACCCGGAAGATGTCAGTGTATGGTATAATCTTGGCGTTGCCTACTGGGCTTCTGGCCAGACCAGCCAAGTCTTGGAGGTGTACAAACGCATCAAGACCCTTGACCCAGCGATGGCCATCCAGTTTTATAACAAGGTTGTCTTGTTTTGATAAATTCCAGCATAACAGACTATAAACGAAGGGCTGAGTAATTCATTTGGTTTTACTTTTTATATGGACAGTAAACTATGTATATATTGTGGCTTAAGAGAAGCAACTACAAAGGATCACGTACCTCCTAAAAGTTTTTTCGCAAAACCTAGGCCATCAAATCTTATAACGGTGCCATCATGTGACGAATGTAATGCGAATTACGGAAAAGACGATGAACGAATACGGAATATTATTACCTCAATTGATACCACAGAAGTTCACCCAATGGTTAAAGGGAAAATAGATCAAAAGAGGAATCGTTCTTTCGGTAGGCCTAAAGGTAGGTCAAATTTTGATCATCTTATCAGTAGCATTAAAATGATTAATCGCTATTCAGCTAATGGAGATTATCTTGGGAGTGCTCCAGCCTTTAATCTTGATCAAATAATAGTTGACAAATTTCTTGAGAGAATGGTCAGAGCCCTTCTCTTCAAAGAAAAGAAGATTGAATACACTAAGCTTGATGTTAAATGGAAAATGTCTCCAACAGAGAAAGATTTATCAGTGATGACAAATGAAATAAAAAATTTTCTGTTCAGTAGATCTGTAAAAGAAATAGGTAATGGCACTTTTGCTTACATTGGTTATTTCATAGAAGGAAAATCGAATTCTCTGTGGCTAATGAATTTCTATGAGGGTATTGAATTTATGGTATTGGCGGAAAGCATTATAACACATGGAAATCATAGCTAACAAGCGCATAAACCGGACGCCGATGACCTGCTGTTGTTTTTCTGCGAGGTCAGTGACGGCGACCGGTTATGCTGGTCGTTGGGCCTCTTATGGGTAATTTCGACGACCGCGTGAAAGAAGTTACTGATCGCACCTTTTCGGCTATGCAGTCGTTTTGGTCGGCGATGCTGACCGCTCATACCGTTTTGCTCTCTGTTGCGGTTGCACTACCTGCTATCAGCCCATCGCCAGACCAATGGCAAATCAAACTTGTAGGGCTCCTCGCAACGGCGTCAATCTTTGCGCTGCTTTTCAACTTTGCTGCGTTGCGAATGCAATATGAAGCAATTGGTGTTCGTCTCCACAACTACGAATTGGAACTAACCGAAGAGGAGCGCCGAAAGGACATCTCCACAGCCCTCTGGCGAAATCGTCTCATCCGGGTTGTAGAACCGTCGGCGGCTGCTTCACTGCTTGTTGAAGCATGCTTGCTCATGTTGGTTCTGCTTCGGTGAAGGGCGGCCTAACGAACAAGGTTAGATTGTGAGAGCGAAGCGAACCACAATCTAACCGGTGATTGGACAAGCCCGGTGGATATATAGAAAAGAGCTTTTTCGTCTGAGAGTATCGAATCAGTCAGCGGGGTGGCAGAGAGGGAGAAACTTCCGCTGGGGGAAAAAGGGGAGAAATTTATTTTCTCTCCTGCTCAATGCGCAGAGACACCAGGCGTGCGATGAGGATGGCCGGGTAGAGGGTGCCGATTACGCCTTCGAGGGTGACCAGCGATCTGGCCACGGGATGGACGGCGGAGACATCGCCAAAACCCACCGTGGTGAGGGTGACGAGGCTGAAATACATGAAAATCCCGGAGGGATTTTGTCCCGGTGCAAGGAGGGGGGCATTGATGGTAAAGGCGTTGGGGGTGAGTTCATAGATCAGATAATACACCGCCGCGAAAAAGTAGCCGAGCAGTAAATAGGCGGCTATGGAGCCGCGTACCCGGTGCCCTGAAACCGGGCCCTCCTTGAACACCCGATACAGGACGAAACCGGTGAGGCAAGCGGCATAACAGATGGCAAGCAGGCTGTCTGCCACCAGAAGCCGATGGGTGGGCGATGTCTGGACCAGCCAGCGGACGGCAATGGCGGTGAAGATAAAGCCTGGGGCTATCCAGCGGATAAGCCGGCCCTGGGCCAAGGTGAGCAGGCCTGCCAGCAGGAAGAGCGAGCCCATGATCCCGTTCAGCAGGTAGAGGTAGAAGTGACCGCTTGCCGTCAGCGGGGCGAAAACGAAAATCTGGAGTACGAGAAGCAGCAGGAAGAAGCTCAGGCTTTTTTCTTCCGTCCAGAAGGAGAAAAATTGACGTATCATAAGGGTTCGGGTTGGTGCAGGATTATGGTTTGGTGAGCGATAAAAAACGAAAACTCCGGCCCGTCGTGCCGCCCGCGGGCGTGGCGCCGAAGAGATCTTCGATGGACCCCGTGGAACGAATGAACCAGATTTTTTTTGAAGGTGCGACTTTTAAGTCCAATGGCCTCTTTCACTTCCAGGCGGATCGACTGGTCGGGGGAGAAAGCTGCCGAAGACCACGGCAAGCGCTCCTATGAAACATCTTGGGTCCTCTGGGCCTGGATGGCGGTGATGGCGATGGTGTTGACGATGTCGGCAACCAGGG
>JACDZF010000384.1 GCA_013426795.1 Desulfocapsa sp. | reverse complement strand
GAGGGACACGCCCCTCAACTTTACGTTTGCGGCCATGGGCGGACGGGGCGAGCATCAGGGTCGGATTCCTTTCTCGAATCCCTTGAACTGTCTTTGATGGGAACGGTAAAGCCACGGAAAGCCGGGCGAAAGAAGAAAGAAGATAAATAGGTATGGTGTCCCGCCCTATATTGCACCCTGGAAGCCCCTATTTCCAACCCTGCTCCTCCAGGTAACGAGTGGTATCATCCGTTCTGTGATCATGCAGCTTCCACCCCTGGGCAGCTTTGATAAAGTCCACCGCCCCCTTCATATACCAGCGCTGCGCGCTCTCCTTCACCCTTCGTTTCCCGAGGTTCTTTCTATATTTTCCCCGGAAAATCGCAACATTTCCATTGGGAAAACTTGCTTTTCCCTGCTGCATTATGTATTCTTTCACAATTAGTGTGGTTTAGTTTGCGACCTCGTGGTCGCAGAATGTTTTTTAAAAATACTACACAGAAATCAATAAATAAACAGACAGAATAGCTGAACAAAGCAATTCTGCCTAATCCACTGTTGGGTGTGAAGGGCAAACTTGATATGCTGCGAACGTCCCAACTCAATCCCGCATAAAGGAGCACATGATGAAGAAGATCTTTTTTTCCCTGCTTTTCACCCTGCTCGCCTCGACTGCCTTCGCCCAATTCACTGGCCCTAGCGCAACAGGGCCTACAAGCACAGTGGCGCAGGTCAGTAAGGCGCGGCTTGGCAGCTACATCACCGTCACCGGGCGCATCGTCGCCCATCAAAGACAAGACTACTTCACGTTCCGAGATGGAACGGGCGAAATCCGTGTCGAGATCGATAACTCTGTCTGGCAGAATCGCCAGATCGGGCCAGAAACCAAAGTCCGCTTGCTGACTGAAGTCGGTCAGAGTGTCGCAGGCCGATATCTCTGGGTCAAGTCGCTCGAAGTCGTTCCGTGATACTCGATGTGCCTTGAGGCTTGCGCCTTTTCGCACGCAAGCCTCACGATCCCGCTCGTCGCCTCTGTGCTGTCGCTCGTGCTTGCTTTGTAGCAACGGGCGTTAAC
>JACDZF010000117.1 GCA_013426795.1 Desulfocapsa sp. | reverse complement strand
TCTCTTATTAACTTTTTCAGGAAGATATCATGTCAGGACATTCCAAGTGGTCAACAATCAAACACAAGAAAGGGGCAACCGACGCCAAGCGGGGCAGGATCTTTACCCGGTTGATCAAGGAAATCACGGTGGCGGCCAGGATGGGCGGCGGTGATCCCGACGGCAACCCCCGGCTGCGGGCCGCCGTTACCTCCGCCAAGACAGAGAATATGCCCAAAGACAATATCCTCCGGGCCATCAAAAAGGGAACCGGCGAGATCGAAGGGGCGGTGTATGACGAGATTCTCTATGAGGGCTATGGACCGGGCGGGGTGGCGGTGCTGGTGGAGTGCATGACCGATAACCGGAACCGCACCGTGGCCGATGTGCGCCATTTTTTTGCCAAGAATAACGGAAATCTGGGTGCCGCCGGTTGTGTCGCCTGGATGTTTGATAAAAAAGGTCTGCTCCAGGTGGAAAAAAAAGGGCTGACTGAAGAAGCCTTGATGGATATGGCCATTGAAGCCGGAGCCGAAGACGTGGTGGAGGAAGACGAGGAATTTCAGGTGATCACCAGCCCCGAGTCCTTTGACGAGGTGTACACCGTCCTGGAGTCCAAAAAAGTCCAATTCATCGAGGCGGCGATTACCCGCATTCCCCAGAACAGCGTCGAGGTGACGGACGAGAAGACGGCCATATCCCTGCTCAAGCTGCTGGAAAGCCTGGAAGACCATGATGATGTGCAAAAGGTGCATTCCAATTTTGACATCGACAGCGATCTGATGGAGAAGCTGTCGTAACGTGATCATGGCCATCCTGAAAGTTCTCAGCGTCCAAGGCCTGGCCTTCAGTTCGCGCTTCTTTGTCCATGTTCCGGATCCTCGGCATTGATCCCGGTTCCCGCCTTACCGGGTACGGGGTCATTGAGCTTGTGCCTGGACGCATTCGTTTTATTGCCTGCGGGGTTGTGCGGACGACGCCGCAATTCCCCTTTGCCCACCGGCTCAATGAGATCTTCGATGGCATCAATGAGGTCATTCAGCTCCATGGCCCGGAGGTGGCGGCGGTGGAGGAGGTCTTTATGGCCACCAATGCCAATTCAGCCCTGAAGCTTGGTCAGGCTCGGGGAGCGGCGGTGGTGGCCGCCATGCAGAACGGCCTGGGCGTCTATGATTACAGCGCCAAAAAGGTAAAACGCTCGGTGGTGGGCTATGGCCAGGCCGAGAAGGTGCAGGTGCAGCACATGGTGCGGGTGTTGCTCGGTCTTTCCTCCGCCCCCAGCGCCGATGCCGCCGATGCCCTGGCGGTGGCCATCTGCCATGCCCATCATCTCAAATCAGGTGGACGGACGGAAGGTTGAGGGCGGCGGCCATGGATCACTGTGCGGCCACTCCTCCTTGAGTTTTCAATCTTCCACCGTCGGTTCCGGGCCTTTAACCTTTACCCTTCCCTCTGAAAAATGATTGCCACCCTGAAAGGAAATGTGCTGTTGACCGGGTCCGACCGGGCCGTCATTGATGTGAACGGGGTGGGCTATGAGGTCTTTCTTTCCACTGACGGCGTGGCCCGACTTCCTGAAAGCAGCAGTCCGGTGTTCCTCCATATCCATACCCATGTCCGTGAGGACGCCATTGTGCTCTTTGGTTTTCAGGAACTGGCGGAGAAGGAGTTGTTTCTTATCTTGAATACGGTTTCGGGCATTGGTCCGAAACTTGGCCTGGCCATCCTCTCGGGGATGCGGGTGGCGGAGTTGTGCCGGGCCATTGTCGGAGAAGATATTGCCCGCCTGACAACCCTGCAGGGGGTGGGCAAACGAACGGCCGAGCGGATCTGTGTGGAGCTCAAGGATAAGGTGGGCCACCTCCAGGGGACTCTGCCCGAGCGCGGGGCGGGGGCCGGAGTGGCCTCATCCCGGACCCTGGCCGCCGCATCCGGGGCGGTGGCCGATACCCTGTCGGCGCTGGTCAACCTGGGCTACCCCGATCCCGTTGCCAGACAGGCCCTGACCACGGTGAAGAGGCGGGTGGGAGATGCCGAATTCTCCGCCATGCCGGTTGAGGAACTTATTCGGGAAACCTTGCGGACACTGGCATGAATATCGAGGAAGAAATAGGCGAAGAAGAACGGCTGGTCTCCCCCCGTCCAGTCTGTCGCGAACCCTTGCATGAGCAGGATCTGCGGCCAAAACGGCTGGTGGACTATATCGGTCAGGAGCCCCTGCGCAAGAGCCTGGACATCTTTATCCGGGCCGCCAAGGGTCGCGGTGAGCCCCTGGATCATGTCCTCTTCCACGGCTTTCCGGGTCTGGGCAAGACCACCCTGTCCCATATTATCGCCAACGAAATGGATGCCGGGATCAAGGTGACTTCCGGCCCGGTGATTGAACGGCAGGGAGATCTTGCCGCCATCCTCACCAGCCTCCAGGAAGGGGATATTCTTTTTATCGATGAAATCCATCGCTTGAATCATGCGGTGGAAGAGATTCTCTATCCGGCCATGGAGGATTATCAGCTTGATCTGATCATTGGTCAGGGGCCGGGCGCCCGTTCAGTGCGCATGGATCTGCCCCGCTTTACCCTGGTGGGGGCCACCACCCGCACCGGCCTGCTCACTCCGCCCCTGCGCGACCGGTTCGGGGTTGTTCTCCGCCTCGAGCTGTATGCCCCGGAAGAGCTGGTGATCATCGTCCAGCGCTCGGCCCTGATTCTCGGGATGCGCATTGATGCCGGGGGTGCCATGGAGCTTGGGCGGCGGTCCCGGGGCACACCGCGCATTGCCAACCGGCTGCTCCGGCGGGTGCGGGATTTCGCCGAGGTCGGGAATCACGCGGTGATTAACGCCAAGGTGGCGGATGCCGCTCTGAACCTGTTGAATGTCGATGCCTTTGGCCTTGATGAGATGGATCGGCGGATTATTCTGACCATCATTGATATCTTCCAGGGCGGCCCCATCGGCCTGGAGACCCTGGCCACGGTGGTGTGCGAAGAGAAAAACACATTGGAAGATGTGTATGAGCCCTTTCTTATCCAGTCCGGTTTTCTGGCCCGGACGCCGCGGGGCCGGATGGCGACCATCAGGGCCTATGAGCATTTTCAGCGAACCTTGCCCAAAGGGATCATCCGCCAGCCCTCACTCTTTGATCTTGACGAAGGAGACCCATCGTGACCAAAAGAAAAAGCGTGAACGAGATCATGGTGATGAAGGCGGCGGGGGTAAAGATCACCATGCTCACCGCCTACGATGCCTCCATGGCCGCGATGCTGCACGGCTGCGGGGTGGATGTCCTGCTGGTGGGGGATTCATTGGGCATGGTGGTGCTGGGCTATGATTCCACCGTGCCGGTGACCATGGATGAGATGATTCATCATGGGGCGGCGGTGAGACGCGGGGCGGCCGGCGCCTTTGTCATTGTCGACATGCCTTTCGGTTCCTATCAGAGCGATGGCCGGGACGCCATTTTGAATGGTGTCCGGCTGCTCAAGGAGGCGGGATGTGACGCGGTGAAGGTGGAAGGGGGACTGGAGATTTGCGCCACGGTCTCCGCCATGGTGGCGGCAGGTATCCCGGTGATGGGACATATCGGGCTGACCCCGCAGACGGCCTCCCAGCTTGGCGGGTACAAGGTGCAGGGCCGGGATCTGGAATCGGCCCGGAAGATGATGGAGGCGGCCCGTGGCCTCCAGGAGGCCGGGGCCTTTGGTCTGGTGCTGGAATGTATCCCGGCGCAACTCTCCCGGCTGATAACGGAGTCCCTCGCCATCCCCACCATCGGCATCGGCGCTGGTGTCCATTGCGACGGCCAGGTGCTGGTGACCCATGATCTTCTCGGGATGTTTGAAAAATTTGTCCCCAGTTTTATCAAGACCTATACCAGCCTCTCCCCCCTGATCAGGGAAAACGTGACCCGTTATGCCGAAGAGGTGCGGAACGGATCCTTCCCAGACCGCGCCCACAGCTTCAGCGCCCAGGTTGATTTTGCCGCCATCGTAAAATAAGCCCCTGTTTTTTCCTGCTCTAAAGTAATGGCCGATGAGCTATTGCGAGACGCGGAATTTGTCCGTGCTGGTGTTTCCCACAGGGAGTGGTCTGTGGGGGAAAATGATTGTCCTTCTGAATTTCTGCAATACCAATGTAATTTCCTTTTTTCTCCCACTTTTCTCCATTTTTTTCTGTATCACTCCAAAAGTAAATGAAACATTTAGGTTGTGATTTCAGTATGATGTCCTTATGGCAGAACGCGTTGTTCTTTTGCGAAGAATTGAGTAACTTGCCATTTGTGTCTTCTGTTGCGTGTTTTTCCCACTGATATACAATCCATTGTGGTTTTGTCACTTAAGTGATTGAAGGGAGTGGATTTTAATAAACTTTGAAAAACTCTTGACAAGTGGGGTCCGCCTGCTATAAAAGGGTCAATAGTGGTGTAAAGTGGTGAAAAAGGGAACCTGGTGGATATGTGTGGCAGGAGGCCATGGAACACAGCAATTTGACGACCAGCCGATTTCGCGGACGATCGGAACACGCACTCGATATCAAAGGGCGATTGAATATTCCCAGCCGGTTCAGGGATGTATTGGCCCAGTATGAGAGCGAGGATTTGATGGTGACCATCTGGGGTGACCATCTTCGCGCCTTTCCTGTGGCCCAGTGGGAGATCCTGGAGAACAAGTTGCTGAGCGATGGGCGCGAGCAGCCGGGCCTCACCGGCTTTATCCGTCTTGTGGTTTCCGGGGTTACCCCCTGCCTTCCTGACAAGCAGGGGCGGGTGCTGATTTCCCCCTCCCTGCGCAGTGAGGCGGGCATCGTCAAGGATGTGGTGTTGACCGGAATGCTCGATTATGTGGAGATCTGGGACAAAGAGGCCTGGGATCGGGAAAATCAGGCCACTCGTGAGAATTTCGGGGAATACAAGGAGAGCCTGGCCAGATTGGGGATCTTCTGATGGGCCATGCTGGGCAGCCCGAGCAGCCGGAACCGACACTTCCCGTCCATCGACCCGTCCTTCCCCATGAGATTCTCCACTATCTTGATCCCCATCCAGGTGGCCTCTATGTGGATGGAACCTTGGGGCTGGGTGGACATACCGAGGCGATTCTAGGTCACTCGGCACCGGATGGTCGGGTTGTCGCCTTTGAGTGGGATGAGGCGGCCATCAAGCGCAGCCGCCTCAGGCTTGAGTCTTTTGGAGATCGACTGACCATTGTCAGACGCAATTTTGCTGAGCTTGGTCCTGGTTTAAAGGAGCTTGGCGTTGAACAGGTGGATGGCATCCTCATTGATATCGGCCTTTCCTCCCTGCAGCTGGACATGGGAGGCCGGGGATTCAGTTTTCAGCGCGATGAACCCCTGGATATGCGCATGGACAACAGACGGGAGGTGACCGCCGCATTCCTTCTGGCACGATGTACCGAGGAAGAGCTGGCAGACATTTTCTTTTATTACGGGGATGAGAAACAGGCCAGGCCCATCGCCCGCGAGATCTGCCGCTGCCGCATGACGGAGAGGATTCTGACCTCCGGGCAGCTGGCCGCGCTGGTGGCCCGGGCGATTCCGCGCCGGTTTCATCCTGAAAAGATCCATGTCGCCACCAAGGTCTTTCAGGCCCTGCGGATTGCGGTGAACACCGAGCTTGAGAATCTGGCCCGCATCCTGGAGGATGGTGTGCCGCTGTTGCGGGTCGGTGCACGGTTTTGCGTGATCTCGTTTCACTCCCTGGAAGATCGACTGGTGAAGCGAAAATTTCGGGAACACAGCGAGCTTCTCGTCCTCACCGCCAAGCCCTCAATGGCCACGGCGGCAGAGGTGGCGGAAAATCCCCGGTCGCGCAGTGCCCGATTAAGGGTGGCCGAGAAAAAGTAGTGATTCGGAGTGGAGTGTTTCAGGAAATCCCTTGCTAAGGCAAATACAGGAGCAGCATATCATGTTTATTCATTCATCCGCCCCATCGTACATCCGCCCCATGTTCTCATCTCCGGTGCGCCGGCCCCTGTGGCAGAAGACCATGGGTCTGCTGGGGCCAAAGGTAATGATATGGGCGCAAGGAAAGATATTGTTTCTTTTCTGTCTGACCTTGCTCCTCGCCAATGCCTGGTTGTCCTCTTCTGCCTCGCGCATTGCGGTGACGGTTCTGGAGGCTGAGGAAGGTCGTACCGCCCTGATGGACGAAAACATCACCCTCAGGGCTGAACGGGCCTATCTGGTTTCCCCGGAATACCTGGAAAAGGCCGCGGCCCATCGGTTTGCCCTGTATGTCCCGGAAAAAAAACAGGTCTTTCGTTTCTAGGAGCCGTTCTGCAAGACCACTGTCTGGGGGGTTGCTGGATGACGCAGGCCCGGGAGGGCGCCGTTTGAAACTCAGTTGAGCAGGTAATTCTCTAACGTGGACAGGCGATAAGATACGATGGCCATTCAGTCGCGTCGGGTGATGAGGAAAAGCAGGCGGGGCGTTGTCGTTCTATGGATGATAGTGATCGTTCTTGTCGGTGGGGGGGCCGCTGTTTTTTACAGACAGGAGATTCCCGGTCTGGCGCACAAGGCAATTTCCCTCTTCTCGCGCCAGGAGAAAGGGATAGAGAAGAAAAAGAATGGTCGGGGAACGATTTATGACCGGAGCTTCAGGGAGATGGCCCTATCCCTTGATCGGGTTTCCGTCTATGTCCGGCCAAGGGAACTGGACGATCCTCAACTCAGCGCCGAACGCCTGGCCGTTGTTCTTGGCATGAATGAACAGGAGATACTGAACCGTTTTGACAATGATGTGCAACGGGTCTGGCTGGCCAAGGACATAAGCCTGGAGGAAGAAAAGGCGGTGTCCGATCTCAAACTTCCCGGGGTCTCTCTGCACCGGGAGCAGATCCGCTCCTACCCATACAAGAAGATCGCGGCCCATACCCTTGGCTTTGCCGACCACAATATGGGCCTTGCCGGGGTTGAGCAGTATTATAACCGTCTCCTTGATCAAACCAGTATCAGTCAGGATGATTTTCCCCATGTTGATCTGCAGGGACATCATCGAACCGGTGGTCATGGTCAGCATCTTGTTTTGAGCATAGATCTCAAAATTCAGGACTTTCTTGAGAAATATGTGGCGGCTCTGGGGGCGACCCATGAGGGGGTGCAGGTGGCTGCCGTCCTCATGGGGACAAAGACAGGGGCAATCATTGCCAACGCTCAATTTCCTTCCTTTGATCCAAATGTCTATTACCAGTACGGTAATGAATCTCTCGCCAATATTCTACTTGAGCCCATGGTGATCCCCCGGGAAATCCTGAGGTTTTTTGATGATGCGGCGCTGGTGCAAACCAGTGCTGACTGTGATACTCACAGGTGCCCCTGGAGTGTTGTCACCGGGTCAGCGGATACCCGAGCTGTGGCCCTCTGGTGGCAACAGCTGGATTTGACCGCCCATCCGGAACTGGATTTTTCATCCCGGAACGACGCTGGCGGGGCCATCCCATACCAACAGACTCCCGGCGCTCCTGGGGCCGAAACAGGAACTGTGCCAGGGCAGGCGAGCCCCATGCAGATCCTTCTCGGGATCAACGCCCTTGTCAATGGGGGGCAGAAAGTTATTCCGCATGTGCTTGATCGGGTCCTCGAACGAACTGGTGATCGTGAGTATTTCTTTCGAGATCGGAATGCGGAAAAGGCGGATGCGGGCAGGTCTGCACTGGCCTCAGCGGAGACCTGGCAACTGTTCAAGGGCCGGGCCCACCGAGGGGTGCTGGAATCTGCCATGGTGGATGTTCAGGGTCTTTCTTTGCAGCCGGTTGTGAATAAGGGCGGTGAGTATCACCGCACGAGATTGTTGCTGGCGATAGTCCCGGGAGATCAGCCGGAGCTGATTCTGATGGTGCTGATGCGTCAGCCATACCTGGAGCCGTCCACTCCTTCTGTAAAAGGCGGCCCTGGACTTTCCGCTTCCGCAGAGAAGATTCTGCCGTCCATGATGGCGTTGCAGCAGGTGTATGCGAACCTCTCTGACATGATGAGTATGACTGAGAGAAAGGAAAGTAATTACCAGCAGCAGCGGGAGAAAAAAAAGCTGGCCGGACTGGGCACCGTTATCGAGGAACAGCATCCTGTGATGCCGGATCTGTTGGGGTTGAGCATGAGAAAGGCCCTTCGCCTGTTACAGGATAAAAATGTCAGGGTTCGAGTCCAGGGGACGGGCCGGGTGGTGAGTCAGAGTCCTGGGGCTGGTGTGCCCCTTGTCGATGTGAAAGAGTGTCGGCTAACCCTGAAAAAAGACGAAAAAATCTCTTCAAAGGTTTCGGTTTTAACCAAGGTTCATCCCGTCCGTGATCGAAAAGTTGAGGACGGTCGTCGTCCTGAGATGAAAAAATAAGGAGCGGCCCCTCCTTCCTTTTTTCAGTGATTTCATCACTTATCCCTAACCATTCAATCCTTGACCATTCCGAATGGATTGCGCCAGAGCTCAACAGCAGTATGACCAGGGGGAAAACAGCCGTGCCTATCTGCTGACGGATCTGCTTCACTCCGTCACGTATTCGGTTTTGGGTGAAAAGAAGCCTGACGGGGTGAAGGTCTCGGGGGTGGTGGTGGATTCGCGGAAGATCAAGGCCGGCTCCCTGTTTGTGGCCCTGACCGGAAGCAGGGTCGATGGGCATGATTTTCTTGATCAGGTGATGGCCTGCGGTCGCCCTTTATCCATCCCTGGAGCGGGCGACACTGGGCCTTCCCTGGCCTGCGGTCTCCCTTTA
>JACDZF010000383.1 GCA_013426795.1 Desulfocapsa sp. | reverse complement strand
CAAGTTGATTCTTTTTATCCACGGCCAGTTGGTTAAACTCTCCATGGCTTTCCGATTGGCTGCCATGTCTGACAAACCTCGTTCCGCTTGTTCTGTTGCGGCATCAAGTGAGTCAAAGACCTTGTTGGCGAAGTAGTTTCTGCGTAGAGAGTTCCATATCTGTTCAGCTGGATTCAACTCTGGCGAGTATGGAGGCAACAGTACAAGTGAAACGTTATCCGGTATCTTGAGTTCCTTACTTTTGTGAGATGATGCACCGTCAACTACCATAACGATGAAGTTATTGTGGTGAGCCCTGCTCACTTGTTCAAGAAAACGGCTCATGCTTTCGGTGTTCATCTTTTCCGCCGTCATATAATCTAATGTCCCATCCCAAGGGCTGACAGCGGCATATTCGTACCGGAACTCCCGGATCAACGCCAGGCTAACCACTGGTCTGAAGGGGGATGGTGACCAACATGAACGGGGATCACACATACGTCCGAACCGAGCCTCGTCTTGAAACATAAGGCGAACCGGCAAATTGTCCTGATTCTTTATGCAGGCGGTAGCCACATTCTCTGGGAGTTTTTTTTAAACTCTTCCTGTGCCGCCTGGTCGCTCTTTGGATGTTTTGTATCTGGTTGGACCTTGCGCCATCCATGACGAGCCAGCAGTCGATAGGTATATGACGGGGCGACGGTCCGCCCCAATCGTTCTATCAAGGCTGCATGGATAGGTGGTACAGCGAGAACACTGCCCGACTTTGCCTTGGCCTCCCATTGGGCAAGGAACTCACGTTCCTGATCCATGGTCAGGGTAAAACGACGACGGCCACCCCACGAACCTTTTTGCGGATCATCTTGGTTACGAACATCAAGGCGATCCCTAAAAGTTGTACAGCGGCTTGTTCCCAGTAATTCAGCTACACTGTTGGGATCAAGGCTCAGTCTTGCCATTAGTATGACCGTCATGGCCTTGCGCAATTCAGTAGCCGTGGTCGCCTCATCGCGTAGCTTGATTGCTTGCTGAAGCTCTTCTTCTGAAATTCGGATTGTTCTTGCCATAGGGCACCTCCTATGGCAG
>JACDZF010000116.1 GCA_013426795.1 Desulfocapsa sp. | reverse complement strand
GATGCCTGGACGCGGCATAAGGTGCCGTAATAAATGAGCTTAAGGGACTGCTCATTTATAATGGCACCTAATCATCGCTACGCTTTGCCACTCCGCGTTTGGAGTGTTCCAGAAAGTAAAGCAGATTCACCACCTCCGCACAATCGGCGAATTCCTGCCGCACCTGGGCGTAAGCATCTGCTTGAAGCAGGTCAGGGGAACGAAAAAGAATCCGAAAGGCCTGGTCAAGCTTGCTGATCGTTTCTTTGCTGAAGCCATGCCGTTTAAGCCCGACCTTGTTGATTCCCGAAACCCGCATCCGATCCCTGGTACCGGTAACAATCATATACGGGGCAACATCAAGGCCAATCCCCGACATCCCTCCCACATACGCATGGGTTCCGATCCGACAGAACTGGTGGACGGCAACCAGACCACTGACCGTGGCGTAGGAGTCCACCTCCACATGACCGGCAAGGGTGGCCACATTGGCCATGATCACGTGGCTCCCGATATGACAATCATGGCCGATATGGCAATAGGCCATAAACAGATTATTGTCCCCGATGACCGTCTTACCCCCGCCCTTAACCGTTCCCCGATGGATGGAGGTATATTCACGGATGGTATTATGATTCCCAATCACCAGCTGCGTAGGCTCACCGGCGTAACCAAGATCCTGAGGCGGGGTACCGATGGAGGTAAACGAACCAATCACGTTGCCACTGCCAATGGTGGTATGGCCAGCGACTACGGCATGCGGCTCAATGCGCGTTCCCGCTCCAATCCGAACCCCTTCTTCGATGACGGAGTACGCCCCCACATGCACGGTGGAGTCGAGCTCTGCCCTGGTATCAATAACTGCTGTTGGATGTATGGACATAATTTTCTCTATTTATGATAAAAATTGTACGGGCATCATCGTCAGTTCATTTCAGTAACGATAAACAAGGGGCGGTTGCTCCCGCTCGGGGAACAACCGCCCTTATCATCCAAATCATATGAAAGAATCTTACGCCATTTACCCCTTATCACCAAAAAAATCCTTCATTCATTCATGACTGGAACTTCCGTTCCATCTATCTCTGAGCTCCCTATTGTATTTAGCACAGACAGAATCAAGCCCTGTTGCCAATCCAAAACTCTCACCATCCCAGCAAAAACAAGCTGTTCCTTCTCTCCCTCTGTGGGGATTTTTCCCAGAAACAGCAACTCAAGGGATTTGCCAATCGATTGCAGCAAGGCCAACGATTCAGTATCCGCGCCAACACAATCAATATACTGACACACTGTTACCAAAAGCTGAAGAAAACTCTTCTTCACATACTGGGTTTGCAAGACCAGGATCAGCCTGCTTGCCTTTTCTATAAGAGACGGCAAACCCGTATAGTATTTTCTTTCAAGCATGGAAGCAAGACATTCCCAAAGCCTTACCAGGAGCTCCTGTTCCACAACCGACAAACCATAAGTCCCTGAAATCCCAGGAAACACGGGGAGTTCATCAACCGCCACATCATCGCCAACAGCCTCAAAGAAAACCTCCAAATCTTCAGCCCCTGTTTCAGTCAACTCCTCGTCTTCGCTTTCTTGAACAAGAAAATCAGAAACCCCAGAAGGTCCCATCTGAACTTCCGGGAGTGATCCTCCATCAACCTTGTCCTGAGTCTCCCCTCCGGGGAATTCTTCAATTTTCAGGGGCGTTAAGCTCGCTGGCTCAACATCTGAGGCATGGAAACTTGTTGCGACTGCTCCACCTGGCGACAAAGTCTCATCACCTCCATCAGTCAGGGGGGTAACACCCTGCACTACCTCTTCTATTTTCTCACTGAAAAAAGAGTCCAGTCGATCCTCAAGATCAGTATCATCCTCCCTAATACCTTGCGTTGACTCCGTTTGTTGAACTCCATCCCCTTCCTCGCTGAACATCAGGGCGGGAGCGATCCAGCCCTGCTCTCTGGGAAGGGGTGGTTCTCCGGATTCATCGTCGGCAACTTTCTCCACATCAACTCCTGCCATGGCAATGTCAGAAGCCACTTCCTCCTGCCCAAGTTGTTCCACATCTTTATCATCACCAAAGAGGACATCCAGCCTGGTGGTGACATCGACTTTCGCCTGCACCTTCTCAGTGAAGACGGCCGCTTCCGTGGCAACCGGCTCGATTGAAACCTCATCTTCCCCAAAGAAACTGGCCACACGCTGATCAACATCACTTTTGACCACCCCGGATTCCGCATCAAATTCATGCACGTTAAATCCACGCACGTCACCACTCAATTCGGTAAAGGCAGGGACGACAACACCGCCTGCCTCATAATCATCCTCTTCTTCATCATCCGACTCCACAGGGACTTCTTCTGCCGAAACAACCGCCACCTCATCTTCTGATGGAACCCCGTCATCTGATGAAAACACCTCTTCCGAAGGCACTGGAGCAATCACTGCCTTAAAATAATTAAATTTATTCACCTCTGCCAGGAGGATTTCCTTCTCTTTAGCACTGGACAAATTCCCCTCACAGGTTTTGTTCAGTCCCTCAAAAAAAGAATGCAGCAACTTAAGGGCATCGGGATGTAACGTACCTTTTGTCGAACGTATATATCCGCCAAGGGCACTGATCCCCTGCAGAAAGATCAATTTAACCCTGCTGTCAGCGAATTCTATTTCCAGCCTGGCCACTTCTTCATCAAGGTAGCCCAGATATTTGTCACTGATCTCCCAGTATATTTCGAGCAGAATCGCCTTTAATGGCGTGAGAATATTGTTCGTCTTTGAATGGGGCATGACGGGAACTGACTTATTCCCTTGGGTAACGGCGGGAGCGATCTGCTGTTTGAATTGTTCAAACTTCTTTACATCCTGGAGCAACAACTGTTTTTTTGTCTCTTCACTCATCGAGGTGGAAGAAACTATTTTTTCCAGATCATAATAAAATGCAAGAAGCAGCTTAATCGCATTGGGATGGGCATGCACTTTTTCAGTACAGATATATCGACCGATCTTTTCCAGCGCCTGGATATAAACCAGGTTAATCTTGTTGCCAGCCCAGACATCTTTCAGATCCTGCAGTTCATCGTTTAACTGATGCAGAATATCATCGGTAATCTCCCAATCTATGGACAATATAATTGTCTTGAGCTTGGCAATCGGCGCATCATCGTCCCCGAGAGGTTCAAACAGGTCAACAAATTCGGTTGAAAACGCACTATACTCATCTGCACTGAGGGTCAGATCATCGTCAAAGAGACGTCCAGTATGCTGTGCCACCTTATATTCCCTCTAAAGTAGTTTTTTCTGTATTGAAACAACCGTTGATGAAATGATCTTCTTCAGCGTTGCGACAACATTATACCCTGTAATGGCGCTTGCCTCGAAATAAGGCACCTGCAATCTGCTGTTCAAGTCCTGTTGCAGAACAAAGGTTGGCAGTACCGGAATTCCATATTCCTTCAAATCTACTTTATTGTATTGCATTATCAACGGAATCTTGAATATGGATTCCTTGTAGGACTGGAGATTTTCATGCAGCTGATTCAATGAACGAATGTTCTTCTCGCGCTGTTTTTCCATCACATCAGCGACAAAGACAATCCCATCAACCCCTTTGAGCACCAACTTTCTGGTTGAGTTGTACCTCACCTGACCAGGAACGGTATAGAGCTGTATTTTGATTTCATATCCTTTGATCTGGCCCAAATCAAAAGGAAGGAAGTCAAAAAAGAGGGTCCGGTCGCCATGGGTCTTCAGGCTCACCATTTCAGACTGAATCTGGTCCCTGAATTTGCGATTGATATATTCAAGATTTGTGGTTTTTCCACAGCGTCCGGGGCCATAATAAACAATCTTGACCTGGACCACCTTGTCTTTCAAGTTGATAAAACTCAACTTTCCACCCCCAGTCTCTACTTTCTTCCATACATAAGGACACACGAAATCGGGCATAAAGACAATGCCGCACTCATGGTGTGGAATTCTTTCCCATAACCAAACCGGAAACTATGGCATTTCTGAATGGCACGCTGTTCTTTCGGGAAAACTGTCGCTGCTGCTTCCAATGATGCCCGCCATGACCTTGCTCAAATCCCAGAAACGGCAGCGTCACGGCTTTTATGACCGTTCCAGACTGTGAGCCACCTGCCGCCCCCCAGAGATGGGCCTTGGCTGACGCTCCTTCTGTGCGCACGGACCGGGTTCTATCCCCCCATGTACAAGGGTCTGGATTATCCCTGCCGAGCCCAAACCTTGCGAATCTGTTCGATGGCTTCAACCACATTTAATCTGAGGAAACCCAAAGAAATGTCTTTTCCAAACATCGAGATCAGAAGAAGCTCGTCGTCAATCTTGCTGAAATGGATATTTGAATCCTGGCCCTTATGAAACAGCAGGGAGAATTCAGTCTCGCCCACCAGTTTGGCCATGGCATCAACCGTCGCGAAATTTCCGGCAGCTAGGGCGGCAAAAGAGTAAATATTATACTTATTCTTCCCGTTATCTTTAACGGTAATGACATTTCCTGCCATATCAATAATGATAACGCTATCTACCCCGAACTTTACCAGCTTCTGGTATAGAATATCCTCAATCTGCTCAAGTTGTTCCTGACTTACAATGCCATAATTCATACGTTACCTCTGTGTTCTTAATTGAAGCCAGCTGAAATCAAAACCTGTTTATGCAATCCACCACCAGAAACAAGGGGAATTGCTTTGACGAAAACGCTCTTACCGTACAACCCGCTGACGGTCCCTGATTTGTTTGAAGCATTGGCCATCCCTTGACAAAAGTGTCAATCAACCCTACAACTTTGCATCTGCAATCAAGGGGGTGAAGGCACCACGACGAATATGAGAGTATCAATAATGGGAAGCCAGGGAATGACAGGAAGGAACACGTCACCCGATTTTTTATCTATACATGACAGCTCTGTCGAGATAAAGCTCTTTTTTTCTTTTTTATCAACGGGGCTTTTGCAACTGACAGAGCACAACGGTTGAGATCATCAATCTTCCTGTTCACAAGCATCGAGAAAAGGATGGAGATGTTCTGCGACCACCACTCCTTCCATGCAATAATCAGCATTGGAGGGATGTGGTCAGCAAATGACATTTCCTTTTTCTCAGTCCACCAGCACCAGGATAGGATCAAAACAGTTTGATATCCTATACAATACTTTAAGCATAGCCCAGAATAAAAGAATATTGCAATATTTTCTCTCTTAATTCCCTGTATTGTGACAAAAAAATGAATCTGACAAAAAGTGCCGCAAGGAAATTCACGTGAAAAACCAGCCAATCCCCTTTCCAAAGATCAGCGAGGAGGCCTTTTTCATCGACAGCCACTGTCATCTTGATATGGATGACTACGCTGACGATCTGGAGATTGTCCTTGAGCGGGCACGGCAACAGCACATTCGCACGATTATCACTATCGGTATTGACGAAAAAAGTTCCAGGCAGGCCATCACCCTTGCCGGGAAATATCCCATGATCAAGGCCACTGTGGGCATCCATCCGCACAATGTCAGCGATATCCAGCCAAACGCTCTGGACATTCTCGCAGGTCTTGTCGAAACCCATCGCGATCAGGTTGTCGGTTATGGCGAAATCGGTCTGGATTATGTCAAGCACCATGCCCCGCCTGATCTTCAACGCCGCTGCTTTCGGGCGCAGTTGGGCCTCGCCAGAGAACTGGGATTGCCCGTCATCATCCATGACCGTGAGGCCCATGCTGACATCCTGAGCATCCTCCGTGCAGAAGCACCGTTTCAACACGGTGGGGTCATGCATTGTTTTTCAGGCAGCATGGCCTTTGCCAGACAGATTCTTGAACTTGGGTTTCATCTTTCAATCCCCGGGGTTGTTACCTTCAAAAATGGTGCCGATCTCCAGGAAACAGCACGGCTTGCCCCCCTGACCTCTCTGCTCCTTGAAACCGATGGCCCTTTTTTATCTCCGGTACCGTACCGGGGCAAGCGCAACGAACCGGCTTTTCTCCTCCATACCGCCCGGATGATCGCTGAGCTTCGGGGTATTTCCATCGATGAAGTTGCATTCCAGACCAGCGCCAACGCCATGGGCCTCTTTCGACTCACTGAAACCATCACAATATAACTTCCGATGATTCTCTCCAACCTGCAAAAGATCCGCCTGCAAATCCAGGAAAGCGCCCGTAAATGTGGGCGGGATCCGGCTGCAATCCGCCTGGTCGCGGTCTCTAAAAAGTGTCCCGCATCGTCGCTGCAAGAGGCGATGGAGGCTGGCCAGTTCCTTTTTGGAGAGAACTATATCCAGGAAGCCGTGCAGAAAAAGGGGGAGACAGGGGATGTTGCACTGTTTCACTTCATCGGCCATCTCCAGAGTAACAAGGTCAGACCGGCGGCTCAAACATTTCAGATGATTGAAACCATTGACCGCTTCAAGCTTGCCGTGGGCCTTGACAAGGAGCTCAAGCTTCAGGGCAGGAACATGGACATCCTCGTCCAGGTTAATATTGGCCGAGAAGCCCAGAAGTCAGGGGTTCTTCCCGAGGATACGGAAAAACTGCTCACCCGGATTCTCCCCCTGTCAAGCCTGAGGATACGGGGGCTCATGACCATCCCACCCCTTGCCCAAGACCCGGAACAGACCCGCCCCCATTTTCGGGCCCTGCGCCTGCTCGCTGAAGAGATGCAGAAAAAGAAGTATTTTTTTGACAACAGCCATGTGGAATTGTCCATGGGAATGTCCAGTGACTATGCCATTGCCATCGAAGAAGGCGCCACCCTTATTCGAGTCGGAACCGCCATTTTCGGGGATCGCCCCGAAAATTAGGCCGGTCGAGAGATTTTCAACTTGATTGTCGGGCCAGGACCTCTCTGCCGGTGCACTCTTTCAAAGAGAACAACAAACAAAGCCTCACCAGTGGCAGAGACACCGGCCCCCAAACCGCACTCACCCTTGAGACCATTGACCACCCATTGCGATGCAGCCTCCCCAGCCCATCCCCTCTTCTTCATAAGAAGCGACTTCAGCGGATCAAGGAGCTGACTTTATCAGAAATCGGTGCCGCATTGGTGTGAGGCACCGGCAATGACGTTAAAAGACGTTTTACTGAGGGGAAATATGTATTAGTATAAACCTCGATAGTCTTTGCCGCTGACGCATGGCAAAGAGAAAAAATAGGGCTCTTGCCCCCCAGGGTCACAAACCAAAAAACTCCCTGCCGGTAAGGTGTTTGGAACCGGTGTTGGGTTGACCATAAGGTGAACAAAGAGGACAACAGCAAAATTTCGTCGGGTTTACTTTGAGATTTTCAGCTTTAGGTGAGAAGAATGGAATTAAAAGATCCTGCCCTGTTCCGGCAGGAGTGTTACATAAACGGAACCTGGGTCTCCGCCGGAAAATCTTTTGAGGTAATCGACCCTTCCGACGGCAGGGTTATCGGCAGTGCCCCCTCTCTGGGTGAGGCGGAAACCCGTGATACCATTTTCGCGGCCAGCGCCTCCTGGCCAGCCTGGAAGGCCCTGACCGCAAAAGAGCGCTCATTGATTCTCAAACGCTGGTATGCCCTGATTGTTGAGCATCAGAATGATCTGGCCATGATTATGACCAGGGAACAGGGGAAGCCCCTTGCCGAGGCCGCTGGCGAGATTCTCTATGGCGCATCCTATGTTGAATGGTTTGCCGAAGAGGCTAAACGTGTTTATGGAGACACGATTCCCACGAACAGCCACGGAAAACGGATGTTCGTCCTGAAAGAACCGGTGGGGGTCTGTGCCGCCATTACCCCCTGGAATTTCCCTTCAGCCATGATCTGTCGAAAAGCGGCACCGGCCCTGGCAGCCGGCTGTCCCGTCATTGTCAAGCCGGCAGCCCAGACCCCGTTCTCCGCCCTTGCTCTGGCAGAGCTTGCAGACCGGGCTGGTTTCCCCCCTGGTGTCTTCAATGTTATCACCGGTCCTGCCGCTGAGATTGGTGCCGAGCTGACCCGGAATCCCCTGGTTCGCAAGCTGAGTTTTACCGGGTCCACGCCCGTCGGCAAGATGCTTATGGCCGCCTGTGCCGCGACGGTGAAGAAGATCTCCCTTGAACTTGGCGGGCATGCCCCTTTTATCGTCTTTGATGATGCCGATCTCGACCAGGCTGTGGCCGGAGCCCTGGCCTCCAAGTACCGCAATTCAGGACAGACTTGCGTCTGCGCCAATCGTTTTTTCGTGCAGGAAAAAATTTATGAGGACTTTGCCTCCCGGCTGGCGGCTGCCGTTCGCTCCGAGTTTCGAGTGGGCCCAGGAATGGAAAGGGGAAACAACCAGGGGCCGCTCATTGATTTGGACGCCTTGATGAAGGTGGAAAGTCAGGTCAAGGACGCCATCGACAAGGGGGCAAGGCTGGCGGTTGGCGGCAAACGCATTGGCGAGAAAGGTTTTTTCTTTGAGCCAACGGTGCTGCTGGACGTGACCAACGAGATGAAAATCGCGCATGAAGAAACCTTTGGCCCCGTTGCCCCGCTCTTTATCTTTAAGGATGAGGCAGAGGCCGTCAGGATGGCCAACGATTCCGAGTATGGCCTTGCCTCCTATTTCTACTGCCGCGACATCGCCCGCGCCTGGCGGGTTACGGAGGCCCTCGAATATGGGATGGTGGGGGTCAACACCGGCATCCTCTCATCTGAGGCCGCCCCGTTTGGCGGGATGAAGGAATCAGGTATTGGACGGGAGGGATCGCGGTACGGCATTGAAGAATATCTGGAAATGAAATATATGTGCATTGGCGGCATTGATCAAGATAACCAGTAGAAACAAAATGTTGCACTTCCTTCCTGTGTCCGCACACCAAAATCTATCTCGACAAATCGGACACTTTAAGCTATTAACAGCCACAGTG
>JACDZF010000115.1 GCA_013426795.1 Desulfocapsa sp. | reverse complement strand
AAATCCTTGATCAGGCGGATCACCGCCAGCTCCTTGGCCTTCGCTTCAATATCCACAGTCATTATCCGTTCCCGCCAACAGATGGGGAAGTCTGCCGGATCGATATAATCTGCGTGCGGCTTGGGATTCCTTCCGCCCCAGCCTTCCCTCGGCGACGAAAGGTGGCAATATTGCTCCCTTCCCAGGTTCTGCCAGGTTGCGGCGGCCATCAGGGTCGCTTCCTCAATCGACAGCCCATCAGGTTTGCAGCGGTGGTGATGGACATCGTACACCAGTGGAATGGAGAGTTTTTCGCACACCGGCAGCAGGTCAGAGACGGTATAGCTGACATCATCATTTTCCAGGGTCAAGCGGCTCCTGACGTCTTCCGACAAATCGGCAAACACCCGGCAAAATCGTTCCAGAGCCAGGGGCTTGTCGCCATAGACCCCGCCGGCATGAAGATTGATGACATCGGCCCCCACCTCCTTGGCAAGCCAAGCCTGGTACTCCAGTTCTTTCATGGAATTTTCGACCACCGCCGGGTGTGGCGATGAGAGGACAACAAACTGATCGGGGTGAAAGCTGAGACGGATGTCGTGGAGCTGAGAAAAAGATCGGGTGGCGGCAAGCAGGCCGGCAATTGTATCCGCATCGGGCAGTTCAGCGAGGGAATAGCCCACGTCGGGATGGGTCATCCGGGGAAACAGCGGCGACAGGATGCGAAAGGCGCCGATACCCAGACGGTGGACGGTTTGCACAGCTTGCAACAGACTTCGGGAATTATTGTGACAGATCTCGGACAGTTTTATCAGCTGCTTGCCACGCGGCAGAAGGGAAAGCGCCTTGGCGGTGGTTATCCGAAAGGCAATTTTCTGATCTTTAAAGAGACAGCACAGGCCAAAACGCATGGTTTCCTTTCCCTCACGACGGGGAGTGTGTCCAACAGGGCCCGGATAAACGGGGTCCGTTATTTCAAAACAGGAAGAAGCAGTCCTTTATCAAGGATGGCTTTTTGTCTGTCTTTACCGTGGAGATATTCAATCTCAAGGGAATTTATGTTTTCATCAAAAAACAGTGGAATCAATTCCATTCAGGATAGGGCCTGGGCATCCAGGGAGTTAATTATTCCGACTTCATCCCCAATTTTTATCCCGCTCCAGGATGGCCTTGGTGAGTTGCTTGAGCAACCCGTTTTCCCCAATCAAATCTTCTTGTTTCTGGTAATTGCAGTTGGCAAACAAATGATCGAGCAATTCTTTTTCAATGGCCATATAAACTCCTAGTTGAGTGTTGGGTTTTCAGTTACCCTTGATTGGCCATTTACACAAACTATTTTACACCCTCTTGTTTAGACATAACAAGGAAGCCGACCCATAATGCAAAGAATTGACTGCCCATTTTGAGCACTATGCCCATTGTGGGTTTTTGAAATTATGCTACCTTCGAAATTTATGGATTCATTTAAAATGTCTGAAAATATCTCTATCCCCCATCAAACAGCTAACTCAGCAGATGCTCCAAAAGGTTACACAGAGCATTCTAGCGAAATTGCCACATTAATGGGTTGGTTTTTTCTTCGATATCTTGGACGGATATATGAAAAATTTGAAGGTGATTTTGTCCTGGCGATAGTTCTTGGTGAAATTGCCCATCACAACATATGCCGTTTTTATTCTAAAGGAAAACCGCGCGACTCTAAGAAAGTTACAGGTTTGACTTCTCGTCAAGTCTGGGATGATCTTGAATCCTGTAATGCCTTTTCCTTAAGTGCAGCGACGGGAATTCCACGGGAAACGATCCGGCGAAAGATATCCATTTTGCTGAAGAAGGGCTGGATTCAGAAGATCTCAACAGGCGGCTATGTAATTCTTCCAGGTGTTTCAGAACATTTTGCTAACGATTTCAGCCTTCAGACCTTTAAGGATTTAATGGAAACCAGCGAGGACTTACGAAGTATTCTCGCAGGTAAATGTAATCCGGACGGATAATGGAGCAGGAATCTGATACCACCTAGATAGAAACCCCAATCGAAGACTGACTGACGTCTGGATGGAATGACTAACGTAAAGTGAAATGTTCCAAGTGGGCAAACTCATGCAGGTCGTCAATAGTAACGGTAATTACCATCAGCCGTTTATGGGGAATACTGGCGTATATTATCAAGTGGTTCCGGCACCATATTAATCTCGTTTAAGGCAAAGCCGGTGGGTTGCCTAACGGAAATTAAGACTGGATGCATAAACTTAGTGCAAGTGGAGTGCTTCAAATGGACAATAATACTAGCAGATTATCCATCCTGCCAGGAGTTTTGGTATTTTTGTTGGTTTCTTTTCCCCTTGGTGGTTGCAAAGAACAATCTACCAGTAAAACTCAACCTATAGCTGAAGTTTCTGTAGTTTCCCTTCAGACCGTGGATATTCCGGTTGACGCATCTTTTGTCGCGCAGGTCCGAAGCTCACGCCAAGTAGACATCATGGCTCGTGTAAGTGGATTTTTAGAGCAGATCACTTACCAAGAGGGTCGGTTGGTTGAAAAAGGACAATTGATGTTCAAATTTGATCGGAAGCCTTTTCAGGCGCAGGTTGAAGCTGTTCGCGGTGAAGTAGATATACGCAAAGCACAACTGGATACGGCTCAGGCCAATTTTAAACGAATCAAACCTCTCGCAGATCTGAATGCATTGAGTAAAAGAGATCTGGATAATGCCATTGGCAGTGTCAAAACAGCACAAGCTGCTCTTGTCGAAGCACAAGCCAGGCTAAAAAAAGCAGAACTTGATCTCAGTTATACGACCATTGAGGCACCGTTTACCGGGGTGGCGGGGCAGGCTTTGGTGCGTGAAGGCGCGTATGTCGCTGCTTCAGGGCCGGCGGCAAGTCTTACCTATATTGCCAGCCTTGATCCGATTTGGGTTGAATTCAGCGTTTCTCAAAACGAAATGGCGAAAACCCGTCAAGAGGTTGCCAAGGGCAATCTCAGACTACCTCAAAATCACGGATTCCAGATTACGCTCGAATTATCAGATGGCACTTCTTACCCGCACAAAGGTACGCTGAGCTTTGCCGACCCGTCATTCAGCCAGCAAACGGGCACGTTCTTAGTGCGGGCCGAATTACCAAATCCAGACGGACTCCTCCGCCCCGGGATGTTTGTGAAAGCAATTATCACGGGTGCCGTCCAGCCTAATGCGCTTATTGTTCCCCAAAAAGCCGTTCTGCAATCACCTAACGGGCAGATTGTTTTTGTGGTTGGCGAGAAGAAACTTGCCGAAGTGCGGCCAGTGATTGTTGGGCAATGGCATGACCAGAATTGGGTTATTCAGAAGGGGCTGCATCCTGGGGACAAGGTTATCGTCGACGGGTTCATGCGGTTAGCCCCTGGAGTACCGGTCAAAATTGTCGAACAAACTGACCAGCCCCATCCAGCACAGCCAGCTGACAAGTAGAGGGGATTCTATGGCAGGATATTTTATCAACCGACCGGTCTTTGCTGCCGTTATCGCCATCGTGATCACCATGGCTGGATATCTGGCTATGCAAGTGACCCCAATCGCCCAATTTCCTGAAATTGCTCCACCCACCGTTCAGGTGTCAGCATTTTATCCTGGGGCCTCAGCCGAGGTCGTCGCCAACACAGTCGCAGCGCCCATCGAACAACAGGTGAATGGTGTTGACGACATGATGTACATGTCATCGACCAGTTCCTCATCCGGGGGCATGGCGCTCACGGTGACTTTCGAACCAGGAACGGACCCGGACGTTGCCCAGGTCAACGTGCAAAACAGGGTAAATCAGGCATCTGCGAAGCTGCCCGATGTGGTCAGTCAGCAAGGGGTGACGGTTGAAAAGCGATCCCAATCGTTCATGATGGTGATCAGTTTTTACTCTCCCGATGATCGTTACGATTCGGTTTACTTGGGTAATTATACCAATCTCTATGTGCTTGACCAGATCAAGAGAATTCCCGGAGCGAATCTCTCCAGCATGTTTCCTCAGCCTGATGTCGCCATGCGAATCTGGCTGAAACCCGATCGTATGGCCCAATTGGGGATCTCGCCGCAAGATATCGCCGGTTCGATCCAACGGCAGAATAAGGCTTTCGGGATTGGCCAAATCGGACAATCACCCATGATACCCGGCCAGCAGCTGAGTTTTGTCATGACGACCAAGGGCCTCTTGAGTACGCCTGAGGAGTTTGAAAACATTATCGTTCGGGCCGATGCTGATTCGTCTGCCATTGTACGTCTCAAAGATGTAGCGCTCGCTGAGTTAGGCGCAAAGGATTATTCCATAGCCACCAAAGTGAACGGGAAAAAAGCAGTGGCAATCGTCGTCTATCAGCAACCGGGGTCAAATGCCATTGAAACATCAAAAGCTGTGCGAAACCTTCTTGACGAACTGCATCCAGGCTTTCCCCATGGCCTTGACTACCGGATTGTTCTCGATACCAGCACATTCACCGAAGCGTCCATAAAGAAGGTTATTCGTACATTTTTTGAGGCCATGATCCTGGTTGTGCTGGTGGTGTTTCTGTTCCTGCAAAACCTGCGGGCAACCATCGTGCCGATCATCGCAATTCCTATTGCCATTATCGGAACGTATATCGGCATCTTGGCCTTGGGATTTTCCACCAACATGCTCACCCTCTTCGGGATGATTCTGGCCATCGGCACAGTAGTGGACGATGCTATTATTTTGGTCGAAAATGTTGAGCACAACATGGCGGCCCATGGCCTGTCACCTATGGAGGCCGCACATAAATCAATGAAGGAGCTTGCAGGGGTATTAGTGGCCACCACTCTGGTACTCTGTTCGGTTTTCCTGCCCGTGGCATTTTTAAGCGGGATGACCGGTACGCTTTACAAACAGTTTGCTGTCACCATAGCACTGTCCATAATCATTTCAGGAATTGTTGCGCTGACATTGTCACCAGCTATGGCGGCACGTATCCTCAAGCCGAGTCATGGAAATAAAAACGTTTTTTTCCGTTGGTTTGATAATGGCTTTACCAAATTGACCAATGGCTATGTCGCTGGAGTCCGATGGCTCATTTATCACAAGGTGGTCGGGATACTTCTCTTTATTGGTGTTATTGCCGGAATCATTATTCTCTTCCGGATTGTGCCGACGAGCTTTGTGCCCCAGGAGGATCAAGGGTATTTGCTGGCCGCCAATATCATGCCTGATGCGGCAAGCCTTGAACGGACTGGCAAAGTCAGCGACCGTGCGGTTGAGATACTGCGCTCCAATAGTGCGATGGGAGACGTTGCCCAAGTCGATGGCTACAGCATTATTGATAGTGGCGTGAAAGAAAATGCGGGGATGCTTTTTGCCGCGTTGAAACCGTTGAAAGAAAGACCCGGTGTTGCTGGAAGCGCTTTTAGTGTTCTCGCCGATACCGGACAACGATTGGCAGCAATTCGGGATGGGATCGTTTTTCCCATTAATCCTCCTTCAATTCCAGGTCTTGGGACAACAGGAGGGTTTGAATTCTATATTCAAAGCCGCGCCGGCGGGAGTGCTCAGGAGCTTGAAGATGTTACCCGGACCTTTCTCGCCAAAGCCGCGCAAAGCAAGGAGATTAGCGGTGTTTCCACAACGTTCTCCGCTTCCCAGCGGCAACTTTTTCTTGATGTTGACAGGGCGAGAGCAGAACTTCTGGGCCTTCCCACTTCAGTAGTTTTTGAAACGCTCCAATCGTACTTCGGATCAGCCCACGTCGGACAGTTCACTCAATTTGGCCGAGTCTGGTCTGTTATCATTCAAGCGGAGGCGTCTGCCCGGAATACCCCTGTTGATTTATCACAGATTTTCATTCGCACTGCCAACAACCAAATGATTCCGCTCTCCGCCGTCGCCACGGCCCGATATCTTGCCGGCCCCGGTCTGATACCTCGCTTCAACGGATTTCCAGCAGCAAAAATTTCGGGAAGCCAGGCCCAAGGCTACAGCTCGGGACAAGCGATTGCTGGCATGGAAGCAGCGGCGCAAAGCACTCTTCCCGACGGCTACAGTTTTGCTTGGGCAGGGCAGGCCTTTGAGGAAAAAAAGGCCGGAAGTACATCTATTATCGCTTTTGCTTTCGGCTTGGTGATGGTGTTTTTGATCCTTGCCGCGCAATATGAAAAATGGGCACTTCCAATCGGGGTTGTTCTCTCCGTCCCATTTGCGGTACTTGGGGCATTGCTGCTAACGTGGATACTTAAGCTGCAAAATGATGTGTATTTCCAGGTTGGCCTGGTCACCCTGGTCGGACTCTCCGCCAAGAATGCTATCCTGATTATTGAATTTGCTGCCGAGAATATGCGCAATGAGATGTCTGCAACCGAAGCGGCGATTGAAGCGGCCCGCCTCAGACTACGGCCGATTGTCATGACCTCGTTATCATTTATACTTGGTTGCGTGCCGATGGCGATTGCAACGGGAGCTGGTGCCAACAGCTTGCGCTCCATCGGAACCGGCGTTATTGGCGGCATGTTGTTCTCGACCATCATTGCCTCCTTTTTTGTTCCGCTCTTTTTTGTGCTCTTGGAAGAGGCCAGTGGTCGGTCGAACCGGAACAAGGAAAATAAAAACGCCGCAAGCTTGGATTGTTAACTGATTATGCGCGGTTGTCGCGATTGAAATTCGAAAATGGTAGCATCGATTACCTCCAGGTGTTCGATGCCGAAAGAAGTTTGTTTTCGACCTAACTCGCTTTGGTGCAAACCCAAGTTGACCTGCTGAAATCCAAGATTGACCTGAGCCGATCTTTTGCTGGGGGTTGGGTTGCATTGGCTGATGCAATAGCAAGTGTGAAGACAGCGGAACAGGAATCAAGCCAAAACAGCCTGCAACAGAAAACCAGCAAGCCGGTAATTCGCCAAAAGGAAATTTCTTCGAACGGGTTAAAATGGGGGTTAATGAAAGATCAAATTCAGAAGGCTAAAAACTATGCGACCCTTGCCCATGCAAGGATCAACCAGTTACGCAAATATACCCTCAAGCCATACCACGTCCACTTAAAGAACGTTGCCAATCTTGTTGCTTCCGTCACACAGGATGGATCAATGATTGCGGCAGCTTGGTTGCACGACATTGTCGAAGATACACCTGTCACCTTTGAAGACCTGGAACGGGAGTTTGGGCCCGACATAGTCGCGCTTGTGAGAGAGTTAACTGATATCAGTAAACCAAGTGACGGCAATAGAGCAACCCGCAAACAAATTGATCGGCATCACATAGCCAAAGCTTCTGCGCGGGCAATGACCATCAAGCTTGCTGATATAATAGATAATTGTGAAGATATTTGCCGGCACGACCCTAAGTTTGGCAGAATCTATTTGACAGAGATACAGGCATTGCTTCCTGTACTGGCGAATGGTGAGGCGAAACTTCTGACAAAAGCCCAACATAAAGCGGAAGAATGCTCCGTACTGCTCGGCATAACGCCTTCACTCAAGAATGACTGTGTATCGGAAGCTGCGAATGTTCATGCAATCTCTACTCCTAAACATCATGGTATCCGGTTGTTCACCAAAGCGTTTACCGCCCGCGATATTCAGGAGCCATTGCTCTCTTTTGACGCACAGTCGATAGAAAAGGTACTCACGAATGGCCTTGTTCAAGATGTTCAGATACTGGGTGTTCGAGAGCAGGGCCGTATCAGCAGGTATCTGACCCAAGATGACATTGCTTCAGGAAAAAATTTCGTTACTCGGGAATTTGATCAGCGGCAGATTGTCGATATTGAGACTCCTCTTGCAGACATCATCCATATTCTGACTCATTTTTCTGCATGTTTTACCAGTGTGGATCAAACAATCATTGGGGTTATTCGTCGAGGCGATATTGAAAAACCTGTGGTAAGGATGTGGCTTTTTGGTGTGATTATTATGATCGAGATGCTGGCTGGAGATTTGATCCGAGCGCAATATCCAGATGGGCGCTGGACAGACCTGATCAGCAGTGGACGAAGGGAGAAGGCAGAATTATTGCTGGAAGAACGGTTACGAAGAGGATACCAGTGCAACCTGCTCGATTGTTTGCAATTTTCCGATAAACTACAAATCGTTCTTCGCAACCAGCAATTTTTAGAAGGGGCTGGATTCCAGTCTGCATCAGCTGCAAAAAAAGCGTTGAAAGATCTTGAATCGCTACGCAACAATCTCGCTCATGGACAGGAAATTACCAGGCACGATTGGCCACCTATTATCAGGTTAGCGCAACGTGTGCAACAGTTGTATGGAACTTGACGTATTCTATTAAAGGAGATTTATACCATGAAAAATGTTTTGTATTTCCTTATGATATTTGCCCTTCTCTGTGGTGGCTGCGCTGCTTCCAAACAAGCAAAATCTGTCGATTTACATGGTTTCTTGGGAGAGGATGTATATTCGAAGTTGCAAAAGGGCAAGGAAGATCAGGCTCTGATGTTTTATCGAAACGAAAAGATTGATCCTGAAAAATATTCAAAAGTGTTGATTGATCCGGTACTTATATATACTCCAAAAGGAGCTTCTTCGGATGAGGTCGCCGACCAGAAGCATCTTGCCAACAATTTTTTTCGATACCTGAACAACGAACTCAAACAAGACACAACAATCGTTACCGAACCCGAACCTGGAACTGTCCGTTATCAAATTGCCATAACCTCAGCAGAAGAATCGAATCGTTTCCTTGAGGCGATGTCTTTTCTCCCTCCGTATGGGTTAGGAATTTCAGTGGGCAAAGATTTTATCACCGGAAAACCGACAGGTGTTGGCGAGATTACTATGGAGATTAAAGCTGTTGATGCATTAACCGGTGAGCTCTTAGGCGCTGCGGTGGATCGACGTGTTGGAGGTAAGAAAATCGCAGGCATAGGCGACACATGGGATGATGCCGATAATGCCATGCGGTACTGGGCTAAACGCCTTCGTTATGTCAACTGTCAGAATGCTGGAAAAACTA
>JACDZF010000114.1 GCA_013426795.1 Desulfocapsa sp. | reverse complement strand
TAACATATTCCGTCTGATAGGCAAGAGACAATCAAACATCTTGACAAGGGAAGAGAAACATGGATACACTGTCACGATTATAATAATATTCGTGTCAAATAGAGCCGAAATTATACTCCGGCCCCGATACAGGGGATAGGCGCCTTTTATAGATTCTTTCCCTGAAGAAAACCAGAAAACAATCTGTAAGGCACTCAATTCTCTACGAAAGAGGGATCTCATGACCAAGATTGCCGAAGATGAACTTGCGAGGACCTGCAAAGGAACTCAAATCGGACACTCTGAAAATGTTGTGCCACCTCTTCAAGAAAAAAATCTCCGGTTCGATAGAGTCGAGCTGTCTGGAGCCTTTGGTGATTTAGGGACATTACTGCCCATTGTGGTCGCCATGATCCTGATCAACAAGTTAAGCCCCTCTTCCGTCTTCCTGGCATTTGGAGTCTTATACATTGCTGCCGGATATTATTTTCGCCTCCCAATCCCCGCACAACCCCTGAAAGCGGTAAGTGCCATAGCCATTGCTTATCCAGCAATTATTACCGAATCGGTAATCGGTGCCTCGGGGATCATTTTTGGAACCATTCTTCTGGTGCTTTCTTTGACCGGCATGGTGGACCAGATTGCCAAACTTTTTTCGCAGGCAGTGGTGAGAGGTATCCAGCTGACATTGGGGCTCATATTCCTCAAAAAAGGGATCGAGCTTATTATCAGCAAGGATGTCTTTATGTCAGGGATGCAGGGGAACTTTTCAGGATACCCGATCAATCTGATACTTGGCATCGTGGTCTTTGCCCTTGTTCTCCTCCTTCTCGATAACAAACGATTTCCTGCGGCCCTTGTCGCACTGGCGGTCGGCATTGTTTCGGGGATTGCTTTAGGTGGGCTCACGGGCTTCACAGTTACCCTCGGACCCACTGACATCAGGCTTATCCATCTCACTGCCGGGGATTTCTGGACTGCCTGCACACTGTTGATCCTTCCCCAGATGCCTCTCACCATCGGAAACGCCTGTGTTGGAACAGCGGAGACCTGTGCCAGCCTCTTCACCGGCAACCAAAATCTGTCCAAGGCTAAAGCCGGAAAATTCGCATTGAGCATGGGGATAGTGAACCTCCCCCTTGGTTTTCTGGGAGCCATACCCATGTGTCATGGTACCGGCGGCCTCGCTGCCCACTACCGATTCGGGGCCAGGTCCGGGGGGGCCCCGATCATGATTGGTATCTTTTTCATCATCGTGGCCCTGGTCCTGGGACAGCTGGGATTTCAACTGTTGTCCATCATCCCCCAGTCGATTCTCGGGGTGCTGCTCGTGTTTGCCGGGCTGGAGCTTTGCCCATTGCTGAAAAGTCTGAAGACCAATGAGGAATATTTTATTGCCCTGTTGATAGCTGGTATCGCGCTCGCCGTTCCGAACATGGGATGGGCCTTTGGTGTGGGCATCGCGACAGATCTTTTTATCCGAAAAATGAAGATTAAGATTTAGACTGGCTGGACCGGACATGCCTATCTGACCAGCTTGAGATATGCCCACGGTCTCGGCCAGAGCCCTTGCCATCATGTCCGGCTGAGTCCCGGAACTCAGCGCGGCCATGGTTGGGATCGGCATCCCGCCCTCTTTTCTCCTTCTGCCCCTGACTATCCAGCTCCTGCGACGAGTATCTGATTACTGCCCCTGGATTGCGGCGTTCAGGTCAGGCATCTTCTTGAATTTCCCCTCGGCAAGCAAGAACCCGGCGGTCTGCAGCAAACTCTTTCTGATCGTCTCATCAATGCTTAAATTCCATTGCAGCTCCGAGAGCGCGGCAAGCTCCTTCTGCCAGGGTCGTCCGGTGGCCCGGGCAATAAGTTTGGCGGCCTCCTCCGGTCTGTCCCGGAGCAGGCTCTCCATGTCGGCGACCACCCGCAACAAGGCCCTGCTCTTTTCCGGAGAGGCCTGTAAAAAGTCGGCCCTTCCCAGGATCAGGTGGGGATAGGTATTGCCAAGGCCGGCCAGCGTCGTCAGCTGGCGGGCGGTTGGATTTTTATCCAGAACATTTTGCGGCCAGGGCTCGGAACCGGCAATGGCATCCACCTCCCCTTTCTGCATTGCCTCCGGAAAAAATTGCGGAGGAATGCCCACAAGCGTCACTTCTCTTTGCTCAATGCCATGTTTCTTGAGATAGAGAAGCAGCGCTCCATAGGTGCTTGTGCCCGTATGCACCGCAATTTTTTTGCCAATAAGATCAGAAGGCCCGACAATATTGCTGGCCTGTGAAACAATGAGCCGGTGCATATTTTCGCTGGTCATGTAGCTGGTGAGGATTTTAAGACTGCCATTTCGGCTCAAGGCGATGAGTGCCGGGGCATCTCCCATGGCCGCCACATCCGCCTCTCCCGCCACCAGGGCCTCAGCCGCCTCAATTCCACCACCGGCGATGACAATATTATGGACCGTCAGTCCATTTTTCTCCCAGGCATTCGTTTCTTTGGCGAGGATAAATGGCGCGTACTGGGCTTTGTTGGGATAACAAATTCTGACGATGGCACTATTTTCCTCACATCGTCCTTGCACGGGCAGAATCAGGGTCAGGCAGACCAGACAAAACAGGGCCGCAGGGGATTTTTTCATTCTTCTTTCCTCTTTTCTAACCCCGATGAACGGGATAAGTGCCTTTCGCAGATTATTTTCTTGCAATAAAAACAACAAAATAATCTGTAAGGCACTAATTGTCATTGTGAATCATTGCCGACATTCTCGGTGCAGCAACCACAGCGGCCATAGAGCTTCTGCGAAATTTGCCATAAGGCCTGATCGGTCCGTCTTCTCGGGAAGGGAAGAGCCACATCCTGCTCCAAGGTTATTGTGGCCGGACGCTGGGAAAGAACGATGGTGCGATCCGAGAGATAGACCGCCTCCTGGATATTATGGGTGACAAAGACAATGGTGCAGCCCATGGCCTCTCTGATCCGCAGAAGCTCGTCCTGAAGTCGTTCCCGGTTGAAGGTGTCGATGGCGGCAAAGGGCTCGTCCATAAGCAGAACATCGGGTTCCAGGGCCAGGGCCCGGGCCAGCGAAACCTTCTGCCGCATCCCGCCCGAGAGCTGATGGGGATGGGCATCGGCAAACTCTTCCAGGCCGACGAGGCGCAACAGGGCCTCGATTTTCCCCCTCTTCCCCTGCTTCAGGCCATACCCGATATTGCCCGCCACCGTAAACCAGGGAAACAGGGCACTGTGCTGAAAGACCATTGCCCGTTCAGGCCCGGGGCCGGAGACCTCTTTGCCGGAGACCATTATCCTTCCCGATGAGGGCCGCTGAAACCCGGCAAGAAGATGGAGCAGGGTGGTTTTTCCGCAACCGCTGGGGCCGAGGATGCAGACAAACTCACGGGCCTGGATATGAAGGGTGAGATCGTCAAGGACGCTCAGCCGTCCCTCATCAGCACCCTTCCAGGAAAGGGTGACATGCTCCAGCAGGACTTCTCCTTTATTCATTCAACATCCCCCAGCGCTTGACGGTATATTTTTCGAGACGGCCAAAGCCCCAGCGCTCGGTGACAAGGCCTAAGAACACAATCACCCCGATACAGACAAAGGCCGCTTCATAGTTCATGTCCCATCTCGACTGGAGAATCACGTAGCCAAGGCCGACTCCGGTCCCCACCACCATTTCGGCGGCCACCACCACCCGCCAGCTGTTGGCCAGGGCAAGGCGCATCCCGGTCATGACGGAGGGCAGGGCGGCGGGAAGCTGGGTCATGAAAAATCTCCGGAAGGAGCTGTCTCCGCACATTCGGGAGACATAAAGATACTCCGGGGGCACACCCCGTATGCCATCCATCAGCCCGATGGTCACCGGCGGCAGGGTGGCCAGGGCAATCATAAAGATGCTGGTCTCAGGGCCTATGCCCACCACCAGGATGGCCACCGGAATCCAGGCCAGGCCGGGCACCATCTGCAGCATCAGGACCACCGGATAGAGGGCCATGGCCAGCCACTGCGAAACGGCACACAGGAGCCCGACGACCAGACCGGTCAGCGAGCCGAGCAGATAGCCCAGCAGCCATCGTTTGATCGTGGCCCAGGTCTGGGCTGCCAGGCTGTGGCCAAAAATCGGCGCTCCCTGCACATAGGCGACAAATTCCCGCACCACGTCCTCCGGGGCCGGAAAGATAACCCCTTTGAGCAGCAACAGCAGCCAGGAGAGACACTTCCAGGCAATGACAATCACAAAAAACGGGCTGAGAATTTTATAGAGCTTGATTAATTGGCACCGATTCAGCATATTCACCTGATTCCCTGGAACGATTAAAGCCGTGCTCGCAGGGCCCCCTGTCCAGGGCCCGTATCCATTGCGTGGAGCAATACTACCCTTGCCCGCACCTTTTCCCAATGCTTATCCGATGAAGCTGCCTCAACCATATTTGGCCCGGTTTGACTGGAACAGAATAGTCACCGGGGCCGGGCCCGCCCTTCTGCTGCTCCTCTATGGCTTCCTGGCCACCCTGCCCGACCTGCGGCTGGCGGTGGCCGAGCTCACCGGAGTCACCGCCATGATCGTCATCCTCCTTGCCGTTCTCCTCCACCGGGGGGAAAAGCAGGCGCCAGACTGGCCGATGGGGCTGATCCTGACCGTGGCCCTGCTTATCCGCATCCCCTTTCTGATGCGGCCGCCGGAACTGTCGGATGACATCCACCGCTACCTCTGGGATGGCCTGCAACTCCTCTCCGGCCATAACCCCTATGCCCTGGCACCGGCTGCGATAGCGGCTTCCACGGAATCGCTGGCAGCCATCAAGCATGCCATCAACCACCCGCAACTGGTGACCATCTACGGCCCGGCGGCACAGCTCTTCTTCGCCCTGGCCTCCCTCCTCGGCGGCACCATCACCGGCTTCAAGGCCGCCCTGACCCTGGTGGATCTGGGCTGCTGCTTCCTGCTTTGCCGGCTGCTTGGCCGCTTGCGGATTCCCCGCTGGAAGTGCATCCTCTATGCCTGGCACCCCATGCCGGTCCTTGAGATTGCCGGTTCCGGCCATATTGAGGGCCTTGGCCTTTTCTTTCTGCTGGCCGCCATCCTCTCCCTTACCAGAACCAGCACGGCCGCAAAAGCGGAAAAGCGGACAGATTCTTTCTGGGCCGCCGGTCTGTTCAGCAGTTGCGGCGTTCTGGTCAAACTGTTTCCGGCGGTCTTTCTTCCCGGAATCCTACTCATGCCCGCCCACCGAAAATGGTCCGGCGGGCTCATCTTTGTTGCCGCCTTCCTCCTGGGCTCCCTGGCCCTGATCGCCCCGTTTTATCCAGAAATCGCCAATGGCCTGCAAACCCTGCACACCTACGGCGCGACCTGGGAGTTCAGCTCGGTTTCCTTCCGGAGTTTCCGTGCCCTCCTGGGCTCGTCCCTGCTGGCGCGGCTGTGTGCCGGCATCCTCTTTCTTCTCGGCACCGGCTGGCTTTACGTGCTGCTCCATCGTTTCCTCAAGACCTGCCCCGATGAGCTGAGAGCGCGGGCAATCCTGAAGACCTTTTACGCCGTGTCCCTGCTCTTTCTTTTTCTCACCCCCACCCTCCATCCCTGGTACGGCCTCTCCCTGGTCCTGCTCCTGCCCTTTGCCGCCAGCCCCTGCGGACTGGTTCTGAGCTGGAGCCTGTTTCTCAGCTATCAGGTCCTGATCTCCTATTCCCTGCTCGGGCAGTGGCGGGAAAACGATGGCATCACCGCGCTGATCTGGCTGGGGCCCTTGACGGCCCTGGGTTTCCAATGGATCAACAGGAAAAAAAAGACCGTGTGAAACTCACCGACAAAGATCCGCCTCCCGCTCAACGGATATTCTGTGACAAACTCCCGCTCACCAACCCTCCAATAATCATAGGACGGCTGGAAAACAAACAGGAAATCCCTATGTGAAAACGTTCACCCATAGAAACAAACTTAATAAATTCATATAGATTTACGCATCCCCCTGTGCTATACATATGTGCCATAACACATACACAATGGAACTTGCAAGCCATCATCGATTGCCTCGTCGTGGCGGCAAGCGACCTGTGGTGCACGAAACAACGGTGGAACTGGCCTGAAACACTAATTTTTATTTTTGACGATGTCACTAAGGGGATGGCGCCTTGATCTTTCCTGCCAGCGATCTGTTCCCAGTCATTGTCCATGACCGTCGGCAAAGTTGGGGGACAATGGGCCTGAGGGGATTGCATGTATAGGGGACTCACCATAGCCGTCGTTATCCCGGCCTTGAATGAAGAAAAGAGTATCGGCGCGGTCATCCGCTCCCTGCCCTCATTTGTGGATACCATTGTCGTGGGCGACAACGGTTCCACCGACAATACCGCAAAGGAGGCCCGGACCAACGGCGCCATCGTACGGACTGAGACAAGAAAAGGCTATGGCAGCGCCTGCCTGACCGCCCTTGCCTTCCTGAAAGGGAATCCACCGGCCATTGTGATCTTCACCGACGCCGATGGCTCCGATGATCCGGCCCAGACGGAGGAGCTGATTCTGCCCCTGGCCCATGGCACAAGCTGCCTTACCATCGCCAGTCGAAGCACGGGGGTCACGGAAAAGGGCGCGTTGACGGCGACCCAGCGTTTCGGCAACTGGCTGGCCACCCGCCTGATCCGCCTGTTCTGGTCGGCCCGGTTCACCGATCTTGGCCCCCACCGGGCCATCACCTGGCAGGCCCTGGATGATTTGCAGATGTCCGACCCTGATTTCGGCTGGACGGTGGAAATGCAGATCAAGGCAGCCCGGCGGGGCCTGAAGGTCTCTGAGATCCCTGCCAATTACCGGAAACGACAACACGGGGAATCCAAGGTGGGCGGCTCCCTGCGCGGCAGCATCCTGGCTGCGGGCAAGATCCTCTGGTGGATCTTCCGCGAAAAACTGCGGGATCTGGTGCCCGCGAAACCATCCGCCACTCCCACAAAGAACAGAGCCCGGCCATGAAATTACTCTTTCCAATCCCATCCTTTCTTTTCCTCCTCACCACCCTGATCATGTTCACTGCCACGCCTGCCTGCGCCCTCGATCTTGGCTTGATAACCCCTTCCAGTCTTGCCGGGGAAACCTCCTGGATCATCCTCGACGGCCGACCCGAAAAGCTCTACCAGCAGAGCCACCTTCCCGGCGCCCTTTCCTTTTCCTGGGAAACACTGACGACAACGGACAGAGACGGCGTCAGATATCGCGTCCTTCCCCCCGATAAGCTTGCCGCTCACCTTGGCCGCCTGGGCATCAGCGAAACCTCAGCCATCGTTTTTTATGGCGATGCCGAGAGCAGTTGGGGCGGCGAAGGATGGGGGGCCTGGGTTATGGCCTGGCTTGGCCATCGGGGACCGGTGCGGATTCTTGCGGGTGGATTCCCGGCCTGGATAAAGGCAGGTCTGCCGGTGGACAATGAAAATCCGAAAAAATCAATCCCGGCAAGCTATCGGGTCACGATCCAGCCTGAGAGGGACATCAGCGTCAAGCAGCTTCGTGAGCATGGCGATCAGTACACCGTCATTGATGTCCGAACCACCCTGGAATGGATCAGGGGCCATCTCCCCAACGCCATTCATATCTCCTGGGACAAGTTTCACCAGGGGCCGGAGCGAATCCCGCTGAACAAAGAGCAACTGCAAAAGATGCTTGCCGACCATGGCATTGCTTTCGACAAACCCATCGTCTATTACTGCACCGGCGGCATTCGTTCCGGCTATGCCTGGATGGTGCAGGAACTCTCGGGATTGGGCACGGCCATAAATTTTGAAGGCGGCATAGAGGCCTGGGACAAGTCACGTTCTCAAAACTAATCAATTCGGACAAGACCATCATGCAGACAGACTCGCTCGCTCCAGCCCCGGACATCGCCCCACCCCTTGCCCACCTGCTTACCCGGATGGCAGAACAATGCACCGCCTGCGGCCTGTGTCAGAAGGAGTGCGCCTTTCTCAAAAAATATGGCAGCCCCAAGGAGATAGCCGCGTCCCATGATCCTGACCGGGACTGCGAAATGGCCTTTGAGTGCAGCCTGTGCAGGTTGTGTACTGAGGTCTGCCCTTTTAAACTCGATCCCGCCGCCATGTTTCTGGAGATGCGGCGGGATGCGGTGCGACGGGGCAAGGGAGCCTTCCCCCAGCACCAGGCCATACGAGCCTATGAAAAACGTGGCTTCTCCCCGCTTTTCAGTTATTACGGACTGCCCCAAGGTTGTGACACCGTCTTTTTCCCCGGCTGCGGCCTGCCTGGCACCCGGCCGGACAAGGTCATCAAGCTCTTCAATCATCTTCAACAGAACATCCCCGCCTTAGGTATCGTCCTCGACTGCTGCACCAAGCCTTCCCATGACCTTGGCGACCAGGCCTTTTTTACCAACATGTTTTCTGAGCTGAGAGCCTATCTCCTGCTCAGTGGAGTCAAGACGGTCATTGTCGCCTGCCCCAACTGCTTCAAGGTCTTTCACCAGTATGGCGGGGAATTGACCCTGACCACGGCCTATGAGGCCCTTCTCCAGACGGAGTTGCCGGACACCGGACAGGTCAGCGGCACCGTCACCGTTCATGATCCCTGCGCCGTCCGCTTTGAGGCATCCATCCACGACGCCGCCCGCGATCTGCTGACCCGGAAGGGATTGCGGGTGGAAGAGATGAAGCATCATCGCCGGCACACCATCTGCTGCGGGGAAGGAGGATCGGTGGGTTTTCTGGCCCCGGAGCTGGCGCAAAAATGGAGCGCGATGCGAAAGGATGAGGCCGATGGCCGGACAAGCCTGACCTATTGCTCCGGCTGCGCCAACTATCTGAATCCCGTCACCCCGACCTTTCATCTGCTGGATCTGGTTTTTGAGCCGGAGGCCACCATGGGCGGCAAGGCCAAGGTTTCCCGTGCGCCATTCACCTACCTGAACCGGCTGAAACTCAAACGCTCTATTCGCAAGCACCTGGAACCGGCCATCAGCCGGGAACGACCGGCACATCTGGACAAACGGCCATCCAGGGGAAGCCTGCTGAAACGCGTGGCGGTTCTCCTTCTGCTTATCGGCGCCATCGTTGGCGCGCGGGCCGCGAACCTTGACCAG
>JACDZF010000113.1 GCA_013426795.1 Desulfocapsa sp. | reverse complement strand
ACGGATGCAGATATTATCGCCTCAATAATTCGAGGAAATCTGGCCATCACTCCCGTTATCAATACCAAAACCGTGCGCATCACCTACAGTGATAAGAATCCAGCCATAGCCAAGATTGTGGCGAACGCGGTTGTGCAGGCTTATATGGATGAAATTCTTGAAATAAAGCTCGCGAACAGCAATTACTCACTTCAATGGATGACGAGCAAGGCCGCGGAAGAGGGGAAGAAACTCGAAAAGTCAGAATTGGCACTGCAGAAATATATGCGGGACAATGATCTGGTAACCACCGAAAACAAACTGGCGGTCTATCCGGAAAAGCTCGCCGAATTCAGTTCCCAGCTTTCCAAGACCCAGTCAGAAAAGAAAGATTTTGAATCCCTCAATGCCCGAATTAAAAGCGCCGGCGGCAACTACCAGAATATAGAAACCATACCCATTTTTGCTGACAATAAAGTATTGCAGGGCTTACGTGAAAAAATTTTTGTAGCGGAACAAAACATCAAGGATCTTTCAAAAAAATATGGTCCCAAACATCCGAGCATGGTGAACGCCAACTCAGAAAGGGATTTACTGCTCAAAGAAAAACAGTTTGAAATTAACAGAATCATTGAGGCAACCCGGAATTCTTACGATCTCGCAAAATCCAAGGAAGAAAATCTCAAGCAACTTCTGGACGGCGCCAAACAAACAATGCTGGATGTCAATGAGCGATTCACCCAATACTCGATCATGAAACGAGAAGTGGACATGAATCGGGTCCTCTATGACACTCTGACGGCCAATATCAAAAAATCCACCGTAACTGAGCAATCCCAGGAAATCAAAATATGGGTGGTCCAAAAAGCTGAACAGCCCAGGTCTCCTTCCAAGCCACAAAAATCCCGCAATCTTTTAGTTGGCCTTATTCTGGGACTCTTTGGCGGCATTGGTCTGGCATTTTTTATCGAATACCTGGACAACACGGTCAAGGATGGCAACACTCTGGAACGCAAATTTGGCCTGACAGTTCTTGGTTCGGTGGAAGAGATCACAGATAAAACGGCACGCGTTGAAACATTTTTGCTGAAAAATCCACTATCGCCATTCGCTGAAAGTTATCGTCTTATCCGTTCCAGCCTGTTGTTGTCATCTCCCGACCAACCGCCACGCACCATCCTGATCACCAGTATGTCGCCACAGGAGGGCAAGACGGCCACCGCCGCCAATCTGGCCCGAATTCTGTCACAAAATAATCAGAAAATTCTCATTATTGACTGTGACATGCGGCGACCCCGCATTCACTCCCTTTTTGCTGTTCCCAATTCTTACGGTCTGAGTAATTATCTGACAGGTGGCACAGATAAAAATCTGGTAAAAATTATTGAGGAAGAAAATATTTCCATCATCACTTCCGGTTCCATCCCGCCCAACCCGGCCGAGCTTCTTCATTCCACCAGAATGCAGACCTTATTAGACGATATGTTAAAGCTCTTTGACTTTATCATCATCGACTCTCCCCCAGTCCAGTCTGTGACAGACAGTCTGATGTTGACCAGCCTGGTGGACGGCACCCTTTTAGTGACCCGAGCCGGCAAGACGACCTATGACATGCTGGAATCCGGTCTGAAGAAATTGAATGAGGTTCGTGCTCATATTCTCGGAGTAATTATTAATGGCCTGCATAAAGACCAGAGCGAATCAGGCTATTATGGATACTATGATTATTACAGCAAAAATGAATCACAACCGAAACCGGCCAAGCGGCAACCCTGAGTCTCTTCACCCGGCAAAATTCCATGATCGATATTCATTCTCATATCCTTCCCGGCCTCGATGATGGCGCCCCGGATATAAAAACATCGATCGCCATGGCAAGGATTGCAGCAGACGATGGAATTCATACCATCATTGCCACGCCCCATCTCACCGACGCCGCGTCTCTGAAGGAAAAGCTGATTGAAGCCGTTGCGCAACTGAACACAACGCTGCAACAGTATAAAATTCCGGTTACTGTTCTCTTTGGAGCGGAGGTCCAGGCCCATATTGCCCTGGACGTTGCCGATCACTTCTGTCTGGCCGATAGTTCCTTCCTGCTCGTTGAATTTCCCCATGCCTACCTGCCTGTTGATGCGGGAGAGCTGATCTCCGCGCTCACCACCCGGTCAATCACCCCGATCATTGCCCATCCCGAACGAAACATCCAGATAGGACGCGAGCCCTGGCGGTTGATTCCGCTCCTGGAGATGGGAGCAAAAATTCAAATTACGGCAGAAAGCATCACCGGGAAAATGGGTATGGACGCAAGGAACTGTGCCGAATACCTTCTGCAGAATGGATATGTCCACTACCTGGCCACGGATTCCCACGCGCCGGGATTCAGAGAACCCGTCTTAAGCAAGGCCGTCAAACAGGCCGGCAGAATAATCGGCCAGAATCAGGCCAGTGAGCTGGTTATGGCAGCGGGCATCCTCTCTCCTGTTCCCTCCTGACCATGCGCTCTCTCTCCTTTTTCCTTTTTATTTTCATACTGGTTTTTACACCATTGGCCTTCGCCAGTGTGGAAACCTGGTCCATCGCCATTGTTGAGTGCCTGATTTTTCTGACTGCCCTGAGCTGGTTTTTTACCAGCCACCGCCAGGACGAACCAATTCTCCGGATACCGGGCATTCTCCCTCTGTCTCTCTTGCTCCTCTGGATGTTCCTGCAGCTGATCCCCCTGCCGCCAGACCTGGTCAAGCTGCTTGCTCCCGCCATTCACCAGACATACGCGCCGATTCTCGACCTCAACGGAAACAACCGCTGGATCCCGCTCACAGTCAACCAGAAATCTTCACTGCTGGAGTGGATCCGACTCAGCTCATACGCGGTTTTTTACATCCTGACCGTACAACTCTTAAGTCGCAGCGAAGCATTCACCAAAACAGTGAAGATCATTGCCTGGCTGGCCATTGGCATTGCCTTTCTTACCATTATTCAGAGACTCACCTCACCCCGAGTAATTTATTGGTTTCGCCCGGCCCCTTTCAATTTCCATTCCGGAGCGGCTGGCCCCTGGGTGTACCAGAACCATTACGCCGGATTCATGGAACTCGTCTTCCCTTTGGTTTTAGCCCTCTTTTTCCATTATCGGCCGACATTGGACTATCATCAGAATCTTCGTTCCCGGATCGCCTCCCTCTTTTCATCCCCGGGCTCCAACCTCCATTTTTTCCTGGGATTCGGCGCAATTCTCATTCTGGTTTCAGTCTTCATTGTCCTTTCCAGGGGAGGAATCATTGCCATCAATATCGGGCTGATTTTTTTCCTGTTGCTTCTTGCCGGTAAGCGCGCGAAATTTGGAAGCGTCCTGCCGCTGGTCCTTTTCAGCAGCATACTTCTGGCTGTTACCTGGTTTGGCTGGGATCCGATCCTCTCAAAATTCCACATGACCTTCACCGAAACCGGCGGGATCAGTGACAACCGCCTGATTGTCTGGCTGGACTGTGTTCCCATGATTCGGGATTTTCTTTTTACCGGCACGGGATTTGGCACCTTTATCCATATCTATCCCCAATACAGCACCATCCCCTCCAGCTTTATTTTTGATCATGCCCATAATGACTATATCGAACTGCTCACAGACGGCGGCATCATCGGATTTCTTCTGGCCGCCTGGTTTGTAGTGACCATTCTCGTCCACGGGTTCCAGAGACTTCGCAGCAGGCGAGAGCCATATTCAATCCTTATCATTATTGCCGGTCTGACAGCCATTTTTTCCCTGCTCCTGCACAGTGCCAGCGACTTCAATATGCACAATGGGGCAAACGGGCTCTATTTCTTTTTTCTATGCGGCATCCTGATCTCGGCGGGAAATACCCGTTTGCAATACCACACCCGCTCCACCCTGCTTGCCCCGGTTTCCGCAAGGTGGAGATGGGCCTTTCTTGGGGCCGTTCCACTGCTTTTCCTGACCCTCACCGTCCAGGGCGGCATCCTCAGGGCCGACAACCTGTACCAGCAAATGTCCCGTATTTACCTGAACCCTCAACTCTCGGAGCAAATCCAGCAAAGGCTGCTGACAACCATCAATAAGGCCATCAGCCTTGATCCTCTGGAAGGCCGCTACCCTTATTACAAGGGGAATCTGCTTTTCACATTCAAACAGCGCGACCCCGCCTTCGCCAATTATCTCCAGGCTGCCAATAAAGATCCGCTGGAAGGTGTTTATCTGCAACGACTGGGGATGTTCCTGACCTCAACCAATATGGATAAGGCTGCCCACCTTATGGCCATCGGTTACGCCAGGAGTCTGAATAAAGAAAAATTGATCTTTACCTGGACCGAATGGCTGCAACGCATGAATAGAAATGCAGAGGCGATAGCTGCTCTTCATCAGGGCCTTTCTCAATTTCCCAATCTGGCCCCCAGGTTTTTCGCGCAACTTGCGATCTCCCCGTTCAGTAAAGAGGATATCGAGGCCATATTGCCAAAGAAGGTTGCTCTCTGGATACAATACGGACAATTCAAGGAAGATCGGGGACAGATAGAAGAAGCAGAATATTACAGACGCCACGCCCTTGATTTTATCGACAGGGAAAAGTCAGTCAACCCGGAGTATTTCCTTCAGTTGTACTCTTTTTATCAGAGACAGAAACGTATCGATGAAGCGGTTGCCGTCCTCCATCAGGGCATTGAGCTCTTACCCGACTACGCCCCATTTCATCTCTATCTGGGCGATTACTACAAACAGAAGAATATCCCCTATCGGGCAAAAGAAGAATATGAACAGGCCAGAATACTTGAACCCGACAATGAATCCATACTGGAACGTCTCAAGGCGCTTTAATCTGCCATGGATACAGTGGGATGCGGCGGCACCAGGAACAGATGCTCCCCTATGGCAAAGATGCTTCCTGCCCGGCAGCACAAAATTACTCTGTTTGACAGCTTTTCCGCCGGACAGCGGCAGGTGTGGAAGTGGGGGGATCTACCAGAGGGGATATCATTGACCAGAGCTCCTTCCCCGGTTTTCCAGCAGGGAAATTTATGATGCGGGCTTGCATTTTTCCACCAAGTCCCCGGTGGCCGAATCAATCACCATCCCTGGTTTCAGACAGTAGCCTGAACCATAAAGAGCCTGGCTGGCAGCACATTTCCGTTTGAAAGAAGGGTTGCAAGATGCCTGCAAATGGTATTTACGCCAAAATACAAACTGAAGACCATCCAATTCTTTTTTATAAAAGAGACATGCCCCTTTTTTGGTTTTTAATAGAATGGCCTCACTGAAAGAAAAAAGCTTGAAAGGTTTGTTCTGGGATTTTACAGGGAATATAGGCTTGCAAGGAGTGGGGTTTTTTGTCTCAATCATCCTTGCCCGTTTATTGGCCCCCGCAGACTTTGGGCTTCTTGCCATTATCATGGCTTTCATAACCCTCGCTGGGGCTTTTGTCGATATGGGCTTCAGCACCGCTCTAATCCAGCACCGCGAAGTGCAAGAAACCCATTATGCATCAGTGTTTTATATGAATGTGGGCTTAGGGATAGTGTTTGCGATACTAGTCTTTGTCTCCGCCCCCTATCTTGCTGTTTTTTACGGAAATCCACAATTAACTAACCTTACCAGGTTCATGTCGCTCAGTTTTGTCGTCAATTCGTTCGGGAATGTCCCACGTGCGAAACTACGGCGGGAAATGAATTTCAAGGCGATTTCAGTTACCAACATATTTGCCGCAATCATCAGTGGTATCGGAGCCATCTTCATGGCCTTGAATGGCTACGGGATCTGGAGCCTGGCTGTGCAGAGCATCACCAACCAGTTTCTGGCCAATACCTTTCTCTACTCTTTTTATCGCCAGCGCTTCAACCTGCGCTTCAGCCTTCAATCCATAAAAGAACTATGGGGGTTTGGTTTTCGTATGTTTTTCAGTGGGCTGATAGATACACTTTTTATCAACATAGATTCTATGGTGATTGGGAAAGTGCTCAACATCTCCACTCTGGGCTATTACTACCGAGCGAAATCTCTTGAAAATTTCAGCACGCGTTATACAGCGTCATCCATAGCCAGCGTTCTGTTTCCGGCCCTGAGCTCCTTGCAGAACCAGCCAGAAAAGCAGAAACAAATAATAATCAAGATGTTCCACCTCCTGTCCTTCGTTTCTTTTCTGATATGTGGTCTGCTTCTGGTTGGTGGCCGTGAAATCATTATCCTCTTATTCTCAATCAAGTGGGAACCATCAGTTCTCTTGTTTCAGATCATTATTGCCGGCGCTTTTTCTTCTCAGATTTTTTGTTTATTTTACAATACGCTGCTCAGCACCGGTAATGTAAAGAGTTATGTGCTGATTAACGTTGTCAGCAAAATTTTATTAACTCTCAACCTGGCAACCTTGATTGTTTCGGGGCTGACAACCTACCTGGTAATATTTACCGCCATTAATCTTTTCACATTTTTCATGGGAATGTTCTCTGTCACCAGGATATTAAACCTCGGAGACCTATTCTACCGACAGACTATTAAGTACTTCTTCATTTACGGCGGCACAGTTGGCTTTGTTTTTATGATCGAGACTATCTCTGCAGTCGACAATCTATTCCTTGGCTTACTCATGGAATCATTCGTCTTTTCCGTAATATTCTGTTTATTGGCATTTTTGACGAGGTGCGATGGCTTAATATTGCTGAGGATGGAGCTTTCAGGTCAGTTGCGGCGCATAATGGGAAGACAATGATTAAAAATGTGCCCATCAGGAAGGTTGTCGGCTGTCATGCCTGTGATTCAATCAGAAGTGTCCTCGATGATTTGTACAAGCCGTTAAGTGGAGAATATGCTGCAAATAACGCCCTCTAATGGGTTAAATAATGGAGCAGACAATGACAAAAGTAACGAGACGGAAACATTTATCAGCATTCAAAGGAAAGTGGCACTGGCAACGATGGCTGGCGTCAAGACAGTGACCGAATTGGCCCAGCAGTTTGAAGTGCATCCTAACGAGGCGTATACCGTGATACTGCCGACGGTTGAATAGGCAGTGTGAAATCAGGCAGAGATTCCACAAAAAAAACGTGAAATAGTTTTCAAACCATCGGAGCCACCTCCAAATTTCCAGGGATCTCAAGTTTAGAATCATTTTTCCGAGATCAATTTATTATAGGTTAAAAAAACATGGAAAAAAATAACCTTAATGCGTTTCCGATTCCGTTATTAAGCGTCTGCCTAATAACTTTTAATCACGAATATTTTATTGGGAAGGCAATAGAAGGAATTCTGAGGCAAAAAACAAATTTTAACTTCGAATTGGTTATAGGCGATGACTGCTCAACAGATAATACGGTAAAAATTTTAATGGATTATGAAAAAAAGTTTCCTGGAAAATTCAAACTTTTTACATCATTAAAGAATTTAGGTTTAAAGGAAAATTTTTTAAGGACGGTGCGTTCGTGTGAGGGTAGATATATTGCTTACCTTGAGGGTGACGATCACTGGATTTCAGATAATAAATTGCAAAGGCAAGTGGATTTACTCGAGAATCATCCAGATGTGTCGCTTGTGCATACGAATTTTAAGTTATGGTCCGTCGATGAAAATACGATTGAAGACAGGATAATTAAATTTGATGGGGTTTGTGTGCGAGAAGTTTCACGCGGCGTTGAAAGCGTGATTGCTGAGTTCGAAGGGAGAATCCGGCCGATTAAAACATCGACATGTTGTTATCGTCGCGACTTATTAGAACGTATTCTAAAGAATGATGAGTTTGCGTATCGTAATGCTGATTTTCCAACTCAAGACTTTCAGCTTTTTCAAGACATGTCAGTTGAGGGAAAATTTCAATTTATAGATGAAGATACAACAGTTATAGGTTTGCATGATAGCATTTCTGCACCGAAAGATCGTGCTAAGCAACTTAAGTACCGGCTAGGTTTTTTTAAAATTAGCACATACTATATTGATAAATATAAGCTTCCGAAAACAACTGTATGCATCTGGATGAGTCGACAACTTTACTACTTTATGAACATTTGTTTTATTATTAATGACTCAATTCTTGCTAAATATATTGTGCATGAAGCCAGAAAAAGAGGGTTCTCCCTCTCATGGCGGCAGCGTATGTTATTTTATGGGATAAATAATTACTGGTTTAGAAGATTGACTCTTCCAATTTATAAGTATTATTCCAGTTTTGTGTAAAAAAATGGTTTTAAATTGGCATGGGTAGTGCTTATTTGGGAAAGGATACAGCCGAAGAATGTTGAAGTGTTATTATTTATAACGGTTTTGAGCATTAGTAGCAGGATAGCTATATTTGTAGTCAAAACCGACGCATTGTGTTTTGGATTAAATATTGGGAGGAATATCTATATGAAATCTATTCAATATTTGCGTAAAATATGGTGTGTAAAGGACCACCTGCGGTATAAGCTTGATAGATATCGTTTCCTTCGGAGTAATCTCAAAACCCAATTCACGAGCATATTCAATGAAGGCGGTTTTGGCGGAAGTCCAAGTCTATCTGGGGCAGGTTCTGATATGGAACAAACCATGGTTGTCCGTAGTGAATTGCCCAGAATAATTCAAAAATATTCAATCAAATCAATGCTTGATGTTCCGTGTGGGGACATGTACTGGCTGCAAAGTATTAATTTGTCTACCGTGGATTACATTGGGGCTGATATTGTAGATGAATTGATAAAGTTGAATATAATGAAATTTGGTGAAAGTGGTAAAAGTAAGAAAAATTTTTTATTGCTTGATATGTGTAAAGACAAATTACCTTTAGTCGATTTAATTTTATGTCGTGATTGCTTGATTCATCTCAAGTTAAGTGATGCAAAATTGGCAATTCAAAATTTAAAAAATTCTGGCAGCAAGTGGTTGCTAACAACAACTTACACTTCCCGAAACACTAATGATGAAATTGGCTTGAACTTCTTTCGTCCGTTAAACCTCCAATATCCACCGTTTTCCTTTCCTAAACCCGTCGAATTAATCAATGAGAATTGTACCTTGGACGATAATAAATATCAGGACAAATCATTAGGTTTGTGGAGGCTGTCTGACATATCTTGAAAGATTTAAACTAATACTACTCCGACATATATGTACTATTAACATCTTAAAATGAGCACCAAAAGC
>JACDZF010000382.1 GCA_013426795.1 Desulfocapsa sp. | reverse complement strand
ATTCATTTTTACAAATGATAGGGTTTATTTGTCAACTAAAAATAACAATGGAGGTGACAAATGGACGCGTACAAACATATTTCATTTCGGAAAGAATGGGAGATTTCAGTAGATTCAGCATATATCCTTGGTGAATGCCATGCCCTGGTTCATGCATTAACAGACATACCGCTAAAGCCTGAATACAGGCAAAGACTGATGAGTGTCTCGTTAAGAAAAGGCGCACAGGCAACGACCGCAATTGAGGGGAACACGCTTAGTGAAGAAGAAGTCGCCAAGATACAGGAAGGATGGAGTCTTCCACCAAGCAAGAAGTATTTACAGACCGAAGTAAATAATATTTTAGAAGCTTTCAATACGCTCCTGCGTGAAATTGTAACTGAGGACAAAGTCGAGATAGTAACTCCTGAGTTAATAAAAAAATTCCATTACATAATTGGAAAAGATTTAGGGGAACATTTCGATGCAATTCCTGGCCGTTTTCGGGATGACAGACGTCATGTTGGTACATATTTGGCACCAGAGCATGAATATGTTCCAGAATTAATAGAAAAACTCTGCGTATGGATTGGCCAAGAATTTCATTATATCGAAGGGCAGAATTTTACAACTGCTGTAATTCAAGCAATTGTTACCCATGTTTACATCGAGTGGATTCACCCTTTCGGTGACGGTAACGGCAGGACTGGCCGATTAATGGAGTTTTATATTTTATTACGAGCTGGTTTGCCGAGCATTGTCTCTCATATTTTGTCAAATTTCTATAATCTCACCAGGCCAGAATATTATCGTCAACTTGATAGGGCTAGAAAGAATGGAGATTTGACAGAGTTTATTCAATATGCATTACAAGGTTTCAGGGACGGCTTGAAGGAAAACCTGAATATTATTCAAGAAAGCCAGTTCTCTATTTTTTGGCAACACTATATTTATGAAATTTTTGCAGACTTAAAATATACAAAATCAGGTGTGTTTAAACGGAAAAGAGCATTGATGCTTCAGATGCCAATAAATAAAAATTTTACGGTTGATGAACTGTTAGAAATTACACCAGATGTTGCACGAAAATACGCAACTGTCGGTAGAC
>JACDZF010000381.1 GCA_013426795.1 Desulfocapsa sp. | reverse complement strand
ATTCAGATACAGGGGACTTGCACCCCATTAGTTCACGCCCATGCCGGGCGTACACCAGTCGCTGAACCAGACCTGCGAAAGTCAGCGTTTTTTCAAGGCTAGTTTATTGGCCGCAGGCTGGTTAGCTCCACGTTGGGCCGCTAAAAAAATCGCAAAGGAGGAGAGTATCATGAAGCTCGGGTACACCATCGTCTACGTGCCTGATGTGACCGGTTCTTTGGAATTCTTTGAGATAGCATTTGGGCTTTCAAAGAGGTTCCTCCATGAGAGCGGCACATACGGAGAGCTCAATACAGGGGAAACCACATTGTCATTCGCGTCTCACGAACTTGGCGATATGAATTTCCCCGGAGGGCATGTGCAGGCGCACACCTCAGAGCAGCCGCTTGGATTCGAAATTGCGCTCGTCACCAGTGACGTACCGCTTGCTCACAGAAAGGCCATAGCGGCAGGTGCAAAGGAACTGGCTGCCCCTATCACAAAGCCGAGGATTGTTCCGTGGAGATCCTGGCCACGGTGGGGTGCAAAGGAACTGGCTGCCCCTATCACAAAGCCGTGGGGTCAAGTTGTGTCATACGTGCGCTGCCCCGATGGAATACTCGTTGAGTTATGCACGCCGATCGGAGCGTGAAGTGGGCTCCAAAAACCTGTCACTTGCTAAGTGTTTTTGCATAAATATCTATAAAAATATTGACACATTTAGTTTTTCATGACAAACTCCCTATAAACAAGGAGGTAGTCATGTTAAAAATTTCCATAAATTCGGACGAGCGCCAAGAACTCGAGCAATTCCGAAGGTTATCTTCATCGAAAGACTCGGAAAAAGCATTAATGATTCTGCTCTGCTCGGAAGGTCATAATGTTGACCACATATCCGGCACATTAAAGCGCAATCCACACACCGTCAGGGATTGGATAAAGCGCTACAATAAATCAGGAATAAAGGGGCTGAGCCGTAATTATTCTCCCGGAAGACCTGATGAAAAACGGTCGAAGATCAAAGCGCATATTGCTGAAATCATAAACCGTTCGCCTGGTGACTGTCAGTAATGTCCGGTTAAAAAATTGCAGACTCTTAGCCTAACTATTTTCTAAATA
>JACDZF010000380.1 GCA_013426795.1 Desulfocapsa sp. | reverse complement strand
CATTGCAGCGGATGCAAATAGGGTGACACTATACGTATTTCGCCCTTTACATAAGCCATCTCATGGGCGGCGTGGCTGCCGCAGGTTAACTTTGTGTTAGGGATACCTTGATAAACAGGAAAAGACTGCTCGCAGAAGCCGTTGCCGTTTTAACAGTCATTCTGCTTTCTGGCTGTGCGTCATTACCGAACTCAGCGCAGGAGAAAATCGGCAATCGGAATGTCGAGTTTGCATTGACTCGGCATGACACACCTGCTGTCGTCTTCGAAAACGGGCTCGGCGGAAGAATGGAGTGGTGGAAGAAAGTGTTACCTGAAATCTCGAACACCACCACGACATTTGCATACAACCGTCCTGGTTACGGAAAGAGTGATTCTGTTGCGACACCCCGCGATGGCTTGCATATCGTGAATGAACTCAGAGCATTACTGCGCGACAAAGGCATGAAACCACCCTACATTCTGGTAGGGCACTCAACGGGCGGCTTGTACATGCAACTTTATGCCCGTCGTTATCCGGAAGGGGTCAGCGCTCTGATTCTTGTGGACTCGACGCACCCCCAACAACTTGACGGCGATGGTGCGCTGGAAAAGCAGTCACTTCTGACGCGTGGTCTGCTCGGGGTTTTGGTTACGGGTACAGCCAAAGAAGAGCTGGATTTGCTTCCCCAAACCGGCAAGCAGGTGCTCGACCTGCCAATCTTGTCAGGCAAGCCAGTTTTTGTGCTCAGCGCGTCCAAGCCGCTGGATGAAAAATCACCTGTGGCAGATGACGCCAACGCAAAACGTAAAGACATTGCCCGCCTTTACCCCGGTTCAAAGCAAATTTGGGTAGATAGTGGTCATGGCATTCCCCTTGAAAAACCAGAGGCGGTTATCGCTGCGATTCGAGAGGCACTGCTCTTGAGTCACTCAAATCAAAATACGCACATGATCCCTGACACTGGGCTCCAGCGGGACGCGCCGCAAGCGGCACGCCCCTGAGCTTCGACGTTGAGCTTGTAGGAAAAGTCGATTTTGCGAAAATCGGCTTTAATACTATCAATTGGTTACGAGTTGCAAAAGGCCCATTTTTGGGTTTTTTGTACAGACTCGTTAGT
>JACDZF010000112.1 GCA_013426795.1 Desulfocapsa sp. | reverse complement strand
TCAAAGAGAACCCGATCCTGTTTCTTGTTGATCCCCAGGGCCTCACGCTTCTCTTCAATGGCCTTAATCATCTTGTGCGCCAGCTTGACCGGATCTTCTTCATAATCCCAGCAGGCCCCGTACTCTTCCTTCATACCATCAAGGAGATACTTGTTAAAGGCCTTGGCACCGGAGACCGGAAGATTCTGAAAGACGACATGGGCGCCGCTGGCGACAAAATACTGACCGATGGCCACCGCCTTCTCGCTCATCCACAAAGGGGCGGTGCCGCAGGCCGGGAGATCGGCAATGCTTTCTCCAAGGCCGCCCTCCTTCACCATCTCGCTCAGGGCAATGAGCAGCCGGCTGTTATCCACACAGGAACCCACATGCAGAACCGGCGGCATCCCCACGGTCTCGCAGACCTCGGCCAGGCCCGCCCCGCAGTACTGGGCCGCAGCCTCAGGCCGCATCAGCCCCCGTCGCCCCAGGGCCTGGGCGGCGCATCCGGTGGCCAGGATCAGGATATTATTCTTCAACAGCTCGGTGGCAATCTTGAAGTGGACATCATCGGCATACTTGTAATGTTCGCAGCCAACGATGGCAGCCACGCCCTTGATCCGGCCATTGATAATATTGTCATTGAGGGGACGGTAGCTCTGGCGGAAACGTCCGCCCAGCATGTAGTTGATGGTCTCGTGACTGAAACCCACCACCACATCGAACTTTTTGTCGGTGGGGATATAGCACTCGCCCCGCTTCTTAAAATTATTGATGGCATGGGTCAGGATTTTTTTGGCCGAGCCCATGGCATCTTCCTCTTCAAACTGAATATGAATGGCATCGGGCATCTTGGCCCGATAATTGGTGGTAATAATATCGGTATGCTTGTTTTTCACCACCTGCGCCACGGATTGCATGACACACTGCACATCCACCACCATGGCCTCGACGGCGCCGGTGGCCAGCACCATCTCCTGCTGGATAAAGCTTCCGGCCACGGGAATTCCGCGCCGCATCAGGATCTCGTTGCCGGTACAGCAAACCCCGGCCAGATTAATCCCCTTGGCCCCCACTTTTTTGGCCAGGGCCAGAATCTCGGCATCCTCGGCAGCCAGACACAGGGACTCGGCAAGAAGGGGCTCGTGCCCATGCACGGTCACATTGACATGATCCACCTTCAACACCCCGAGATCAACAATGGCACGTCTGGGAACCGGGGTTCCAAACATGATGTCGGTGAGCTCGGTAGAGAGCATGGAGGCCCCCCAGCCGTCAGCCAGGGCGCAGCGGGAGCCCTGGAGCATGATATTATGATACTCCTGATCCACACCCATATGGGTCCGATGCATGGTCTCAACGACCTCACGATCGATGCCGCGCGGCTCCACACCCAGTTTTTTCCAGATGGCCTGCTGTTTTTTCGGCGCCCGCTTGATCATGGTGAGCAGACCATCCTGCTGACCAAACTCGGCCAGGGCCTTGGTGCCCAGCTCCAGGGCGATGTCGTTCTTGTCCCGTCCCTCGACGGCAATGCCGAAGACCTCGGCCATGGCATGGAGTTTCTGCACATCCTTGATCTCGTGCGGGGTTTCACCCTTGGCGGTGGCGATAAACCCGCGCACCATCTCCCGCGCGTGATCGGTGTGGGCCGCGGTGCCAGCCGCGATTATCCGGGCGAAATTCCGGGCAGCGACGGTATCAGCGGTGGCCCCGCAGACACCGACCATGGCCTCCACCCCATCAATAATCTGGCAGGGCCCCATATTACAGACCTTGCAGCAGGTGCCGCCGGAACCGAACAGACAGGACGACATGCCCCGGCTCTCGATGCGGTCATAGGCCGTCCGCACCTGCTTGGCCAGATCCTGGTTGAGCAGGTCCCGGGTGGAAGCACCGCTGATTGTATTACAGGAACTGCATCCGTTTCTCTCATCGCTCATGGCGTTTCCTCCAGAATAAATCGTATGGGGTAACTCTCCAGGAGTGCCCCATCTGCTTCGTCATCGGCCTGCTCATGTACGAACCAGTACACTTCGCAGACCTCTTTCTCGCATATGGAACACTCCTGAAGAGTTACACTACGCGGTTTTACATTCCTCACCGGCAACAAGCTGGATAGTTACCGTATGGGAACGATATGGTATCCAATACCGGGATAGGTCTCAAACCTTGCCTCAGGCATTGAACTTAAATCAACTTTGCCGCCATTTTCGCGGCCTGCACCGTATTCTTCATCAGCATGGTAATGGTCATGGGGCCGACACCACCGGGAACCGGGGTGATGCAGGATGCCTTTTCCTTCACCGACTCAAAATCAACATCACCGGCGAGAATGGCCTTGCCGGCTTCGGTCATCCCGATGCGATTCACCCCCACATCAATGATGGCCACGCCATCCTTCACCATATCGGCAGTCACCATCTTCGGGACCCCGACGGCGGCAATAAGAATATCGGCGCGCCGGCAATGGGCGGCCATATCTTTGGTGCGGGTGTGACAGAGGGTAACCGTGGCATTGCCGCCGGATCGTTTCTGCAGCATCAGATTGGCAATGGGCTTGCCGACAATATTGCTGCGCCCGATGATCACCACCTCGGCCCCACTGGTCTGGACGCCGCTGCGCACCAGCAGTTCGAGAATGCCGTGCGGGGTGCAGGGAAGAAAACACTGCTCACCCAAAACCATCTTCCCCACATTCACCGGATGGAAACCATCCACGTCCTTCTCGGGATCAATGGCATAGAGAACATTGGCCTCGTTTATATGCTTGGGCAGGGGAAGCTGCACCAGGATACCGTGGATATTGGGATCCTGATTGTACTTATCCACCAGGGCCAGCAGATCCACCTCGGTGGTTTCCGCTGCCAGGGTCACCTGCTCGGAGTGAATCCCGAGGGCGTGGGCCGTCTTGTTCTTGGCGGCCACATAGGACTGGGATGCAGGATTCTCACCCACCAGAATCGTCACCAGCCCGGGGACGACGCCATGTTTTTCGAGCAAGCCGGCAACCTCAACCTTTAATTCTTCACGGATCTCTTTCGCCACTTCGGTTCCGCTTATGATTTGCGCAGTCATCCTTTTTCCCCTGATTGTTCACACAAAATTTTATAGAATAATGAATGTTAGTATCTCATGGTCAAATAGTACCACATCCTTCCGCCCTGATCGGGTTTTCCGGGCCATGGAGAGAGATAAAAGGCATATATTCTGTCCATCTGTCATCATGGTGTTTGTCAATTTTGCAAAACTAACTGCTTTTATTTTTTATTTCAAGCAAGGTTTCACTTTTCATTCATTTTTTTTCAACTCTTTATCAATTTTTTTGAATACACGATGGCGCGATGGAAGGATCTTCCCATTGCAACCCCGTTCATGGCTTTCAATTTTTTAAGCCTTTTCTCCATCATCAAGGGCTGTCAGCGGCATCCGGGCAGAATGGATTCACCTCTCTCCCACTTTTCCCTTGAAGCGTATCGATAAAACAGGGATACTGACGCAATCACTATAATGAACGGGAATTATCCCCTTTTTCACACCCCTAGAATACTCTCTTTCTTCTGAGTTCAGCCACCATGACCCCTTCAAAAATCGCCAGTAAAAGTGTTCTGCTTCTTTTTGTCTTCAGCATCTCCGCCATTTTCCTGTCCATGCTGCACCAGTTTCTAATGACCATCTTTATGGCGGCCATCTTTTCAGCGCTGACCACGCCCCTCTACCAACGGCTTCTCCTCCTTCTCAAAGGCAGAAAACGTGCGGCTTCGCTGCTCACCATCCTGATCCTGGTCTGTCTTGTTATCCTGCCCCTGGCCGGTCTCATCGGGGTGGTGGTGACCCAGGCCATCCACGTCAGCCAGTCCGTCACCCCCTGGGTGCAGCAATTTATTGACCAACCCACCATCATCTCCGATTATCTGCACAAGATCCCCTATTACAAAGAGCTTCTTCCCCATCGCGACATGATCCTGCAGAGACTCGGCAGCCTGGTGGGCAACACCTCCACCCTGCTCATTGACTCGCTCTCCTCCATTACCATGCTGACAGTCAACGCCACCCTCATGTCCTTCATCATGTTCTACACCATGTTTTACTTTCTTGTGGACGGCAAGTCGCTCCTGGAAAAGATCCTCTATTATATCCCCCTGGAAAACGAGGACGAACAGCACCTGCTGCAACGTTTTACCTCGGTGGCCAGGGCCACCATCAAAGGCACCCTGATCATCGGCATGATCCAGGGAACCCTTTGCGGCATAGGGTTTTTCTTCGCCGGTATTCCCAGCCCGGTTTTCTGGGGCTGCCTGATGGCGGTTCTCTCCATTGTCCCCTCAGTGGGAACAGCCATCGTCTGGGGGCCGGCCCTGATTATCCTGATCCTGAGCAAGGACATTGGAGGGGCCGTCACCGTCGGCATCTTCTGCGGACTGATCGCCGGCAACGCCGATAACCTTATCCGTCCACGGCTGGTGGGAAAAGACACCGAAATGCATGATCTTTTCATCCTTTTTTCCACCTTTGGCGGCATCGCCATGTTTGGCATCATCGGTATTATCGTGGGCCCGATCATCGCCGCCCTCTTTGTTTCCATCTGGGAGATTTACGGCGAGTCCTTTCAGGATGTTCTCCCTGCCGTCTGCTTTGATACCAAAAAAAGAAAAAATGCGGCCAAATGCCCCAAAAAACCGGAACTGGATTCCATTTCCTCCAAACCTCCTGCAGAGCGGGAGGAATAATCCAAATTGCATTTTTTCGACAAATGTTTACTCTCGAAAACTTATTCAAGACTCTCGCGCAGCACCTTTTTCCCACCCATACCGTTCTCGGGCAGTCAACACAATTTTAATAGAAATCAACGAGTTATTGCCGTCCACCGGGGAAGGAAGGGGCCGTTTGCAATCCTCCGCTCGAACCGGTTTTCAATGTCGCTGATCACTCCCCGGCACCCCTGAACCCTTCGCGCCGTCACGTCACCGAGGTGACGGCTGAGGCCCGCCGGGCCACGGCCTCTGTGGCCTGAAATCCACCAACCGATAACCCCTGGAAAGGAGTACCATGCAGGAAAGCCAGTTTAACCAGAATTTCTTTCAGTTCCTCACCGACTCGCCCACTCCTTTTCATGCCGTGGCGGTCATGGCCTCCAAACTTGACGACGCCGGATTTCTCCACCTTTGCGAAACCCAGGCGTGGAACCTTGAACCGGGCAAGGCCTATTATGTTATCCGCGATAACGGCGCGCTTGCCGCCTTCACCCTGGCTGCGGGCGATTATCAGGAGCAGGGTTTCAGGCTCCTGGGAGCCCACACCGACAGCCCTTCGCTCCAGGTAAAACCCATGGCCGGAAAGACAACACACTCCTATTTCCAACTGGGGGTCGAGGTCTATGGCGGGCCACTGCTCGCCACCTGGTTTGACCGCGACCTCTCCCTGGCCGGAAGGGTGGTCTGCCGCAACGCCGACAACCAGCTTGCGACCCTGCTCATCGACTTCCAACGACCGCTGGCCGTCATCCCCAGCCTGGCCATCCACCTCGACCGCGAGGCCAACAATGGCCGGGCCATCAATAAACAGAAAGATCTGCTGCCCATCTTCTTTCAGACCGATGACGATGGGCCCCTAAACTTTTCATCCATTCTTGTCGAACAGATCAACAGGCAATACCCGGGAAAAATGGCTGCCGCCATTCTCGGCTTTGACCTCTTTTTCCATGACTGCCAGCCCCCTTCTTTCCTCGGAATGAACAATGAGTTCATCGCCTGCGGCCGTCTGGACAATCTGCTCAGTTGTTTTACCGGAGTCACCGCCATGATCGACACCAGAACAGCCGACACAGCAAACGGTAACGGCCTGCTGATCTGCAGCAACCATGAAGAAGTCGGGTCACGCACGGCCTCCGGGGCCAGGGGAACCTTTCTCCAGTCTGTACTCGAACGGATCACCCCTGACCCCGTGGCCAGACAGCGGGCCCTGCGGCAATCCTTTTTCATCTCCATGGACAACGCCCACGGTGTCCATCCCAACTTCAGCGATAAATCCGATCCCGAGCATCTGCCCCTGCTCAACCATGGCCCGGTGATCAAGACCAATGCCAATCAAAACTACGCCACCACCAGCGTCAGCGCCGCCCTTTACAAAACCCTGGCCACCGAGGCCGGGGTCACAACCCAGGACTTTGTCATGCGCAGCGACCTGGCCTGCGGCAGCACCATTGGCCCCCATTGCGCCGCCGCCCTCGGGATTCCCACCGTCGACATCGGCGCCCCGACCCTGGCCATGCACTCCATCCGCGAGATCACCGGCAGTCGTGATCCATTCCTCCTCCACCGAACCATCAGTCACTATCTCAGCCGGGAAAAGCTGCCCCGCAGCGAAGGATAAAGCATGCCCGCGTCCGCCCTGAAAACCTGCCTGGCCCTGTGCTGCCTGGGCCTTCTTCTGCTGGCGCCGGTGTCCGGGCGCTGCGAGCTCTTCCAGCATGTCAACAAATACGCGGACATCACCATCTCCCCCGAACGCCTTCAAAGAATAGACCGTTACAGCAGCCTCATCGACTATTATTGCGGATTTTCCTTTGTTCAACCCCGCCACAAGGTCAGCCCGGATTTCATCCGCGCCCTGATCCTGGCCGAATCCGACGCCAACCCCCGGGCCATCTCCCGCAAAGACGCCATCGGCCTGGGCCAGATCATCGTCGGCACCGGGATTGAAGCAGGCCTTGCCCTCTCCCGGGGCACCATCGATTTTCATCATGTGAGCCGGGCCAGACTGAAAAATCTGAGCAAAGAAGATCTCTTTGATCCCGCCGTCAATATTCTGCTTACCTGTTACCTGATTGCCAAGTATAATCAGAAGTATGATGGCCAGATCGCCCTTGTGCTCTCGGCGTGGAATGCCGGGGAAAACATCAAGGAGCTGAAACAGTGGCGATATGCCCCCTATCAGGAGACCCATGAACTTATCGGCAAGGTCAACGGGTATTACCGCTGCCTGCTGCTGCAGAAAAAAATCGGGCGAAGCCGAGGTAGCGGCTGAAAGCTCAAACCCAACCAAGGCCTGTTTTTACTCATCAGAGATCCACCTCACCCATTATCCTCCCATGCCCACCGATACCCATCACTTTTCCCTGCTCCTCCATACCATCCGCGCCCTGCTTGGCCCAGACGGCTGCCCCTGGGATCAAAAACAAACCACCCTCAGTCTGAAAAAATATCTCCAGGATGAGTTTGCCGAAATCATTGCCGCCATTGACCACAACGACCATGAAAACCTCTGCGAAGAACTGGGGGACATGCTCTTTCTGTTGATCCTCACGGCTGAAATCAACGGGAAAAACAATCTCTTCACCCTCAGGGACGTTATCCGGAGTATCAACGAAAAGATGATCCGCCGCCATCCCCACGTTTTCGGGGAAGGGAAAAAAGGCACGGAGGAGGAGCTGGAAAAACAGTGGAGGGCCATCAAATCCCAGGAAAAGGAGAAAAAAACAAATTGACATGAATCACGCTCCGATGTACTTTTACTCCTTTTTCTATCCAATGCTGAATTATGCGACACATTCAGCATCCCCTGTCCGGCAATGGTGCCAGACAGGCACCTCTTCGCTCTCTGCCCTCAAGAAGGCCAAGGCTTACGGGTGAGAGCCGAAAATCAGGGATGTCAAATCCCGACAATCATGGGTCCACGAGGAGGAACACATGCGCAGGTACGAAACGATCTACATTCTTCGACCAAACCTTGGCGAAGACCAGATCACCACCATTATTGACAACGCCAATACCATTATCACCAATGAATGCGGCACCATCATTGATCTCGACCGTTGGGGATTGCGAAAAGTCGCCTATCCGATCAAAAAAGAGACGCAAGGGATTTACATTCTTTGCGATTACGCCACAGAACCAGCTGCTGTCCTGGAGATGGAGCGAAAATTCCGGATTGACGATTCCGTTCTCAAGTACATGACCATCAAACTTGCCGACGACATCACCGCCGAGAAGATTGAACAGGCCAAACTTGAGACAAGCACTCGCAAGGCCGCTAAAGAATCAGGGGAAACCGAAGAGATCGAAGGATTTGACGCGGATGACGTTGTCGTCGAGCACGAATAATTCGTCCCATCCCTCATTCACAACCCAACAAATTGACAGGATATTACTATGCCTCCCGTAAAACGTGTTTTTGCCCGTAAAAAAGTCTGTCGTTTCTGTACCACTGACCAGGAAACGATTATTGACTATAAAGACCTGAAGACAATCAAATATTTCATCTCTGAGCGGGGCAAGATCATGCCTCGCCGGATCTCCGGAACCTGCGCCACCCATCAGCGTCAGTTGTGTGAAGCCATCAAGCGGGCGCGTCAGATTGCCCTGCTGCCTTACACTGGCGCCACGCTCAGATAACGATAAAAAAGGATTTCTCGTAGACAACAAGGTGCGCCAGATGGACCAACCCCTCGAGGGGATGAAGATATTTCGCCATATCTTCACCGTGACTGCGCTGCTGCTGCTGCCTGCCCTGCAATTTGTATTAATCGGCTGGATTTACGGCCTTGTTCCCCTGCTGGTTTTTTATTACCTCTGCCGATTCGGTCGGCTCGCGGGCAGCAGATATATCCTGGCCGGTTCGGTTCTTGCTTTTCTGGCGGGGCTGATACTGCAGACGGCAAGTCTTGTGGTTTTGGCCATAACCTTTATGCCTGCCGGAGTGATGCTGGCCCGCTCGGTACTGCAGGCCGATCCGCCCCATCTGGCCGGGCTGAAGGGGTTTGTGGTATTAATTTTTTCGTGGTTTCTTTTCTCCGGGGTGATCGCCCTCAACGAAGGGACCAATACCTATTCCCTGCTCCAGATGTCCATCAGTCAGGGAATGGATGAGATGGCGAAGCTGTCTCTGGAAGACAAAACAATTCCATCAGATTCCAAACACTTACTGGTGGAATTCTTTACTCAGATGAAGCTGCGACTGATCCAGTTTCTGCCTGCCATACTGACCAGCGCCGCCCTCTTTTCGGTGTGGCTGGCCATGGTGATCGGCAACAGACTGCTTCAGAAAAATACCGGCGCTGGCCCCTGGCCCGAATACCAGCACTGGCAATTACCGGACAGGCTGGTCTGGTCAGTCATTTTAGCGGCATTTCTGGCGCTGATGCCGGAACCGACGATCAGGACCGCTGGTTTGAATCTTTTACTTATTGCCAGTGTTCTTTATTGTTTCCAGGGCCTTGCCATTGTTCTCTTTTTATTGGAAAAATGGAACGTTCCCATACTCATACGTTCCCTTTTATACGTGATTTTCATTTTTCAATCATTGGGAACCATTTTTTTATCAGTGATCGGACT
>JACDZF010000379.1 GCA_013426795.1 Desulfocapsa sp. | reverse complement strand
TCAGGCGGCGCACCCGTTCCAGGGTGGTGGTCGTGGTTTCCAGTTCGGCGGTCAGGCGCGCCAGGGTGTCCACCGCCGCCTTGAGGGTGGCATGGTCGTCGGCCGGCAAGGCGGCGGTGCGGGTCTGCTCGACAATGGCGTCGAGCCGCGCAATCGGGACCGACACCCGCGGGGTGCGGTGCTGTTTGCGGCGGCTCATGCCCACCAGGCGCGGCGGAGGGTCGTGTGCATGGGCGGCGTTATACCGTGTCCGGCGCCGTCTTGTCACGCCCCCGCGGGGGGCAGCGCCCGCCACACCGGTGCGCCCGCCGCCGCTCGCCAATCGCCACCGGCCAGCAACACCGCCAGTTCCTGGGGCGCCAGCCCCTGCCCCGGCGGTCCGCTCGGCCAATGCGCAAAGCGGCCTTGGGACAGACGCTTCTGACACAGCCAGAAGCCCTGACCGTCGTAGACCAGCAGTTTGATGGCGGTCCCACGGCGGTTGCGGAAGAGGAACAGGGCACCGCTCATGGGGTCGTCCGCCAACACCTGGCGCACGCGCCGCGCCAGCCCGTCGATGCCGCAGCGAAAGTCGGCGGGGGCGGTCGCGACCAAGATCCGCAACTGCGGGGTGAGGGCGATCACGGCGCCTCCCACAGCCGGGCCGCCACCGCCGCGACCGCGGTGGCGTCGCTCGCCGTCCACTCGATGCGCAGCGACCGGCCGCGGGCGTCGGACGCGACCAGTACGCAGCCCGGTCCTGACGCCGGGGGTGCGCTCAAGACCAATTCCATAAAGGCCGGGGGTGCCGCCGTGGGCACGGGCGGCGGCGCCGTCACCGCGCTCAGGCGCCGCTTCAAACCAGCGTAGTCCAACCGCAGCGTCGCGGCGACCTTGGACACCCCATGGCGGGCGGCCAGCGCCACCGCCTGCGACCACAGGTCCTCCGGAATGCGAGCGCCGACGGGGGTGGCGGCGCGCCAGTGCGCAAAAGCGGCGGCCGTCTGCGCCAGATCGGCCGCGGCGGCGGGTAGGGAGAGTGACATGCGGTGGAGCCTCCAGATGACGACATACGGGGCTCCCAGGCTACTGGGCTAGGGACGGGATTTCATGCAGGCTTGCC
>JACDZF010000111.1 GCA_013426795.1 Desulfocapsa sp. | reverse complement strand
TACTGAGGAATAATAACCATATTACAGTCAATTAAACCAAGTCAGAAACTTGAGTCATTATACAAAAGGAGCGGCTCATATTGTACGGATTATTGGGTTGCGGGCTTGTTGCCCGCGTTGGTAACAGTAATGCCCGATTTTAAAGGTGTGAGGCGTTTTTCATTAATCAGACAGCCCTTCAATTCCATTGCTTGGAATCTTCCCACTAATTCTGGGGATGAACCGAAAATCCAACTTTTGTGTTGACAAATGACTTTCTGATTTGTTATATTTATTTCGTTTTTGCGTTACAGACTTTAAGCGGGAGTAACTCAGTGGTAGAGTGCAACCTTGCCAAGGTTGAAGTCGCGAGTTCGAATCTCGTTTCCCGCTCCACCAAAGATTCGAAAGGTTCGAGAGAGCTCGAGCCTTTTTTTATTCATTCCACCTAAACAGCATCGTACGTAACTTGAGGAACACCATGAAAACCTATCTGACCCCGGTCAACGAGATTGAAAGAAAATGGTACGTCGTTAATGCCGAAGACAAGATTCTCGGACGGCTGGCATCAGAGGTTGCTTCCCGGTTACGCGGCAAACATAAGCCAACCTTTTCCACCTTTATTGATAACGGAGATTTCATTGTTATCACCAATGCCGAAAAAATCCAGCTGACCGGCAATAAATGGGATGACAAGAAATACTATCGTCATACCGGATATATAGGTGGGATTAAAGAGCAAAGTGCCAAAAAGCTGATGGAAGTTCATCCCACCCATTTGATCATAAAGGCCGTCAAGGGAATGCTTCCGAAAAACAAGCTTGGTGCTCTGCAACTCAAGAAACTGAAAGTTTATGTTGGCAATGAGCATCCCCATGCTGCTCAAATGCCGGCTGCACTCGATATTTAACCTTTCGCGGAGAAAGATATAATGGCTCATAACATGGCTGATAATCGTTTTTATGCCACAGGAAAAAGAAAGACCGCCGTTGCCCGGGTATGGATTATTCCTGGGACCGGCAAGGTCACTGTCAACTCCTTGAGTGCCGACGACTATTTTGGTGGAACTTTCAAGACCTACAAAATTGCAAAGCCCTTCAAGGTTACAGAAAACGCTGATGGCTATGATGTCGTTGCCACCCTGAAGGGGGGCGGCAAATCTGCCCAGGTGGATGCCCTGACCCATGGTATATCAAGGGCTTTGCTCCATGTAAATCCAGACAACCGGCTTCCTCTGAAAAAATCAGGGCTTCTGACCCGTGATCCCCGTATGAAAGAGCGGAAAAAATATGGTCAGAAGGGCGCACGCGCTAAGTTCCAGTTCTCAAAACGATAATCTCCTGTTCTCCAGGGTTTCACATATTTGCTTGTTCAACCATGTGAAACCTCTGACAGAAAGAAAATTTGATCTCCCAGAGGGAATAACAGCAATACTGTTATTCCCTCTTTGTATTCCACCAGAGGCCTCATCAGCTCTTTTCATCGGGTATTCAGCATGGTAAACGTCGCAATTATTGGTGCTTCCGGCTACACCGGGGTTGAATTGGCCAGAATTCTTTGCAACCACAAGCAGATCAAGCTCACCGCCGCCACCTCAAGACAATACGCGAACCAACCTTTGGGCCAGGTTTTCCCAAATTTACGCAAAATGACCAACCTCGTCTGTGAAAACCTGACCACCGATGAGCTGTGCGCCAGCGCCGATTTCTTTTTCACCGCCGTTCCCCATAAAACAGCAATGAATATCGTTCCAGATCTCCTTGCCGCGGGGAAAAAGGTGGTGGATCTCTCCGCAGATTTCCGGTTGCGGGATGTCTCTGTGTACGAGCAGTGGTATCAACCGCATAGCGCTGCCGAGTTCCTCAAGGAAGCTGTCTACGGCCTGCCTGAACTGTATCGAAAGGAGATCCGCACAGCTCGACTGATCGCCAACCCCGGTTGTTACCCAACTTCCATCATTCTGGGGCTGGCCCCGCTCCTCAAGGCCGGCTGCATTGAACCGCAGTCGATCATCGCCGACTCAAAATCCGGGACTTCCGGGGCTGGACGCTCAGCCCAGGTGGGGTCGCTTTTCTGTGAGGTTGCCGATGGATTCAGGGCCTACAAGGTGGGAGGCACCCATCGCCATACCCCTGAAATTGAACAGGAGATCAACGCCTTTCTCCCGGAGCCGGTGCAAATTTCTTTTACCCCCCATCTGCTGCCAATCTCCCGGGGGATTTTAAGTACCGTTTATGCCCAACTGAAACCTGGTATCCAGCACGCTGATATCCAGCATTGCTATGACCAGATGTATGCCTTGGAGCCCTTTATCCGGCTCCTTCCCGAGGACACTTTTCCCGCCACCCAGTATGTGCGGGGATCCAACTTCTGTGACATTGGCTTCAAGGTGGACACCCGCACCAATCGGGTCATCATCCTGTCCGCCATCGACAATATCGTCAAAGGGGCTGCCGGCCAGGCCGTGCATAACATGAACCTGATGTGTGGCTTTGACGAGACTGCCGGACTGGAATCAGCACCTTTTTTCCCTTGAATCCTGCAAACTCTTCCCGGCGATTTATTCTGGTCCCAAGCCCTTTCCGGCACCCAGCCTGCCATGCGCAACATAAAACTCACCATCGCCTATGATGGAAGCAACTATAGCGGCTGGCAGAGACAATTGAACGCCGTCACCATTCAGGGAGAGATTGAGGAACGGATCCAGTTGATCAGCAACCATCCCATATCTCTCCATGGAGCCGGCAGAACCGATGCCGGTGTCCACGCCAGAGGCATGGTGGCCAATTTTCAGACCACCAGCAGCATTGCCTGTCCTGCCCTTATGAAGGGACTCAATTCCCTGTTGCCTGGTGCGATCCGTATTGTTGATGCCACCGAAGAAGGTCTGGATTTCCATGCCCGTTTCTCCGCCAAGGCCAAAACCTACAGCTATTCCCTGTTTACCGGGCCGGTTCAGTCTCCCCTGGAACGGCTCTATGCGGTCCATTTTCCCGACCTCCGGTGTCCGCAAAATATCCTTTCCTGCCTGGTGAAAATCAAGGGGACCCATGACTTTGCAAGTTTTGAGGCATCAGGTTCCCGAGATCTCAGCGCGCCCGGCATACGGGGATCAATCCGCACCCTGCATGAGGCGACCTTTGTCCAAACTGCTCCCACTGCCTACCGGTTTCAATTCACCGGGGACGGGTTTCTCCGCCATATGGTTCGAAACATGGTGGGCACCCTGCTGGAGGCGGGAAATGGGAGACGCTCAATCCCGGAATTTGAGCGCATCCTCCTTGCCAGGAATCGATCCTCGGCAGGTCCGACTGCTCCCGCCCATGGCCTTGTTCTTGAAAAAATAACCTATTGAATCCACTCGCGGATTTAAAATTGAAGCACCCCTGTGAGAGGTTTCCTGTTGCCAAAAAGAAGCGAAACAGTTACAAAAATTAATTTTAATGTTGTCGCACCTCGTTACTCTGAGCAATGATCTCATCATTTGAGTAATTTTTTATAAAACTCTTTTTTAACAGGATCACACCATGAGTTCTCCGATCATCACCCTGGCTGACAGAGTCACCAACATCAAACCCTCTCCCACCCTGGCCGTCAATGCCAAGGCCAAGGCCTTGAAAGCAGCAGGAGCGGATATTCTTAACTTCAGCGTCGGCGAACCGGACTTTGACACCCCGCCCCATGTCTGCGCGGCAGGGAAAAAGGCCATCGATGAAGGCTTTACCCGCTACACCGCAGTCCCGGGTATGCCTGAATTACGGGAGGCGGTCAGCCAACATCTTCTGCGGGAGAAAGGCCTCTCCTACACCATGGATGAAATCCAGATTGCCTGCGGCGGCAAACATGGCCTCTACAATATGTTTCAAGCCCTGATTAATCCCGGCGATGAAGTCCTTATTCCCACTCCGTACTGGGTCTCCTACCCACCCATGGTTCAACTGGCAGGTGGTACCCCGGTGCCCGTGCCCCTTCTCGAAAAGGATGATTTTGATCTCAACCCTGACATTCTCCCCCAGTATGCCAGCAGCAGGACCAGGGCCATTATCATCAACTCTCCTTCCAATCCCACCGGCTCGGTATTTTCAGTCAAGGCACTGCAGGCCATCGCCCGGATGGCTCGTGAAAACGGCTGGCTGATCATCACCGACGACATCTATGATACCATTACTTACATGGACACCGAACTCCCCCATATCCTCACCATCGACAGGAGCTTAAAGGACCAGACCCTGGTTCTGAACGGGGTTTCCAAATGTTTTGCCATGACTGGCTGGCGGATTGGCTGGACCGCCGGCCCCAAACATATCATTGCCGCCATGAACAAGATTCAGGGCCAGTCAACCTCTAACCCCGCGTCCATTTCCCAGAAGGCGGCCCTCGCGGCGGTAACCGGGCCCCAGGATTTTCCTAAAACCATGCTCAAGGCCTTTCTGCCCCGACGAGATTTTTTTGTGGCCGATCTCCGATCCATCGAGGGAGTAAGTTGTGTCAATCCCAAGGGAGCGTTTTATGTTTTTCCAAATTTTTCAGCATACTTTGGTAAAAATTTTAACGGCAAACAGATCAACAACTCGGTGGAGCTTGCCGATTATTTCCTTGACGAGGCCAAGGTCGCCTCGGTACCCGGGGCAGCTTTCGGGGCCGACGATTTTGTCCGCTTTTCCTTTGCCACCTCCATGGATATTATCAAAGAAGGAATGACCCGGATAAAGACAGCCCTCAAAAATCTGGCCGACTAAGCCTGGCCAGGCCTCAAAAAAAAGAAAGGCCGGTTACGGGATATCCCGTACCGGCCTTTCTTTTTGGAACAACCTTCCCTGCTTTTCCAGGCGGCCACTCCCTGCGGCAACAACTATTTCTTTAAGGTCAGCAACTGTTTGGTCAGCAAGGACTGCTTGGCCAGCAGGGATTGCAACTTCCAGGGAGAAGACAAGCAGGCCCTGCTTGCGCTGCACGTGGACATGACATCACAGAAGGCAAGAAATTCTGCCAGGGCATCGCTCAGGACGCTTCCTTTGCGCGAAATAATCTGAAGTTGTCGATGCATATCAACGCCCTCGACCTTGAGACTTTTCAGCCAGCCATGCTCCACTTCCCGGCATACCGTTAACTCTGACAGGCAGGCAATCCCCACTCCAGACTCCACGGCCCGCTTGATCGCCTCGGGATGCCCCATCTCCATGATCACGTGAATCTGATCAAGATAGGCCTTCATTTTTTCACGAAAGATGGCAACGGTTCCCGACCCCTCTTCCCGCATGATCCACCCGGTACCTCTGAAATCGGTCTTCACGTTAAAGGAATCATTTCCGTTCAGGGGATCTCCGGGACCCACGAGAACCACCAGCTCATCCTTGAACCAGGGGCGGACAATGGTGTCGGGATTGGTGACCGGGCCTTCAACAAAGCCGATGTCGGCCGTTCCTTTATGAACCAGGGTTTCAGCATAGCGGGTATGATGCACCAGCATATTGATGCCGACTTTTGCATGCATCCGCTTAAAGGCACCAATGAGATAGGGGAGAAGGTAATCGCCGATGGTGGTACTTGCCACGATATTAATATGACCGGAAAGCTCATCATCCCTTTCAGACATGATGCTCTCGACATTACTGACCTGACAGACAATATCCTTGGCCAGGGGCAACAGATAACGCCCTCGCTCATTTAAAATCAGACTGCGGCCATGGCGGTCAAATAAGGGTCCAACAAGCTGATTTTCGAGCTCCGCCAGGGCCATGCTCACCGCAGACTGGGTCACAAATAGTTTCTTGCTCGCCTTGGTAACCTGGGCTGTCTCCGCCACGGCTATAAATATCTCTAATTGTCTCAGGGTGATAGACATCTTTTCGTTCCTTTTCAATATTGCTTATTGAAAGCATCTTTTTTTTAGATCAACTCCTCGTTACAGTATCATGAATTTTCTTTTTCTCAAGAGTTTTCATAACTATTCCTGCGGACCCCGGATTGACCTTCCCGCCGGTCTCATCGTGAGCTGCTCCCCACCAGAGGATCTGAACAGCAATTCCCGATATGGGATACGCGGGTATCGTGGAACAGGGTATCGTGCACCCCGGTTTTTGCTCTGAATGGAGCAGAGGAACGTCTTTTAGCGGCACATTTGCAGGGTTCAGCTTCCTGACATATCGAGGAGATCAATGGCCATTGCCCGGCTGCCCGCCGTTCCGGTGTTGCAGATCCATAATCTGCTCGAGACAGTGATTTTTGTAGGTATAGTCCAGTCCGTTGATCCCCTGGAGATGGGTGTCGGCCAGAAAAGATGAGGTGGGATAATCACAGATAATGCGGCTCTGGTGCATCACCAGGGTGCGGCGGCTCAGCTCACGGATGAAAAACATATCATGGGTGATCAGGATTCTGGTCATGGCCAGATTGTTGAGGATTTCCAGCAGCAGTTCCTGGCTCTGGGGGTCAAGGCTGGCGGTGGGTTCGTCGAGGATCAAAACCTCAGGCTGCATGCTGAGGGCGGCGGCGATGGCCAGTCGTTTCCGCTCACCTCCGCTCATGTTCAGCGGCACCCTTTTTTCAAATCCGGTGAGCCGGACACTGCCCAGGGCCTCGGCAACCCGCGCTTCAACCTCCTTTGTCGACAACCCCATCTGCTGGGGACCAAAGGCCACCTCTTCCCAGCAGGATGGGCAGAACAGCTGATCGGCAGAATTCTGGAAGACCATGCCAATGTGTCTCCACAATGACCGGCGCAGACCCTGATCCAGCTGCCGACCACGGCAGAAAAAGAAGCCTTCCCCATGATGCAGTCCCAGCAGACAGGCGGCCAGAGTCGACTTGCCGGCCCCGTTCTCCCCCACCAGGGCGATGGTCTCCCCTGGTCGTACGATGAGGTTCACATCGATGATCCCGGCTGTTTTATCAGGATACCGGTACGTGAAATGCTGCAACTCCAGAATGGGCGTGGTGTCATCGCCAGCCGGGACGTGACGGCCATTGCTGTCATGGTCATGGGTAGGGTGATAATGGTGGTGGTTGGAAGCGGGGTGATGATGGTAGTCATTGCCGCAACAGCTGAACCGGAAGGTGAAATCCAGGCCATGCTCGCGCAGGGCATGCTGCTGGGAGACCAGCTCCTGGAAGCTGTAGTCGTGATGAACACGGCCTTCGGCCAGCACCACCGCCCGGTCACAGATATCGTAGAGAAACAGCAGATCGTGATCAATAATAATGAGGGTCCCCGGGAATGCCTTCAGCAGTTTCTTGATGATCTGCTCCTGCCTGGGATCGAGATTGGCGGTGGGCTCATCCAGGATCAAAACCTCCGGCTCCATGGCCAGAATGGCGGCCAGGGCGGCCCGTTTCTTCTGGCCGTAGCTCAGCTGATGGGCGGGTTTGTACATCAGGTGGAGGAGGCCCACGGCATCAAGGCAGCTCCTCACCAGCTGATCGACCTGATCCCGGCTCAACCCCTTGTTCATGGGGCCAAAGGCCACGTCTTCATAGAGACTGTTACAGAACAGATGATTGTCAGGGTCCTGAAACAGGATGCCGATGTTCATTCGCAAGACGGCCAGAAGTTCGGGGGTAAAGGCCTCCCCCCGATAGTGGAGAGAGCCGCTCTGGAGAGGCAGGATCCCATTGAGATGCCTCGCCAAGGTGGACTTTCCGGAACCATTCTTGCCCACCAGAGCGATGCGGTCGCCGCAGTGAATGGCAAGGCTGATCTCCCGGAGGGCCGTTTTTCCATCGGGATAGGTGTAGGAGAGGCCGTCGAGTTGAAACAGCAACTCCCGGGCTTCCTGATCACCGTCGTCGCCGTAACTGCTGTTGAGTTGATGCATACGAAATGTTCGGGCTTGGGAGAATTTTTTTCAGGGTGGCGGATCACTCATGGTGCCAGGACAGGAATAATCCGGTCACCCACCAGGAGCAGGATGCCGATCATAATCCACATGCCGCCTTTTGCCAAATCTTGTCCCCTGGTCCGGGGCAGGGAAAAGGTGGGGAAGCGCCCCTGGTAGCCACGGCAGAGCATGGCCTCATAGACCTTCTGAGTGCGATCAAAGGAACTGACAAAGAGCATGCCGAAGAAATTTCCCATGGTCTTCATGGTGGCGACATCGGTCCGGGCAGTGAACCCCCGCACCCGCATGCTCCGGTGCATACGGATGATTTCCTGTTGAAAGACAAAGATATAGCGATGGGTGAGAAGGATCATCTGGATGATGGCCGACGGAAGCCCCAGCCTGGCTAGACCTTGCAGGGTGACGGGCAGGGAGGAGGTGCCGAGCATCGGCTCCATCATCAGGGCGATGGCAAATGCCTTGATGACTATGGCCAGGGCCAGATAAAATCCGCTCAGGTGAAATGGCAGGGAGGGGAGCATGGGCAGGAGAAGGAGGGTCTCTCCTGGTCTCGCCGGGCTGGTGAAGGGGACGATGAGGAGAAACATCAGCAGAAATCCTGACATGGCCGCAAGACGGCGCAACCCCCGTTGCCAGGGAATATTGCTGAAAGTGAGGGCGAGAATGGAAATGCTCAGGGCCACCATGCACCAGAAAAGACTTTTCAGGGAGACAACCAGAAAACAGTAGGGAAAGAGCGAGCCGATTTTTACCGCCGGGTCCCAGTTATGGAAAAAAGATGGGGTGTCCCCATAGACGTCAATGGTGGGGATTGACCAGTCAGGGGCTTCTCCGCTGGCCGGCTCCCTGGTCCTTTTTCTGGCAAGAAGGATCAGGACCAGTCCGGACAGGACCAGCGCCAGGAAAAGAAGGGTTCCTGCCATTGCGCTGGAGAGTTGAAGGAGTGTACCGGGTCTGTCCATATGGTCGAATATTCCTGGAATATTGTGGAGATACGGTCTCAGCTTTGATGGAAATGGGGGGCAGGTCTCCCTGTCATTCTTCTTGGTGGGGTAGAGTAGGAAGCTGATTTACCGAGCATAGCCAGGACTTGTATTGACGCCTTATCGCACGCGACTACTACGTGTCTACCGGCCTGATCGTTCATCAGCCTCCCCTCATCAAACCGGACTTGCGGTTTTCCCGCATCCCGCTTTCCGATGTTCTTCACACCAAAGCATGCGCCGAGTTCCAACCAGCTTTCCCGGAAACCTTGTACAGCCCGTAGCGTTCATAGAGATCGTGGGCCGGAAATCGACGGTGTGCTGATTTCCTGTCCTTAACCTTGTGACGCTTCATCAAGTGCGTTCGCAACCGCTCTTCCGCATGATACCTGACCTTACTCATCATCTTGCTTGAGTTACGAAAGTGGAAATAGTTCGCCCAGCCTCGCAGGCTGCGGTTCACATTTGCCACAATAAGTATTCTTTCATAAATATTTATAAAATATGTTCATATGCTTCGAGCTTGA
>JACDZF010000378.1 GCA_013426795.1 Desulfocapsa sp. | reverse complement strand
CTGGGGGAACTGATCCAGATCGACGGCTCGGACCACCATTGGTTCGAGGATCGCGGCCCGGCGTGCACGCTGCTGGTGTACATCGACGATGCCACCGGTCGCCTGATGGAGTTGCGCTTCGTGGACTCGGAATCCGCCTTCGACTACTTCCACTCGACCCGGCGCTATCTGGAGCGCTACGGCAAGCCGGTGGCTTTCTACAGCGATAAGCACTCGGTGTTTCGGATCAATTACACGGGTGCGATCGGCGGGACCGGCCTGACCCAGTTCGGGCGCGCCCTGCACGACCTCAACATCGATATCCTGTATGCCAACAGCCCCCAGGCCAAAGGTCGTGTCGAGAGAATGAACAAGACCTTACAGGACCGTCTGGTCAAGGAGTTGCGTCTGGAAGGGATCGACACCCTGGACGCTGGCAACGCCTATCTGCCCGCTTTCATGGAGCGCTTCAACGCCAAGTTCGCCCAGGCGCCTGCCAACGCCACCGACCTGCACCGGCCGCTGACCGAGCTTGACGATCTGGAGGAGATCTTGAGCTGGCAAGAGGAGCGCACCGTCTCCAACAGCCTCACCCTGCAGTACGATCGGGTGGTCTATCTGCTGGAACCGACCGAGTTGGCGAAGGGACTGCGGCGCAACCGGGTCCGGGTCTACGATTACCCGGACGGCACGGTCGCCATCAAGTACCAAGGCGTCGACCTGCCCTACCGCGTCTTCGACAAGGTTCGCCACGTCGAACCGGCCGACATCGCCTCAAACAAACGCTTGGGAGCGGCGCTGCAGTTTGCCCAAGAGCAGCAACGCGAGCATCCGGTCACCCGCAGCACCAGCGCCCCGACGCGGCGCGGACAGCGGCGGCTGGCCGAAGAACGCTTCCGTCAAACTAATCCCGCCGTCCTGCAAGGACTACCGGAACTGCCCGGCACGTGAGCGGAAGGGGAGCCGGCGGGGTCAGCGGACCACCGGCGGACCAACCCGGCCGGTGTGCGATGGAGCCACCGACCGGACCGAGACCATCGGTTCCGACCCGTAAGGTCCGCGGTGTTCCCGCCGTCGCACGGGCAGTAGGAAAAGGAAGCCGGGCAGCGGCTGATCGCGCACGTCG
>JACDZF010000110.1 GCA_013426795.1 Desulfocapsa sp. | reverse complement strand
CCTGCCTAAGCCCACCATTTGTCATTATTACTCTCCCTATTTTTGTGTAAAAAAACATCATCGACGGCAGATAATGATGCCTTATGTGGAGTTCAGCGGCGAGCTTAAGCGAGTCCGCTCGAACGACTGGTTATCCGGAATTTCAATTTAAAGTGAATCTGACCCCTTTTACTCTAAGTAGAAAGGGGCCTTGGAGGCTGTCACGAACGTTGGCGACACAGAGTGGGATGACCAATGAATGGCTTGAGAAACAGGGTCTGTTGTCAATCAAAGATCTTTGGGTGCGCATTCACTACCCGGCCACGGCCCGGTAATCTCTTTGAACCGCCCGGTGCGGACCCGCACGCCGGGTGGTGTGGGGAGGGCGGGAGAAAAACCCGCCCTTAGCCGACTAGCAGTTTTTCGAAGTGCATACATACCAGTTTGTTGTATACCACTCTGTAGTTTCTTCGCCGTCATAGTCTCGATTCATGAATTTTATTCGAGTAATATTTATTTCTCTTGGAACCTCGAATGGTAAGCCCTCTTCACCAATTGGCTCGGGGATACGTTTTTGCCACTCATCATCTTTTTCGTAGAATCCATGATGATATGACTCATCAAAAAAGAGGATTATACTGGAACCATGAAGATCTGGCCACGTTAAGACCAAATCTACGGATACTTCATCGTGCTCACTTGGTCTAGCAGCAATCAAATGCTCATAAGCTCTAAACATCGCCTGTATTGCTCGCGCCTGCCATAGCTTTCTAGTAGTTGGTGGATCAACAAGCCGATCAAGAACTGGAATCTTGTAATCAAGATAGCGCTCGCTAGACCACTCGTATGGGAAATATCCATCAAATTGATCCGCCCATTTATCAAGTGCCTTAAGGCGCCTTTCTGCACCGCGCACTTTTTCTTTGGGCCGGTTGAAACTGATTCTTCGCATAGTTCCTACTGCTAACGTTAAGGTGAGGGGCGCGAGCCGCTTTGCGGCGAAGCGTCCCTCTCGACCGCAATGTTAGAAGGCAGATTGCCCAGCAACGTCCATCTGCCGCCGCTGCCGTGATATGTCTCAACGAGCAGGCCGTAGCAGCTGCCGCAAGCGGGACAGTGAAAGTGGTACCGCATCACGTCCGGCAACGGGTCGGCAAACTCTAACGCCATAAATGATGGCTGCCCGATTAACTCTCGATCTGACTCAAAGCTGTTGTATCTGAGGATTCCTTCAGAGACGGCGGCGAGTATCTTCGTTGCCACCCGAGCCAGTTGACCGGGGGATTGAATTTGGACCTCAGTATTAAATTGATCGCAGTTGGGGCAGGTCATTAGCCGATGCCTTCTAATGTTCGAATTCAGGGGCATGACGCGGCTTTATCGCGGCGCGTCCCTTGGAATGAAGTGTTAGATTTCATAGCCCTAACTCTCGCTCAATTACTTTCTTTTTCTTGTCGTACAGTTCTTCTAGAAATTTCTCGTACTCTCCATGACCCTCCCCCCATTTATTGTACCAGTTCAAGGTTACTGATTTCTAAGGATACGGGTGGACACCATACCTATTTGTCATCTTTCTTCTTTCGCCCGGCTTTCCGTGGCTTCACCGTTCTTATCAAAGACAGTTCAAGCGATTCGAGAAAGGAATCCGACCCGAATGCTCACCCCGTCCGCCCATGGCCGCGAATCATGTTCGCATCCTCTTCATCCGTGTCCCTCAGAAACAGCTTCCAGTCTCCAACCATCTGCAGTCTTCTTTTTCCGGCACGGCAATGAGATGGACATGATTTGGAGTCAGACAAGAGCACCAAATCGAGACGTTGAACTTTCGGCCCCACCCGGCCATCAAGGTCAAGTAAGCCTGATATTCTTCATCGCAGAAAAAGCCTCCATCCGCCGATTTCCACGTTGAGTCAGGTGGTGAGACCGGGAGCGATTATACGAGCGATTCTTGGCACGGGAAATATGCCGGTGCTATAAATGGCTTATATAAAGGGCGAAATACCTATGGTGTCCCCCTATTTCCGAAAGGGGGAAAGACCTTTGGTGTCCCTTTGTTTTTGTAGAGGGGTTAGGCCGCGAGCGGCACTGACACCCGGAAGTTATGCTGCGAGGCTCACTCCCCTGCCTTAGATGCTCCCTTCGTCAAGAGCTCGAGCACTGACTTGGACCCGGATGAGGACTCGCCCTTACTCTGCGCAAAGCCGGTCTCTTGAGGAGAGAAGATGCAGGAGGCTGCGTGGGCAAGGATGATGTCCTCTGTTCCCTTGTCACCTGCTGCCTCAACGAGCGCACGATATGTCAATAGAGCGTTCTGTCGATGCCGGTTGATAATTGAATTGTGCTTGTGCGTGGCGTAGTTCTTCGCCGCCAGAATGAGAAGATAGCCGAGTACAGCGAAAATCAGGAACTTGCTGGTAATGAGCTGTAGCATTTCGGCGTTGGTCTCGGGCTTGAGCCACGTGATCTTGTGCAAGAACATACTGAGGATGGCAAAAATTCCTACAGCGGCAGCGAACTTGTAGGTGTAGCTGAGCCAAGTGGTTGCCAAGGCGTCCTGATCCTTGGCTTCAGTCTTAAAGTAGGTTGCCTGTTGCGACACGCCTTGCTCGGAGGCTACTGCTCGGATCGCTGCAAGTGCTGCGTCAGCGTCAGCCTTCGCTTTCGTCAGGTGTGCGGTCAACTCCGCCGACTGATCTTCGATTGTCTGAATCGTCGCACGGGCCTGTGTCTCAAGCAAGCTCGTATCAGTAATCCGTGCGACACCGTAAGCCACAAATTGCCAGACCTGATCAAATAGCTGATCTCTGCGCACTTTGATTGCATTGAGGATGCTAATTCGAACGTCGTGTGATTCATTCGAAGTTGCACTGAAGTCAAGAATCTGCTTGAAGACATTGTAATCAGACTTAGCCTGCGAATTGATTACGTTGAGCTGCGTATCTGAAAAGTCTGGGAGTGCACTGAGCGGAATGCGCTTATAGACGGCGATGATTGCTTCCGCTGGTGCCACCGCCTCAGAGAAGCTCAACTGCGTTCCGAGATCAGCCTCGCGGCTTAACGTCTTTGCGTCGAACTGTTGGACGCGCGTCAAAGATTGCGTGCACTCTTGGAGTGTTGTGTCGGTTGGCATGGTATGTCCCATAGTTGCAGGTCAGGATCCTAAACTGGTCGAACTTGAGCGACTGCTTATGGAGTGGCCTAACAGTGTATTCGACAGAATTGCTTTGTTCAGCTATTCTGTCGATTGATTTCTGTGTAGTATTTTCAAAAAAACATTTTGCGACCACGAGGTCGCAAGCTAACCTACACTAATTATGAGAGAATACATAATGCAGCAGACAAAAGCAAATTTTCCCCATAGAAATATTGAGATTTTCTGGGGAAAATCTATAGAAACCTCAAGAAACGAAGGGGTGAAGGAGTCAAGGAAAATATGCAGCCAAGCGATGAAGGTAACAGCCCCCTTGCACCTTCTTCGTGTTTTTCCGGGCCATTGATCCGTGGAGATAAAAGAAGAGACAATGGAAGCCGACAATATCCCCGCCCAAGGCAGCCAATCCGCCATCCATTACGGCTGGTTCATTATGGTCACCGGCACCCTCTGCCTCTTTGCCAGCCTGGGTCTGGGCCGATTTTCCCTGGGGGTGCTGCTGCCCTCCATGGGCCGTGACCTGCACCTCTCCTACAGCCAGATGGGACTCATCGGCACCCTCAACTTTATCGGCTACCTGCTGGCGGTGCTGCTCTGCGGCAGACTGAGCAGGCGTTTCGGCGCCCGCAGGCTGATCAGCACGGCCCTCGTCGGCATCGGACTCTCCATGCTCCTCATCAGCCAGGCCACAAGCCTGTCCCTGATCCTGGCCCTCTATCTCCTCACCGGCATCGGCAGCGGCCTTTCCAATGTCCCCATGGTCTCCCTGATTTCCTCCTGGTTTGCCAGCAGCAAGCGGGGCCGGGCGGCCGGATTTGTGGCCATCGGCAGCGGCTTTGCGATCATTCTCTCGGGCAGGCTGATCCCCTACCTCAACAGCACCCGGGAGCAGGGCTGGCGCACAAGCTGGCTGGTGCTGGGCGCCCTGGTCCTGGTTGTGGCCGGCATCTGCGCCCTGGTTCTCAGAAACAGTCCCCGGGAACGGGGCCTCCTGCCGGTGGGCATGACCGAGTCGCAGGCGGGAAAGGCCCGCAATCTTCTCGGCCAGCCGGTTCAGGGCCGGTGTTCCGCCATTTTCCTGCACTGTGCCGCCATCTATTTTCTCTTCGGCTTCACCTATGTGATCTACGCCACCTTTATTGTCACCACCATGATAACTGAAAAGGGGCTGAGCGAGGCCGTGGCCGGCAACTTCTGGTCCTGGGTGGGTCTGCTCAGCCTTGTCTCCGGCCCGGTCTTTGGCGGTCTTTCCGACCGCTTTGGCCGCAGCCCGGCACTTATGCTGGTCTTCTCCATCCAGGCCCTGGCCTACCTCCTCATCGCCCTCGACCTGCCGACCTTCTTTCTCTACCTCTCCATTGGCTGCTACGGCATTGTGGTCTGGAGTGTGCCTTCCATCATGGCGGCCCTGGTGGGAGACTACGCCGGGGCTGAACGGGTGGCGACCATTTTTGGATTCGTCACCTTCATCTTTGGTCTGGGTCAGATTATCGGCCCCTTTCTTGCTGGAATACTGGCGGAGACCACCGGCAGCTTCTCCTCAAGCTTTCTCCTGGCCGCGGTTCTGGCGGGAATCGGCGTCATTCTTTCTGCTTTTTTGCCGAAGAAAAACCGGGCGGGGGAGCAGCCCTGAGAGATCATTTCCGGGCGGCCGTTGTCATCCAGGATGGAAATGCGGGGAGCGGTGCGGCGGGGGTGCGGGAGATAAGGGTAACGCGGGGTTGACGCCCATTCTCCGGGCATCAGGCGGGAGAGGTCCGATGAAAACGAACCGTGGTCATCCCCTCCTTGCCTGGCAAAGCGCCGACGCGGGAGGCCAGCAATCCGTGATTTTGCCCTTCTCACCGAGCTTGCACGCCCTGATCAAGGGGTCGTGATAGAAGGTAAACCAGGCGTCCATTTGCCGGTACTGGGAGAAATAGCGCTCCTTGCAGGCAATGACTTCAAGGGGGAAATTGTCATAGGCCATGACCCAGAGGGGATTGCTGTGGGCATGGGTGGGAAAAAGGTCGCCAAGGTGGACGGCGCACTGGCCGCCGGAGGAAATCTCCACCAGCTGGTGGCCACGGGTATGGCCGCCGGTATGACGGATGCGCACCTCGGGACAGACCTGGTACTCCCCCCGGACAAGCTCTATCCTGCCGCTGCTGGTGAGGGCGGTAAAATTAATGGGCCAGTAACTTTCCTGGGCGCGACGGCCGGGCGCGGCCAGATCCTGCCATTCCGCCTCCTGGATCAGATGAACCGCGGAAGGAAAGGTCACCTCTGCACCACCCTGCTCCGCCGCCATGACCACTCCCCCGGCATGATCAAAATCGGCATGGGTCAGAATCACCACGTCGATGTCATCACGGGTAAGCCCCAGCAGGGCCAGCTGGGAGAGAAGCCGCCACGGGGTCGAGGCAAAAATGGCCTGCTGTCTGGAGTCAAGTTTATTGCCAAGACCGCTGTCCACGAGAATGGTCTGCCCCGGAGTGCGGATCAGCAGCGGGTCGTTGGCCAGGAGAATGGTGTTATCGGCGGCCGCCGGAAAGCGCTTCTGCCAGAGGGTCTTGGGAACCGGTCCGAACATCGCGCCGCCATCGAGGCGGAAGTCGCCGCCACTGAGCCAGTAAATCTCAGCGTTGCCGATGGGCAATGGGCGGGGGATGGGAGGAAGGATCTGGTCCATTTTCGGCACTCCGGTCCTTCTTCTATCGGAATTCGAATTCTTCATCAAGGGTTCCATATCGTAAAGAAAACTCCCCTCCCTTGACGGGATGGGTGGGGGGTGGGCCGCTGCCATTGACCGCCTTCATTGCTGATTCCCCCCTCCCCTGACCCCTCCCCGCCAGGGGGAGGGGGAATTCTCTAAACATCCGCGTTTGATGTGGAAATGGAATAACTATCCGAGAGGAACGACCGAAGAGTTACCTTCTATCGAGACCTTCTGTCAGCGGGGGCAGCCGCCGGGGCCGGTTGGTCGCCCGGCTCCGGGCCGGTTATGAGAATGGGCAGACGGGTGTCGGGTACGACAGCGCCGGATGGCGCGGCGGGAACAGTTGTCGGCAGCGGTTTTATGACCGCCGGGGCCACCGGAGCTGCAGGCGGCTCCGGCTCCGGGGCAGACGCCGGACGTATCGGTGGAGTCTGGGGGAGCCGAGGCGGTTCGGGCGACTCAGGGCTCACCACCGGCTGGGACGGGAGTATTTCTCCGGCGGCGGACCTGGGGGCGGGAGCGTCCGGTCTGCTCTCCAGAAAGAGCACGGCATCGCCACAGTAATCGGTAAAAACCCCGTCAACACCCACCTTGAAGTAAAAAAACTCCAGCAGGGCCTCAAAGCTTGGGGCATAGGAAGGCAGTGACTCCTTTTCCCGGCGGAAGGTGTAGGGATGGACCACCAGCCCCAGTTGATGGGCATCATCAATCAGGGTGGGGCGCAAGAGATTTCCGGCCCCGTCCACGAGCATGGATTTGTCCATGCCAATGCCCGAGATATAGGCCGAGGCGGCGCGCAGTCCTGATTTACTCAGGATCCAGTCATAATTGTAGTTGACCCACTCACCCCATTCCAGGGTCTTGGTCTCATTGCCGTTATTATCGTCAATGAGCTGCGTCAGTTTCAGATCCATCCCCAGGGCGGGAAAGAGCTCGTCGTGAATGCGCTTGAGCTCGTCGGGGTCAAAACATTGCACAAAGATCTTGTCGATTTTGGTGGTATAGCCGTATTCGCGCAGAATTTTGAGGACCGCCATGGAGATATCCTTGCCCTCCTTGCGGTGCAGCCAGGGCTGTTTGATCTCGGGATAGATGCCGATATCGCGGCGCATGGTCTTCTCCAGACCGCGGATAAGCTCCAGTTCTTCCCGAAAGGTGGGGATGCTCAGTTGCAGGTTTTGACCGGTATCGGGAAAACGTCCCTGGCCGTTGCCGATGTTGGAATAGGGCTCGCGCAGACGCAGGCGCTTGATCTCGGCCAGGGTAAAATCCAGGGCGTAAAATTTCCCGTCCGCCCGGTTTCGCCCCGGAAAGACCTCGGCCACGTTGGTGACCCGCGCCAGGGTTGGGTCATGGAGGACAATGACCTGATCATCTTTGGTCATGACCAGATCCTGCTCGATGTAATCACTGCCCATGCCCACGGCCAGTGCCACCGAGGGCAGATTATGCTCCATCAGATAGCCGGAGGCGGCCCGATGGGCAATGACGATCTTTTCGCCGGCCTGGGCTGAAAAGGCGGCGCTCACCATGAGCGCGGTCAGCACCAGACACAACCATCCACTTGATCTGATCACAAGCATTTTACCCTCCACCCGGTTCATCATAAAAAGAGACAAAAAACCAAAAAAATCACACCGAAACCGTTTCTGAAAAACCTCTGCCGAAGAGTCTTCCCGGGGGTCGCGAAGACATGACCGGTCCCTTGGCCATGCGCCCATTTCTTGACGGCCCCCGATTTCGTGCCGGGGGCCAGAGAGTCCCACGGTATTGCCCTGGTCACGGCCCGGCAGCGTTCCCCTCCAGAGACCTAAACCCGGAACCGGCTGACCATGGCCTGCAACTGGGCGGCAAGATGGCGCAACTCATCCGCCTTGGATTTCACATTGCCGCTCCCCGCTGAAATGGAGGCCGAGGCCTGATTCACCTCGGCGATATCGTGGGCCACGTCGCCCGCTATCACCGAGACCTGGGAGACATTTTCGGTGACCTCCTGAATCCCGATGGAGGCCTGACCGATACTCTCGGCAATCTCCATGGTGGTGGCAGACTGCTGTCCAACGGCGGTGAAAATGGACATGACGATGGCGTTGACCTCGTCGATGACCTGGCTGATCTGCTGAATCTGCTGCACCGTGTGTTCGGTGGAGCCCTGAATGGAATGGACCCTGGCGGTAATATCGCCGGTGGCCGCCGCCGTCTGCCTGGCCAGCTCCTTGATCTCGTTGGCCACCACCGCAAAACCCTTGCCCGCCTCTCCAGCCCGGGCCGCCTCAATGGTGGCATTGAGGGCAAGGAGATTGGTCTGTGCTGAGATCTCGGTGATCGCCTCCGTCACCTTGCCGATCTCCCGCGCCGCCGCCCCCAGCTCATCCACCTTTTCCGAGGCGGATCGGGCCTCAGCCACCGCGTTTCGGGTAATAACCTGGGCCTTTTCCGTGGATCTGACAATCCCGTTGATGTTGGAGGTCATCTCCTCGGTGGCCGCCGCCACCATGGTGATATTGGTGGCGGCCTCCTCAGTGGCGGCTGCCACCGAGGCCATATTGGCACTCATCTCCTCCGCTGCCGCCGCCACCGAGTGGGTCCGGCCGGCGGTGTCTTCACTCTTGATGGAAAAATCATCGGAAACCGCGCCAAGCTGGGACGAAGAATCCAGCAGGGTGGCTCCGGATCGGGCAATATCCTTGATCACGGCATTCAACTGCATGCTCATCCGATTCAAATTTTCGCTCATCTGGCCGATTTCATCCCGTGATTCGACGACAATGGTTCCGGTGAGATCACCGCCGGAGACCTTTTCCATAAAGGCATTGGCCCTGGACAGCGGCTGAATCACACTTTTCTGGAGGAGCAGCCAGGAGACCAGAAAAACCAGGACAAGGATACCCGCGACCCAGGCAAGCACGCTCCATCGTGCCCGCGCCACCGCCTTGTTGGTCTCGGTCAGGGAGCTGACAATCTCAAAGGCGCCGTGCATCTCCCCTGCCCGCCATCCCTCCTTGATCCCCCCGGTCACGTCCTTGGTGCCCCTGGGGTCACCATGACAGTAAAGGCAGTCGGTGGTGAGATAAATGGGTTTGAAATAGTGGATCTGATCCTTCTCGATGACGATCTTCTCCTTTAATTTTTTACTTTCCATCTCAGCCAGCACCTGTTTTTCCAGCTCGGTGGGGGCATTGGCGGGATTACGGGGGTCCAATTTGGGAGAGCGAAAGGTATAGCCAGCCTCCTGGGCCTTGTCCGAGGCCACCTGCAGGGCCATGATAACCGGCACCGCCTCCATGATCTGGGAGGAGTCCAGCTCGGCAAAGGGCTTGATCACCCCCAGCTGCAATTTCTGCGACATCCGGTCACGGGTCGCCTCCGCCATCAGAACAATGCCCGCGCTTCTGGAGATCAGGGCCTCTTCAGCCCCCCGGCGGATATCGTTCACCCGCTGCCAGGCAAGGATGCCGGCAATGAGCAATGGCCCCACCAGCACCAGAAGCAGCATCTTCCATCGAATACTGAGATTGTGAAACATCCATTCCACTC
>JACDZF010000377.1 GCA_013426795.1 Desulfocapsa sp. | reverse complement strand
TTGAATATCTGGTGGTCGAAGATGCCCATGTGCCTTCTCCGGGGATCTTTTCCGGTAGCTATGACAACCCGGCCATGTACTTTCTCTCGCTTAATTACAGCTATCGCTTTTAAAGGCCATGGCAAGGAAGAGAAGAGTCGGATGTCCCGGCAAGATGGCACTGTCTTCACAGACCTGCCCCCTGGTAATTTTACAGAATATTTTTGGAGGAATCTTTTGAATACATCCCTTTTTCCCGGATTAATCCTGGTTCTTTTCAGCTTCTTTGCAACCTTGCTGCCGATGACAGGGACAGCCCAAGCCGAGGTGAAACCGAGTGCAGGCGCAGTGGATGCCAAGCAAATTGAAGGCCGCTGGGTCCGGCCTGATGGCGGGTACATCCTGCAACTGCAAGATGTCAAGGAGGACGGCAGGTTGACCGCAACCTACTTAAATCCAAAACCGATCAACGTCTCCCAAGCGAAGGTGCTTTGCAAGGAAGGCACTATCACCCTGTTTGTGGAATTGCGTGACGTCAATTATCCGGGATCAACCTATACCCTGGACTTCGAATCCGCTGCTGACCGCTTGAAAGGCACCTATTACCAGGCGGTAATGAAGCAAACTTTCGAAGTCGAGTTTGTAAGAATCAAATGATGAAGAGCCTCTCAGTACCCTGGTTAGTTAGAAATATTGAAGTTGCACAGAGAAGGACGTCGAAATATATAGGCGGGTTGTTAGTTTGGTAATGGTGACGGTCAGGGACTCAATATTTACGGTTTTTAGCACCACTTTTGTCTTGGAGCGTTGGGCGGAAAGTCCCTTGACGCGGAGGAGAGTCTGCCTGAAAGATGGCGGGCTTGCCTGTTCTATTCAAATTAAGATTAGGAGAACGACTATGTTGCGAAATGTTTTGGCGTGGGGATTGATGGCATTGACTGCGGTGACGTTTGCCGGCTGTGCTGCCAGCGGCATGAAAGATGTAACCGAGACTGGTTTTCTGAAAGATTACAGTCAGCTGAAACCAGGAGGCGATGATCAATCCGCGTTGGTCTTCATTAAACCTGGCTATCAACTCAAACCCAACACCAAGCTGATGTTTGACAGGATTACAGTGGTGTTGAGCGATCA
>JACDZF010000376.1 GCA_013426795.1 Desulfocapsa sp. | reverse complement strand
CTGGTGGATCGGCTCGAGGTCGCCGAGGGTTGGGAGTGGGCGGTGGAGACGGCCCTGGGCGCTGCCCTGCAGGCCGTCCCGGTGCCGGATCTGCGGCCGCTGGCGGCCGGTGGGCTGCGGCCGGGGCTGGTCCTGATCGACGCCGCGGTGCCGGACCTCCCGCGGGGCGACCGACCGGACACGCGTCTGGCCGCGCGGGTCAAGGCCCCCTGGCCCCTGGACGGCCTGCTGGGCCCGGTCCACGCGGCGGCGGACCTCAATGAGGCCATGGACCGTCGGGGCGACCTCGGACCCGGCGAGTGGCTGATCGCCCGCGACGGCATCCAGGTCGGCGCCAACTGGCTGCGCACCCCGGCCGCCGCTGCCGGCGACAGTGTCCTGGCCCGCGCCGAGGCACTCAAGGCGCTGGAGTCCGAGATCGCTGCCCTCACTGCCCGCGAGCAGTCCCTCACTGCCGAGGAGCTGGCGGTGCGGACCGCCCGTGCCCAGGCCGAGGACGCGCGCGCCCAGACCGCCCAGCGGTTGGCCGCCGTCAATCGCGAGCTGGCCGCGGCCCGCGCCGAGCTCACCGGCCAGCGTGCGCGCGACGGCCATCTGCGCGAGCGCCAGGCGGCCCTGGCGATTGAGCACGCTGAACTCGCCGCCCAATGCGAGGACGCCCTGGCCGAGCTCGAGGACGGCCGCGAGCGACTCAATGAGTTGCTGGATCAAGTCAGTCGCCTGGCCGAGCGCCGCGAGTCGCTCAGCGCCGAGCGCGAAACCCTGCGCAGCGCCCGCACCCAGGCCCGCGCGGCCGAGCAGGCCGCGCGTGACCGCGCCCAGGGTCTGCGGGTCGGCGTGGAATCCAGCCGCGCCGCGCGTGAGGCCACCCGGCGCAGCATGACCCGCGCCCAGGACCAGCAGAATCAACTCAGTGCCCGGCGCGACGACCTGGTGGCCGACCACGAGGAATCCATCGAGCCCCTGGTGGAACAGCGCGAGCGTCTGGACGAACAACTCGCGCGGCGGGTCGAGGTCGAAGCCGAACTGGGTGCCGCGCGCAACCGTCTGGAAGCGCTGGATCAGGAGGTGCGCTCACTGGAAACGGAGCGCCATCAGGTCGAACTGACCGC
>JACDZF010000375.1 GCA_013426795.1 Desulfocapsa sp. | reverse complement strand
CGGACCCAAAGAGCGTGAATCACAGGAGCCGGTGCTTCTAACAACCTAACCCCGAGAAACGGGAGAAGTGCCTTACAGATAAATTTCTTTAAAAAAAGAGCCTCTTGCAAAATGAGGATTTATGTCCACGAGCCGTCATTCCCGCGCAGGCGGGAATCCATAACACGCTGAATTTACGAAACTGGATTCCCGATAAAAGCACTCGGGAATGACGGTGTGGTACTTTTGCAAGAACCTCAAAAAACAAGAAATTTATCCGTAAGGCACGAAAGGAAAATGAAGATGAACAAGAACTTGACACTCGTAGCGAGAATTGAGGCGAATGCTGATACGGTGGAATTGGTCAAAGCTGAGTTGCTGAAGCTGGTTGCCCCAACCTTGGAAGAAGCTGGCTGTATGCAGTACGACTTACACCAGGACAATGAAAATTCAGCGCTGTTCCTGTTCTATGAAAATTGGGAAAACCGTGAGCTTTGGCAGCAGCATATGAACAGCACCCACCTTGCAGGGTTTATAAAGGCAACAGAAGGTGCTCTTAAGTCGTTTACATGCAACGAAATGACCAGGCTCCCTTAAGCGTAACACAGCGCGGCACCCTGGGAAAAATGCAAGGGTACCGCCAGGGTGCGCAGGCCTCACAGCTCCCTTTTCGTTCCCGATACAGATCATGCTGACCATCAACAACGCGCGGATTCAATCCGCCAGCTTTCGACCGCGCACCGAAGAGGTCGATACCCTGGTGCTGCACTTTACTGCCCTGGATCTGGAGTCGTCACTGCAAACTCTTCGATACCGGAATGTGAGTTCCCATTATGTGCTGGCCGAGGACGGAGTCGCCTGGAAGATCCTTGAAGACCACGAGGTCGCCTGGCATGCCGGGCTTTCCATGTGGCGCGGCAGACCCGACGTCAATGGCCGATCCATCGGCATCGAGATTGTCAACCTTGACGGCAACAGCAGGAACTATCCGGCGGCGCAGATCGCGGCGTTGATTGAACTCTGCGAAACAATTCTGGCCCGCAATCCGGGCATCTCACCCCGCAATATCGTTGGACATTCCGACATCGCGCCAAAGCGCAAGGATGACCCCGGAACAAAGTTTCCCTGGCAGCAGT
>JACDZF010000109.1 GCA_013426795.1 Desulfocapsa sp. | reverse complement strand
CATAATTGCAGACGACCAGCAGATTTCCCCGACACTCCGAGACGGCACAGCCAATCTCCCTGGTATCGCGCCAGACGATCTGGGTATAATGGCCAACTCCTTTCCAGGAGGCCTGATAGGGGCCGCCGGGATAGAGCTTCTTTTCCTCGGCCCACTCCTTCACCGCATCGGCGATGCCGTAATAGCCGACGGTTCCCATGAACAGGTTCTCTCCATACTGCTGGCGCCACTGGCCTGAACGAGGACGATGCTGAAGCACGCAGCTGGTGGCTGCCAGATGATCGGCCCACTGCTTCGCATACTCGGCAAGCCGCTCCGACCAGCGCAGCGGTGGAATCCCCACCTGCGCCCGGATCTGGTTGTGGAGGACGACCATTTGCCCGGCGTCTTCAGGCGAAAGGGAAGCACCAGTCGCTAAACCTTTGGCCCTGACTGCCGAGGCCGCCGGCGCGGATTGCCCAGCACCATGGAGGAGAAGAGCAGAGAAGAGCAGGGCCGCCGTCAGAATCATGGCTGACCGGCAAACCACCTTCATCCCCGGCAGCCACAGGTTCGCCATTTTCTGCCTACTCATCCGGTTCCGTCCCTTTGCGCAACCCTTCCCGTTTCGGCTGCAACTTGACATACACCACAACAAGCACGGCGGAGACGGCAAGGACTGTGTACAGGGCCTGATGGGAATATTTGACGATCAGTTCCTGGTTACTGCCGATAAAATAGCCGATCCAGGTGAGGATCGTCACCCAGATCCCGGCGCCGAGGAGGGTATAGAGGGAAAACTTCAGATGATTCATGCCGGCAAGGCCCGCCGGCAGGGAGATAAGGTGCCGGACCACGGGCAGGAGCCGCCCGATGAAGGTGGAGATCTCGCCATGGCGCAGGAAAAAGGTCTCCACCCTCATAAACTTCTCTTCGGTGATCCAGACATAGCGGCCATATCTGAGGAGAAGGGGCCTGCCCAGATAGCGGGCCGCGAAATAATTGGCATAGGCCCCGAAAAGGCTGCCGAAGGTGCCGCAGAGGATGGCGGTGAGCATATCCATCTTGCCGGCCTGGGCCAGATATCCGGCCGGCGGCATGATCAGCTCGCTGGGAATGGGAATAATCGAGCTCTCCATGGCCATCAGCAGAAAAATACCAGGATAGCCCATGGCCCCTATGCTCTCCACGAGCCAGTTAATGATATCATGCATGCAATGTCACCGCTTTGCCAAAAATTCTCTTTTCCCTGATCCCACATCTTCCGGCAGGCAGGGCCGCATCATTCTTCCTGACCCCTGGTTCCGGACTGCCCCCATCACCTCCAGATCATAGCCTTCCGCCTCGTCCTCAATGGTCTGCAGCTCCAGTGAATACCAACGCCAAAGGCAATGAGCATCAGGGCGATATGGCTGAAATGATCCAGCCCGCCACCCAGAGACTCGCTGGTAACCAGAGAAAAGCCGCTGGGGCCAGGGGGAAGACCGGTCAGAAGAGAGGCAGTGACGGAAGGAGGATGCCATCGCTGACAGATCCTGGCGGTCAACGGACCAGAAGCAGGAAGGAGGGCGATGGAGGTCGTGGGTATCACCTTACAATTACCTGACGCCCATTACCTCAAGGCCCTTGGCGAGATAGGTGAAACTCAGTTTTTTCCCCTGCACATCAACCCTGGCCTCACCGCCCCGGATCAGGGCGCCAAAGAGGATCTCATCGGTGAGCACATCGCCGATTTCAGCCATGATCAGGCGCCGGAGCGGTCTCGCGCCATAATCGGGATCATAGCCTTTGCCGGCCAGATGCTTGCGGGCAGCAGGAGTCAGGGTGATGACCACCTTGCGCTCGGCCAGCTGCCCCTGCAGTTCGAGAATCATCTTGTCCACCACCTTTTCCACCGACTGGACACTGAGGGTGCCAAAGGAGATGGTGGCATCGAGACGGTTGCGGAACTCGGGCGAGAACAAGCCCTTGACCGCCTTCTGATCGCGGCCCTTTTTATCGGCCATAAAACCAATGGGGTTGGTGTTCATCTCCCGGGCGCCGGCATTGGTGGTCATGATCAGGATCACGTTGCGAAAATCGGCCTTGCGCCCGGAATTATCAGTCAGGGTTGAATGATCCATGACCTGGAGGAGGATGGAGAAGATATCGGCATGGGCCTTTTCGATCTCATCGAGGAGCAGAACGGAATAGGGATGCTTGCGGATGGCCTCGGTGAGCAGTCCCCCCTGATCAAAGCCCACATAGCCGGGAGGCGCGCCAATAAGGCGGGCCACCGCGTGTTTTTCCATATATTCACTCATGTCGAAGCGCTCAAAGTGGACCGCCAGACTCCGGGCCAGCTGTCTCGCCACCTCGGTCTTGCCGACCCCGGTGGGACCGGCAAAGAGAAAACAGCCGGTGGGCGACTGCGGATGGCCAAGGCCGGCCCGGGCCCGCTTGACCGCGGCGACCACGGTGTCGATGGCATCATCCTGGCCGAAGATCACCCCTTTCATGGTGGCGGCCAGATCCCGTAACGACCCCAGCTCGTTGCTGCTGCCGGTCTTGGCGGGGACCCTGGCCATGCGTGACACCACCGCCTCCACGTCGCGCACCGTCACCGTCCGGCCAATTTTTCCGGCCAGGCGGAAGGAAGAACCCACCTCATCCAGCACATCGATGGCCTTGTCCGGCAGATACCGGTCGTTGATATACCGACCCGCCAATTCCGCCGTGGCCTTGATCGCCGTGGCGGCGTAACTGACCTGATGATGCTGCTCGTATTTCTCCTGCAATCCCTGGAGAATCAAGCGGGTCTCCTCCACCGTCGGCTCCTCCACATCAATCTTCTGGAACCGGCGGGACAGGGCCCGATCCTTTTCGATATGGTTCTTATACTCTTCATAGGTGGTGGACCCGATACAACGCAAAACCCCGGACTGCAAGGCCGGCTTCAACAGGTTGGAGGCATCCATGGAGCCGCCGCTGGTGGCGCCGGCTCCGACGATGGTATGCATCTCATCGATGAAGAGAATGGCGTTTTTCCTGCGCTCCACCGCCTCCACCACGCTCTTCATCCGCTTCTCAAAATCGCCTCGATATTTGGTGCCGGCCACCAGCGTTCCCATATCCAGCAGATAAATCTCCATCCCCTGCAACAGATCGGGGATCAGCGCCTTCTGACCCTCGCTCCGGGCCACACTGTCGTCATGGATGCGCAGGGCCAGACCCTCGGCAATGGCGGTCTTGCCCACCCCCGGCTCCCCCACCAGCAGAGGGTTGTTCTTTTTCCGGCGACAGAGAACCTGCATCATCCGGCTCACCTCCTTCTGCCGGCCAATGAGGGGGTCAAGCTTCCCCTCGGCTGCCCGACGGGCCAGATTGACCGTAAAGTCCTGCAGTACCTTTTCGTCTTTTTCCATCTCCCGGGTCTCGGCATCACCCCCAGGGCCGCCGGGAGGCCGGGGCAGAGGTTCCTTCTGCAAGCCTTCGGAGGGCAGACCGTGCGAGATATACTCCAGCACCGCCAGCCGTCCCACCCCTTCCGAGGCAAGGAAATAGACGGCATGGGACTCGGCCTCGGCGAAAATGGCCGCCAGGACGTCGCCGCTGTCCACTTCATGCTTGCCGCAGCTCTGGACATGGGAGACCGCCCGCTGCAATACCCGATTGAAGGCCACGGTCTGGGCCGGTTCACCGTCATTGTCGGCACCAAAGGTGGGCAGCTCGCCTACGAAAAATGTCTCCAGCCGCTGCTTCAGGTTATCAATGGAGCCGCCGCAGTGGCTGATAATATGGGTTGTCAACTCATCATAGAGCAGACCGTAGAGCATATGTTCCACGGTGACATATTCATGCCGATACCCCTTCGCCTCTCGAATCGCCCGGACGAGCGCCAGTTCCAGTGTTTTATTCAACATCGCGTTCACCATGTTTCCGGTCAAGGGGGGTCAATGCTCCCCGTTTTTGTTTGAAGATCAGGAGGCTGCCGCCAACTCCGCAGGCACAGACAGTCCCTATATTTTTTCCATGGAACAGCGCAGGGGAAACCCATTCTTGCGGGCCAGATGATGAACCACCTGGATCTTGGTCTCACAGATCTCACGGGTATAGACACCAGCCACACCCACTCCCTCCTGATGGACGTCAAGCATGATCTTAGTCGCCATGGAAGTGGATTTGCCAAAGATATTTTCCAGGATCGCCACCACAAACTCCATGGAGGTGTAATCGTCGTTATGGAGCAGCGCCTTGTAGAGGGAGGGCTGACGAGTCTCCTCACGCTCCCTGGTGTTTGCTCCTGTCGAATGTTCCTCTTTTACCTTGCCCATTCCCATTCCTTATAAAATCATCCCCATAAAGGTCCGTGTCAGTGTGTGGCTCCGGAGATCATACTGCTCCGCCTTCTTTTTTTGATACCATGGCAAGGAGGAGCTCCTCGAGAAACAGGGTGGGCGGCAGGGGTGAGCCTTTCATCTGATACTCGGCCCGCAGGAGAAGGGCCATCCACTCCTTTAAAAGCGGGCAGGAAAACTCCTCCGCCTTCTTGAAACCCATATACAGGGCGTAAGGGTGAGCTTTCAGAAGCTCAGCCCACTCCCCTTTTTCCTTCAGTGCCGGCAGATAAACCTCCTGAAAGGCCTTGGCCTGCATGCCCCGCTGCCATGGTGGGCTTGCCAGCAACTGGAGGGAACGAAAGATGAGCATCTTCCGTATATAATTACGCATGGTGGCAAGAATGGCAAGGTCATGGATACCATTTTCCAGCAGCCGACCAAGGATCACCAGGGTTAAGGCCAAATTGCCGTTGCCGAAGGCCTCGGTCAAGGTAAAGAGGGCATCCTCCCTGGTCCGGCCCACCATGGAATCCACATCGGCGCAGCTGATCAGAGGCCGATCAAGGGCAAAAAGGGCGAGCTTCTCAAGCTCCATGACCAGGGCCACCGGATGAAATCCCACCCGCTCAAAGAGCATGTCCAGGGCCCGGGGCTCCATTTTCTTGTGAAAAGAAACCAGGGTCTTCTGTGCCAGCTCGCGCAGCACCCCTTTCTGTTCATTCTGAGCCGCCGAAGAGCTGCTTTTGGTCTCAACAAAACAGTCCACAACCAGCCCATGTTTCTTGATCACGGTAAACAGGGCCTTTCTTTTATCGACATTCTCAGCGCTGAGCAGGAGATAGTTCTGCCCCGGCAGCCCCTTTGCCAGGGCAGCAAGATAGCGATCACTGATATTTGCCGCCGCCTCCCCCTTGCCACCTGACGGGCCGCCGCCCTCGGCCAGGAGCCGGTCGGTCCAGGCCAGATCGCCGGACGGTTTGGCAAAACCCAAAAGCTCCTGCCACTGATCGGCATCACGATCGGCCAGGGACTCCCCCGCCTTCAAATCCACAAGCCCGGCAAGAATCATGAGCTGCATCCGGGCAGGGCCTGAACGGCCTGCCTCCTGCGCCGCGACGGCCTTGTTCCAGATCTCTCCGGCCACGGCCCGGGAATGAAAAAGTCGGCTGTCGGTGACCCGATAGAGCTGTCGGCCCGGCAACAGACTGAAATTCATAAGCTGGCCCAGGGTTCGGCTCGCATCCTCCTGATCACCGTCTATCCCATGCACCATCCCGCCACCCTGGGCGAGCAGGGCCTGTTGCACCAGGTCCGCCGCCTCGCGGCAAAGATACCTTTCCCCGAAAAAAAGGAAAATCCGGATATCCTCAGCCCCTTGCTCCCGGCTCAGCCAGGAGGCAAGCTCTCCGCGCTTGATCAGGCCCATGGTTACTGGCGGCGAGGATCCGGCTCCCCGGACTGCCTCACTTCCAGCCCCCGCTCGGCCCCGCGCTGGGGCTCAGCCTGCTTGCCGGTCTGGCTTCCGCCCAGTTTATCAATCTGTTTCTGATCCATGATCTTGTGCAGGATAGCCGGCAATGAACCGGGCTGGAGATAATCCTCTCCCATCCCGTGCTTGAAGATTACTGCGGCCTGATCACTGACCGTCTTCCAGCTCAGGGCATCGGAACGGGAGGCAACCAGCTCAAAGAGAAACTGATTGTAAGGGTCATTGATGATCGCCTTCCCCGTCCCCACGGTGGCGAGGATATCGACCTTGTTGTGAAAAATCATGGCCAGCTCGGAATAGACCCGAATCCCGCCGCACGAGCCAAGGCTTAAGAACCGCTGTTTGCTCATCAGATCCGCATCCGTCACCGCACCGGTCTTGAGCAGCTCCTGGAGAGGATCGAGGAGCTGCTCTTTTCGCCAGTAGCTGTGACCGCGCTGGACAAACATCTCGTGGCCGCCCTTGAGAAACTGGCGGAGCAACTCCTGCTGATGGCTCACATCATGATAGACCACAACGGAGTGGGAGATTTCAATGCCATTGACATTTTTCACCCAGTCCACCACCAGGGGATAGCGAACCTGCATCTCCTGAATTTCTCCGAGATTCTGGGCGGGCGCGCCGAGCAGGCCCTTGAGCTGGGCCGCGGCCGCCCGCCCTTGGGCGCTGTCTGTCGCCATCAGAGAAAAGGAGGTGGAAAGCCGGGGTCGATAGCCGTGCGCCATCAAGGTCTGACAGTTGGAGCGAAAGGACTGAGTGCCGTCATCATCACTCTGGAAGATGGACAAACTGCTCAATTTCCCATCCTTCTTCCACTCGCCAAAACTGGTCTTGACGTACTGCTCCAGGGCCAGGGTCCCGTACTGGGACATCATCAGCCTGATTCGAATCTTGTCCACTTCACCCACCAATTGCGGATACTCCTGGATATAATACTGGAGGATCACCCGCAGCTGCTTGCTGAAGACCGAGTCTTTCTCGCGAATGGCGGTGAGCATCTTGGCAATCAGGTAGCTTCGTGTCTGCGGCTGAATGGTCTCCAGCAGGGTCATAAAGGTGGCCGAAAACAGAATCAGACTTTTTTCATCCCGGAACGCCGACCGCACCACCAGATCAATGACCTGCTCCTGTTCAGCCACGGACACCGGGAAAAAAACCACGAGTTTTCCCTTCTGGGCAAGACTGATAATAAAGTCAGAGACATGCACACCTTTCTGATCAATGGTCTTGAGAAAGGCCAGGAGATTGCCGCCAAAACGGCTGTCAATCCGGTCTTTGAGTACCGGCACCAGAATCTCCCGGAAAGAGGAATCATAGAGCTCACTGCCCCGGGACAGAAGGATATAGGCATTGGCTGTGGTGCAATCTTTTGCCGCCTGGATCCGGGCCGCGGCGGTGGCACGGCGGAGCGCGGCAATGGCCGGGCCCCGGCCATTGGTAAGGCCTGCCGAGAATTCGCCCTGGAACCTGGCCTGGATATTGCCGTCCAGGCGCTGGAAGATCTCCTGCAAGGTGCTGAGCGGGGAGGAGGAAAGAACCCGAATGCCCACCTCCTGACCATTTATATCGGTAATATCATGGAGGTTGTTGATCTTCCAGATGAGATACTCCGAGCCTTCGGCATAGGCGAGCAGGAGCTGGCTCTGCTGTTCGGCGTTCATGGTAAAGAAGAGGGCCTCCTGATTCTCCTTGGAAAGGAGGAAATAATTGGTAATCCAGGCCAGAGAGGCGGTGGGGGTCATTCCCGGGAGCTGAAACATGGCCCGCGCGTTGGAGGCGTTGGTATTGGTCAGCTTTGGCAGTTGTCTCATATTGATCAGGGCCAGTTCCGGGGTCATCCCGGCGATCTTGCTGCTCATCTCCGCCGCCCAGCTCTGTTTCTCGGTCATCTGGCCGATGAGCAGCAAGCCCTTGTCCACGGTGTCCGCGGTCTGCCCCGGCAAATCCAGATAGGCCTTGAAGGCCCACAGGGCAGGCTCTTTCAGGGATGCCAGCCGATCCATAAGGGCCAGCATGACCCCGGGTTGCAGGTTTTTCGTCTGGCTTATGGCCAGGGCCACCCGTCCCGAGACATACTGTAACCCGCCCAGTTTCTTTAAGAGAAGCCATGCGGCATCCACATCGACTCCGGGAAGGGCCACAAAATTCTCCAGAATAATCAGCTGGTCATAGGATATCTGGGCCCCGGGAAGGCGGCGCAGGGCATCCATGATTCCATCCGCGGTGATGGAGGGCAGACCAGCGAAGACCCGCAGAACCCGCATATTGGTATAACTCAGCCCTTTAATCGCCTCTTTGGCCTGGGCCAGTTGTTTTTCATCCAGCCTGACCTTGGCCACGGCCGCGGTCGTCTGCTCAATGGCCTCCTCCATGGCCAGATCACCCTTGGTTTTACTCACATACGCCTTGGAGGAACCGCTCACCCCGATATCATTGCGAATGGTCCCCTCTTCAAAATCAAGGCCGACAGCGGCATTCGCCCAACGGGGCGGAACCAGGGCCAGGGCCAGAAGTAGCAGCAGCCCCATCCCCGCCTGGGACGACGGAAGGTCACGCAGGGAACAAAGACTGCGAAAAAAACCCCCTTGCGGGAGGGAAGAAAAACGGCGAGCGTATGACAACTTTATAAAATTTAGCATTCCCACTTCATCACATTTATGGTTACCTGTTCGAGGGCCTCGAGCATCCCGCTGCCCACGCTTCTCACCTTTCTTCATCGAAAGGAGAACAATAATCATTTCACTGAAAACTGTAAAAAAAACTTTTCATGGGCCAGCATCCCTCCCCGCTCCTTCCCCTCGCCAGCCTTATTCTTGCCATGTTTCTCTGGGGCAGCTCCTTTGTCGCCATGAAGCTGGCCATGCAGGAATATCATCCCCTGGTGATCATCTTCGGCAGGATGGCGGTGGCCTCACTCGCCTTTTTGTTTTTTCTCCCCCGATTTCAAAGAATCCGGATCCGCCGTCAGGATTGGCACCTCTTTGCTCTCATGGCGATGAGTGAACCTTGCCTCTATTTCCTCTTTGAGGCCCTGGCCCTGCAAAATACCAGCGCCGCCCAGGCATCCCTGATCACCACCATGCTGCCGCTGCTGATCACCATCGCCTCGGTCTTCTTTCTCGGTGAGCGGGCATCAAAACAGACCCTGCTCGGCCTTTTCCTGGCCATGGGCGGCGCAATCCTGCTCAGCCTCGGCGGAGCACCGACGCACCTGGCACCGGCTCCATTGCTGGGTAATTCCTATGAATTCATGTCCATGCTCTGCGCCACGGTGTACACCATCACCATCAAACGGCTCACAGCATTTTACCCCGCACTCTTTCTCACCGCCATCCAGGCCTGGATCGGAGCGCTTTTTTTTGCTCCACTCCTTGCCCTGCCGCAGGTTCCTCTCCCCCACTCCCTTCTCCTGATTCCCGTCGCGGCCATTTTCTACCTGGGTCTGGCTGTCACTCTGATCGCCTACAGCCTCTACAATTTCGCGCTGGCTCACATGGAGGCCAGCAAGAGCTCAATTTTCATTACCCTGATTCCTCTTTTTACCCTGCTGCTCAGCAGGTTCCTGTTTCAGGAATCGTTTACCGCCCTGCAGTATCTTGGCAGCTGCACCATATTCCTGGGCGTCATCATCAGTCAGGATCGTTGGCGCTCAGCAAAAGGGAGCACGGGGAGAGGGCATGATCTGTCTTTGCACCGGAACGATGAGAAAGAGCCGCGCCGGGCAGACCCTGGCCGCAAAGGCCAGGGTCTGCCCTGAACATAAAAAAAGCCCACAACTTTGGACAAGTTGTGGGCTTAAAAAAATGGTGC
>JACDZF010000374.1 GCA_013426795.1 Desulfocapsa sp. | reverse complement strand
CTAAGCTCCGGTTGCGAAAAGTACGTCGCAGACGTACAATTTTGCGTGCTCACAATCTACGAAACTCACACGTTCGTCGCCGAAGCGGAGAAGCTCTGGTCTACAGAAGAACGACTTGAGTTTTTCGCTTGGATCGCCAGCGAACCTGAGGCTGGTAACGTTATACCGGGAAGCGGCGGTTGCCGAAAAGTGCGATGGTCGCGGCCCGGGATGGGCAAACGAGCGGGCGCCAGGGTCATCTACTTCACACATCTTGAAGCTGGTGAGTTGTGCATGCTGCTCGTCTACCCTAAAGCCGCGCGGGATAACATCCCAGGACACATTCTTAGAGAAATCCGCAAGGAGATTGAAGATGACCGTTCATAAGGTAAAGGACGTTGTGCCGACAGGCGAGGAAATTGGCCTCAAACTGCTCCAATCCGTACGCGAGATGAAAGCCCGGACGTTCGCTCGCACTACTGAAATCGACGTTAACGATGTCATTCAGGCGCGCCAAGGCACTGGTCTGTCCCAATCCGAATTTGCTTCAGCACTCAACATTTCAAAGCGAACACTCCAAGAGTGGGAGCAAGGACGCAGAGTTCCATCTGGTGCCGCGCAGGCGCTGATTCGCATCGCGCGCAAGCACCCAGAAGTCGTCCGCGAGATTCTCGCATAAGATGCGGAATCTTAGGAACAACATGCCGCACTGATTGTGTTTTTGCGGAGTTCCGGGAGTTCCGGGGACAGTTTACTTAATTCTCGAACCCAAGGGCCGCGAGACAAGGGAAAAGGGGAAAAGGGGCCAGGCTCAATTAGATTCTGTGCCGCCCGCTGGACTTAATCGAGCCTCGCACCTTATTCCGCTGGTCGCGAAGCTCCTGCTTCGCGACCTCTGCGCCGAAGATCCAGCTTCCGGGACCATCGGCGTCCGGGTACGCGTTTAGGAAGCGAAGCCGGCCGACGCTCAAACGCCAATGACCGCCTCGCCGTAGCGAATGACCAGCGGATCGCGACTCAACAGCCGCAAGGGCTCGGTCTGGGCCTGGGCGACCAGCAGGCGGTCGAAGGGGTCGCGGTGATGGTTGGGCAGTCGCTCGACTGCCGCGGCGTGCTCGGGGCTGATCGGCAGCAGGTCGTAGCCGGCCAG
>JACDZF010000108.1 GCA_013426795.1 Desulfocapsa sp. | reverse complement strand
AGCATTCATGGTAAGTACTGCATCAACTTTGGATGCTGAATAGTTACAAAAAATATAAAAAAACAGATATTTATATAAAAGAACATAGAAAAACAAAAATAATGTAAGTGTGACCGATTTTTATGTTTTACTGACGTTTTTAAATGTGTTTTAAGTGTCTTTAAAGGGAAACAATAGTTATCCAAAAAACAGAGTATCTAAAACGCAGTCAAAGAGCAATGTCTGACACATAAAAATCTATGGACAGACAGCATTAAAATTATGGACAGGTGACCCGTGGCACAACAACTCAATCTCTTTACTCAACCAACCCTTTCAACCCTGATGCGGGATATAAAAATATCCATGAACGAGGTTATCAGGGCGTCGGGAAAATCCAGGGAGCAGGTGCTGGATCTGATGAATTCCCTGGCGGCCAGGCATGGAATGAGACTGAACGGGCGGGCTGGCCTGAGCAAGGAGACCTTTGAAAAATGGCTGAACGCCGAGGACGAAAGCCGAAACCCAACCTTGAAAGGGATCACCGTCTTTTGCGCGGCCACCAGCAGCACCAAGCCGATTGCATCCATGGTGCTGCTGCTGGGGGCAGAGGTTATTGAGGGGCCGGATATTCCCAAGCTGGAATGGGCGAGGAGATATCACCAGGCGAAGGACTTGCGGAAACCGTTTCTTCACGATCATTACTTTACATCGGCAAAAAGAAATGGAATTTGAGAAGAATCAGGCAGTACTGATCCTTGAAACGTGCCAGCAACACACCAGAGACTGATTCATTGGATGTTCTCTGAAAACTGTATATCCTTTCATTCGAGATAATATGCAGAAAAGAGGACATTCAAACAAAACATTTTTTTAGGATTATTTAAGCAATTTTTGGTACGTTACCAAAAATTATCAGACTGGCAAGGTTAAGAGCTTGTCGGTATAGGAACATCACGCACTCCATGCGAGTTGGGATGATATGCAGATCCGCATTATTACTTGTTAGACCCACTGATATTCGAGTTGCTCTCATGCACGCGCCCATTGGATAGGAAACTGAAGAAATGCAATTCGTCACGCACGGCCCCGACATTCCCGATGTGCTTTTGCAGGCGCACGAAGAAAGCCGCGTGGTGTTTTTCTGTGGTGCGGGTATTTCCTACCCTGCCGGTTTGCCGGATTTCAAGGGGCTAGTCGAGCAGATATACCGGCTGAACGGGGCGCGACTTTCGGAATCGGACATTGAGCTCGAGGCCTTCGAGCATGGGCAGTTCGATGCCATTCTGGATCTGCTCGAACGTCGTCTGCCGGGTCAGCGTCTGGCCGTCCGTCGCAAACTGGCACAGGCCCTGAAGCCGAGACTTCGCCGCAAAGGTGCCACGGATACGCAGGCGGCACTGTTGCGTTTGGCTCGCAGCCGCGAGGGCGCGCTGCGGTTGGTTACTACCAACTTCGACCGCCTCTTTCACGTGGCGGCCAAACGCATGAGCCAAGCGTTCCAGACCTACGCTGCACCGATGCTGCCGATTCCGAAGAACAGCCGTTGGAACGGGCTGGTCTACCTGCACGGCCTGCTACCAGAACAGATGGACGACACGGCGTTGAACCGTCTGGTGGTCACCAGTGGTGATTTCGGCTTGGCCTACCTCACAGAGCGCTGGGCGGCACGATTTGTGAGTGAGTTGTTCCGCAATTACGTGGTCTGTTTCGTGGGCTACAGCATCAACGACCCGGTGCTCCGCTACATGATGGATGCGCTGGCTGCCGACCGGATGCTGGGTGAAGTCACACCCCAAGCCTGGGCACTGGGTGATTGCGAACGGGGACATGAGCACAGGAAGACCATCGAATGGGAAGCCAAGGGCGTCACGCCCATCCTCTATAACATCCCCGCTGGTAGCCACAACCATTCCACGTTACACCAGACCCTGCACGCTTGGGCAGACACTTACCGTGACGGTGTGCAGGGCAAAGAAGCCATCGTCGTCAAGCACGCCTTGGCGCGCCCGCAGGACAGCACGCGACAGGACGATTTCGTCGGGCGGATGCTCTGGGCCTTGTCGGATAAGTCGGGCTTGCCGGCGAAGCGCTTCGCCGACTTCAATCCCGCCCCTTCACTGGACTGGCTGCTGGAGCCCTTCGCGCACGAGCGCTTCAGGCACGGCGACCTGAGCCGCTTTGGCGTGCCGTCCCATGACGAAGTAGACACCAAGCTGCGCTTTAGCCTGATTCGGCGGCCTGCACCCTATGACCGTGCACTGCCGATGCTGCTTGCCTCCGGTGGTATCACCGGCAGCCAATGGGATGACGTGATGTCCCATCTGGCCCACTGGCTGGTGCGCCATCTGGATGACCCGAGACTGGTCATCTGGATTGCGGAACGTGGTGGACAGTTGCATAACGGTTGGCCGTGGCTGATCGAACATGAGCTGGATCGTTTTGCTTCACTGGACCGTGACGGCAAAACCTCCGAGCTGGATGATATCCACTTGCACGCCCCTAAGGCCATTCCTGGCCCACTGATGCGCACCTTGTGGCGCCTGCTGCTCAGTGGCCGGGTGAAGCCCCCATGGCACGATCCCGATCTATATCGCTGGAAAGGTCGCCTGAAATGGGACGGGCTGACCACCACGCTGCGGCTGGAGTTACGCGATTTGCTCGCGCCCAAGGTGATCTTGAAGAAGCCGTTTCGCTGGGGCGACGACCCGAGCAGCACTGACGAACCCACGCGGATCAAGCAATTGGTGGACTGGGAACTCGTGCTGGCATCTAATCACGTGCATTCCGCTCTGCGCGATTTGGCCGGCGAGCACTGGACATCAGCCCTGCCGCTCCTGCTGGAAGATTTCCAGCAGCTTTTGCGTGATGCACTGGACCTGTTGCGCGAGTTGGGCGGGGCCGAAGCCCACAGCGACCGCTCGCACTGGGATATGCCATCCATCACGCCACATTGGCAGAACCGGGGTTTCCATGATTGGGTCAGCCTGATTGAATTGCTGCGCGATGCTTGGCTGGCGGTTCGCGCCAATGACAGTGCGCGCGCTAAACGAATCGCCAAGAGCTGGTGTGCATTGCCGTACCCCACCTTCAAACGCCTGGCCCTGTTTGCCGCCAGTCAAGATGGTTGCATCCCTCCCGAGCAGTGGGTGGATTGGCTGTTGAGCGATGGCGCGTGGTGGCTGTGGTCCACAGATACGGGGCGGGAAGTATTCAGACTGCTCGTTCTGCAGGGGCGGCATTTGGCAGGAGCCGCACAAGAAAGCCTGGAAGCAGCCATCTTGGCAGGCCCCCCGCGCGCGATGTACAGGGACGACCTCGAAGCAGATCAGTGGCAATACTTGGTGGCTCGCTCCGTCTGGCTGCACTTGGCCAAGCTGAACACCTCGGGCTGCGCGCTTGGGCCGCCCGCAGCGGCGCGCTTGGCGGAAATATCCCATGTCTACCCGCAATGGCAGTTGGCGACCAACGAGCGTGACGAGTTTTCGCACTGGATGAGTGGCACTGGCGATCCAGATTACGAGGATAGCCGAGAGGTCGACATTGCTCCCCGCAAGCGACAGGAACTGGTGCAATGGCTCGTAAAGCCAACACCCGAACGGCGGCCTTTCAACGAAGATACGTGGCGTGACGTTTGTCGCACGCGTTTCTTTCACAGTCTTTACGCACTATGCGATCTGGCGCAGGATGGCGTTTGGCCTGTCGGCCGCTGGCGCGAGGCCCTGCAGGCCTGGTCCGAAGATGGCATGGTGTTGCGCTCTTGGCGCTACGCCGCACCGCTGGTGCAGACCATGCACGATGCTGTACTTCAGGAGATTGCCAACGGTGTCACGTGGTGGATGGAAGTTGCATCCAAGTCGATCAACCGCCACGAGGACATCCTGCTGGAATTGTGCCGCCGAGTGCTGGCACTGCCGCTTGAATCTGGCCAAGGCTCCCGCATCATCTCTAATGGCGTCGAAACTTATGACCCCATCGGATCTGCGATTAACCACCCCATTAGGCATGTCACGCAGGCACTGATCAATCTGTGGTTCAAACGGAACCCGAACGACAACGATCTGCTTCCCGCAGACCTCAAACCCTTGTTCACCGACCTGTGCGATGTGCGAGAGGGCCGATTCCGGCACGGCCGGGCGCTGCTGGGTTCGCGGCTGATCGCAATTTTCCGTGTGGACCGCCCTTGGACTGAACAGCACCTTCTGCCATTGTTCAGCTGGAGTAATCCCGTCGAAGCAAAAGCAGTGTGGGAGGGCTTCCTTTGGTCACCGCGTTTGTACCAACCGTTGTTGTCTGCCTTCAAGTCGCAGTTCCTAGATAGTGCAAACCGTTACGCCGATCTTGGCGAGCACCGCCAGCAATTCGCCGCGTTCTTGACTTACGCAGCATTGGGCCCGACCGAGGGGTACACCGTAGACGAATTCCGATCTGCGATTGGCGCACTCCCACAGGAAGGCCTGGAGGAATCCGCGCAGGCCCTCACCCAGGCGCTTGAAGGCGCTGCCGATCAGCGTGAGGACTTCTGGAGAAATCGTGCCCAGCCGTTCTGGCAACAGATCTGGCCAAAGTCCCGTGATTTGGCTACACCGCGAATAGCTGAGTCCTTGACTCGTCTGGTGATTTCCGCTCGAGGCGAATTCCCGTCGGCCTTGTCTGCGGTGGTGGACTGGCTGCAACCGATTGAACACCCCTCCCACGTCGTACACCTGCTGGACGAATCGGGTTTGTGCAGACGGTTCCCTGCCGAGGCATTACTGCTGTTAAATGCCGTGATTGCCGACCAGCAGTGGGCACCTATGGAGCTGGGGCAGTGCTTGGACGAGATAGGGCAGTCCAAGCCACAGCTTGCCCAAGACGCCCAATACCAACGGCTACGAGAGTACTTCCGGAGGCGCGCCGCCTGATCGCGACGTGAGCAAGTATGCATCGCCGTCATTCTGGTCTAATCGGAGTAAAAGGGGTCAGAATAAGATTAATTCTGACCGTTAGCAATGTGAACTACGGTGTCAGGATTCCAAGTTAATTACGCATCACTTCCGGTGAGCCTTTTCGTGCTGGGCATATAAGCTCACCAGCACCAAGGTAGGCCCCTGACGCAGACAGGCACTGGCGCAGGTTGTGCCGCCGATCTAGAGGGAATAGAGCAGAAGCGGCTCCCATCGTTGGCACAGTCTCCCGAGTTGTTAAATGGAGCCTGCACGGGAAGCAAGGGGAGCTTCAGTGGTTTTCCGGCGGGTCGGCCATGGTGGAATGCTTTCCTCGTTCCTTGATCATTTGCAGAAACTTGGGGATAAAAAATGAAGCACCAAAAAGGAGAACAGAAAGAAAGACCTTCCAGCTCAAGAGTCCTTCCATCCTGCCCGTGGCCCAAACATCACGCAGCGTTCCCACAAAGAAAGTGAAAATAAAGGTCCCGACCAGGATTCCCAGTGCTGTCCCCGAGACATAATCCCAAAAGCGAACCTTGGTCAATCCCATGCCAAAATTCATTGGAGTGAAGGGGAAATAGATAAGCCTCAAGTAAAGAACCGTTGCAAAGCCGTTGCGCTCGATGGCATCGTCAAAACGTTTCAGCCTTTCACCGATAAGAGTTGCGGCAAAGTCCCGGCCCAGATATCGACCAATGAGAAACGCAAGACCAGCCCCGATCATCGCTCCTGTCCAGACGTAAAGGAACCCCCAATAGGGCCCGAAAATAGCGGCACCCAAGGCCGTCAGCAGCGTACCGGGCACAAACAGACAGACACCGGCGACGTAGATGAGCACAAATATCAAGGGCGCCCAGATACCTGCCGATTCCAGGAATAGCCCAAGCTGATCCCTGGTCAGGTAAAGTCTGAGGGGGGAAAAACGAACCAGATAAATCGCCACTCCCATGAAAAGGAGCAGCAAGGCCATCTTTACCAGCGCACTACTCTTCCTGGCATTTCCCTGTTCTGCCATTGTATTTCCCTCGTTGATAAACTCACCAGACTGAAATTCTTCAACTCGAATATGATGTGGCCTCAGGTTTTCCTCTCGCGTCGCTGAGGAAAACACGAGGCTCGATTATTTTTGTCTTTGATATGCCGGGTTACGATTTCTTGAACAAACGGCCCAGCAATCCTTGCCTGTCAGGCTCGGGCAGGTTGAGATGGCGTTAGTGTACCATTCTTTCTGTAAAATTGAATAAGGCTTGGCAAAAGCAGGCCATTGCTTATCCTTTCGGGACCAATTATCCACACAACCAACCGAAAGGAGAGAACAATGACCTGCGAAGTACAGAATACCCAATTTGCAGTGACTGGGCCATGGAGAAACCTGCCTGATCTCAGCAATCCTCCAATCAATAATGGCTATTATTCCACAAATCACCTAATCATTCCTTGACAGAAATTTAATTTAATCCTAATAAAGAGCCATTGGACACAAGAACGCAACGGCTTGAATAATCGAAAAAGTCTTTGGTTTTCATGGGAAGACTATCGGTTCGCATTGTCCAGCAAGGACTCCTTTCGTGGAGTCACATGCTCTCATTTAAATGATGGCAAAGCCACTGTGGGCGGTCTCATTCTGATTAGCAGATACACCGCCTCACCTCTATCCAGCTGATCCATAGTGACGTGGCTGTTACGTGGGCCTTCAGCAATATTCGCATTTCATATACTCCCCAGGGATTCCGCCAACTGTGAATACTCTTCTGTCTTTCTTCAAACCCTGCCTTCTCTTGACAAAGCGAGTGGTGATGAGCCGCTATGCTGCGCTGGCCGCCTTCCTTTTCGCCTATACCTGGATTATGAGCCAGCTCGGGGGGATGCCGCCACTGAGGCATTTCTGCCGCCTTGAGATTCCTTTGGTGCTGGGTATTTATTACTATTTAAACCATTTAACCCGGCCTTCTAAATGGCAGGCCGTGATTACCGCCATTCCCATTGTTTTTGTCTATGCACTCTTTGACATGGTTTTTTTACAGTTCGGCAGACTTCTAAGGGTCGTCGAAGTCAAGGAGCTTCCAGAACTCATGGGAGTCTTTCCTTTATGGGCAATTGTAGCCGTCATTTTTGTTGTGGGAAGTGCCTGTACGGTCTTTCTCATATCCATGCGATACAAAATGGACCGGACCACCATTATCGGAGCCGTCTTGATTCTGGGATTGATCCTGACAGTGGAACTGAAACCGGATTCTTTTCTCTACGCCTTTGAGAAAGTCCAGCGGTCGGTGACCATGTGGTCTGACATCCAGAGTGCTGAAGACAATGGAAGGATCTGGATGACGCTCTACAGCGAGGCAAAGCGAAAATCCAATGCCTATAAAATGGTGGATTTTAAAACTGATCCGGCTTTTTTAAATAAAATGGACAACAAGGTGTCCATGATCAACTCGCTCAAAAAGAAAAGAAACGTTCACCTTGTCGTTCTGGAAAGTTTTATTGATCCGACCCTGTTTGCCGGCGTCTCCTTCTCCGAGAGTCCTGTCCATCCCGACTTTGAAAAACTCTTTAAAAACAAGGGATCCCTTTCCATTTCCCCGGTTTTTGGTGGTGGAACTGCCCAGGCGGAATTCGAGGTTCTTTCCGGGGTGCCGGCTTTGGGAAAATTCTCCGGGATGGAGTTTGATGTATTTACCGGGGCCGGCACCTTTTGTCTTCCGACTCTTCTGAACAGGGCCGGGTACAATACCATTGCCAGCAACGCCTTTAAGCCCGATTTTTTTAACTCCATCAATGCCTACAAAGGGGCGGGATTCCAGCACAGCTATTACCCAAAGGAGTACGCGAAGGGGCGTGAGACCTATCTTTCAACAGGTGATGTCACTGATGAAAGATATATGTTTGACGGGGAGCTGTTACAGCAGAACCTTAATTACGTTGCCCAGTGGAAGAAAAATAATCCGGAAGTTCCGCTTTTTAATTATATCATGAGCATTTACGGCCATTATCCCTACCAGATAAATACTGAAAAGCGTCCACTCTTCATTCAAGTAAAAGGGTCCATCAAGGATGGCTTTCTCGAGCACTGCGTCAATCAATATTACTATCGCACTCAGGCCCTGGCTGAATTTGTGCGTGGAATCAAGAAAGTCGACCCGGAAAGCCTGGTCATACTCATCAGCGATCATCTGCCGGGACTCTACGGCCCCAACACCTACGAAAAGCTCAACTACGCCGACAAAAACAAAGACCAGTTACACCTGAACCGGGTCTTTTTCTTTGAAAACGGCAAGGCCGTCCATTATAATACCCTGCACCATTACGATATTCCTGACATCATTCTGAACTATCTGTCAAACGGAAGCTACTGCAATACCCAGGACTGTCAATTCAAAATACCGGCAAAAGAGATCGCAGGAGAAAGCCATGACGAGGCGTATATGACCATCCTTGCCAATGCCATGAAATAACAAAAGGTGCCCATGTGCGTATTCCTTCATCTCTTCTTATAACGACCTGGCTGCTCCTTCTGCCAGGTCTTGTTTTTTCCAGCTCCGCAAAACCGCAGACGGCTGGCACGGGAATCCTGGAGGGTACCCCGCCGCCCCTCAGATATGTTGTGGAAGGAACCAGGATTGTTGACACTGTCAGCCGGGAGCCCCTTTTTTTCAAGGGAATCGGCTACTCGCCCTATCTGGTCAATGAAACCCCGATGCTCGGTGCCCCACCCGGGAATGATGACCGTTATGAAGAGCATCTCGGGCTCTTGAAAGGGCTCAATGTCACCTATCTCCATGTCTTTCCCACGCAGATGCCGGCTAAATTTTTTGAAGCCCTGGATAAGACCGAACTCCTCTATGGACAGGATGTCTGGGTCTGCCCCTACGAAGAAGATTTTCTGGCCGAGCCTTTTCTGGCCAAGACCATGGAGACGGTTAAGGCGGTCATTGATCATGTCTATACGGTTGGGCGACCGGACCGGCTGATCCTGTTTTCCATCGGTGATGAACTGCAACCGGCTGCGGTGATTCGTACGGATAGTCTTCATCCCGAGGTTCGCAGTTATCACGGCAAACACCTGAGCGTCAGCAACCGGACCCCTTCCGAAATAGCCATGGCCCGCCTCATAGACATGGCCATGGACTATGAACTGACCCGATACGGGCAGCGCCATCTGTATTGTCATACCAGTTTTACTCATATCGGCCCCCTTGCGGACCGACCAGATATAGAGGTCCCGAAGGAAAATGTGATCACACCGGATCTTGGCGATCTCATCTGTCTGAATGTCTATACCTACGCCCGGGGGGTGCGCACCTCACCGCCCGGCTCAATCACCGGTACCAGCTATCAGGGCTATCTGGAAGAACTGACAGCCGCAAGCAATAAACCAATATTGATAACCCAGGTCGGACTTTCCACTTCTCCCTTTGAACCGAAGGCGTGGGTCCCAGGCTTTGGCGGACACAAGGTTGAAGAGGTCCCGGCAGCCTTTTCAGCCATCTGGAAAGACATCAAAACTGCCAGAGGAAGCGAGAAAATCTGCGGGGTGTCCTTTTTTGAGCTCAATGATGAGTGGTGGAAAAGCGGGGAAGATTCGGCGGATTCTTCCAGGCATGATCTGGAAGATCCAGAAGAGTGGTTCGGGATCTATGAAATCTCCGGGGAGGATCACCTGATACCAAAGGGAAAAATTCCGGATACGATCAAAAAACTCTATCAGGATCACTGAGCCTTCAGTTTACAATTAAAGGCACTTAAAACCCCGCGGCTGAAAGAAACATCCCTCCAAGGGAAGACACACTCCTGCAAGAAAAGCAGCTACGAAAACACCATCGCAGAACCGGTCAGCAGAATTCTTCGAAATGAACTGTTAT
>JACDZF010000373.1 GCA_013426795.1 Desulfocapsa sp. | reverse complement strand
ATCGTCGCTTGGCCTTGGATAATAAATTCACTTTAGATTTAGAAATGGAATTACTATCAGTCAGTTTTTTCTGCACTTCTAACCTGATATCATCAAATTGCTCTATCACCTACTTTCAGTACCAACCTTAACCAGTTAATTAAAAAAAAACTGACTTTTAGATTTTTCCTGACTCCTTCTACTGATCTAAAAATGAATAGCTCTTCATTCAATCACAGTAGAAATATAATTACCAGTAATTTGGGGGAAAATTTCAAAAGAAAACCAGCGACAAGATTAACTATTTAAGAAAAAATTCAAGTTAACCTTCTTCCTGAAAAGCTACGTTGTATTCGAGTCCAGATATTTCCAAACAGTCATAACTGTCAGCCTCCCCTTCCTTGCCAACCTTCATTCTACCCACATCCAACACACCGTGCATAGAATGACATACTTGGCTGGTCATTATAGCTTAAAGCAGTTCGTACCAGACTCCTCGGCCACTCCCTTGTTGCTTGAGGTGATTTTGTTTGACCAGCGAGCGGAAGTGTTGTTTGAGGGTATTGCGACTGGCACCTGTCAATCGAATGCTGTCGCTCATGGTGATCCGGCCGTGTTCTCGAGTAAATTCAACAATCTTCAATGACAACTCCGGCAGTGGAGAAAGAATCAGCTTCTCTCGCTCAAGCTTTTTGTTCAGATGCCGTGTCTGTTCAAACAGTGCGCGTAAAAAGAAGATCAACCAGGGCTGCCAGTCAGGTGTTTCGGTGCGGATTGTCCCCTGAGTCTGGCGAAGTGCAAGGTAGTAGGCCTCCTTGCTCTGTTCGATCACGCTTTCAAGGGAACTGTATGGCACATAGGCGTATCCCGCCTGTAAAAGAAGTAATGTGGTCAACACGCGGCTCAATCGCCCGTTACCGTCCTGAAAGGGATGAATCTCCAAAAAAATGACCACCCCCAAACCGATCAGCAGGAGCGGATGCAACTGTTTTCGTCGGCCTTCCTCTTGCAGCCAAGTCACCAGCTCTGTCATGAAATGAGGCGTATCGAAGGAAGTAGCTGTTTCAAATACAATACCGAGCTGGACTCCGTTTTCATTGAAGGCGGCAACGCTGTTGGAGGAGGTTTTGTAGTTGCCGCGATGCCATTCATCTTTTTCGCTGTGGG
>JACDZF010000107.1 GCA_013426795.1 Desulfocapsa sp. | reverse complement strand
ACTAGAAACTGAAGGGAAAACATATTGCTGACAAACCATACCTGCCTGTCAGGAAAACATCCTCTCAATCTGATCTGCGGTATTGGCTTCATCCATATTTCTGGCCAGAGAAATTTCTTTAACCAGAAGATTTTTTGCCGTATCCATCATCTTTCTTTCACCATAGGAAAGCTCCTTATCCACACTCAGCAGGAAAAGATCGCGCAGCACAACGGCTACTTCAAAGATAGAACCGGTCTTGATTTTTTCCATATAATCGCGATAACGGCGGTTCCAGGTCTGGGCGCTAATCTCGATATCCCGATTCCGCAGAATCACCATCACCTTTTCTACCTCATTTATATCGATAATAGCACGAAGCCCAACATTGGCACTATTCATCGTAGGAATCATAATTTTCATATCATTTTCAATGATTTTCATCACATAGAATGAATGATCTGTTCCCGCTACCGTTTGAGTCTCTATGGACTCGATCACCCCTACACCATGGGCCGGATAAACGGCCATATCGCCTGCTATAAACACAATATCCTCCTGGTCAAGATGAATTGAACTATAAAAATATGGGCGCCACCACAAGTACCATCTAACCCCGATGAACGGAATAAGTGCCTTTCGCAGATCATTTTCTTGCAAAAAACAAGAAAATAAACTGTGAGGGCACTCATATTTTCTGATGCCGATGATTGCACTGAAGAATGAAAAAACATCCTGAAAAAACAAAAGAAAGTCAGTCAGAAAAAAACAGATATTTTTCCATGAAATTACGACATGGTTCGTTTCATTTAAAATAAAATAAGGATAAAAACTCTCACCCCCATTTCACCCCCGGAAAACTACCCGATTCATCACAAAAAACTTGAATTATTAATAACATATTTTGCAGCTTTACGCTCTTCAAAAAAAATGTTTCATTGAAGTTGTCCAAATGGAGCAAACATCCCATGAATCGCAGACTCCCTTGATCTCTTAGCTGTTTGGGAAACAAGCCTTATGATTGAGTGGTATTTATCAGATTCATGGCCTTGGCCAATCCATCCCGAACAAGATATTCAAGTCCTTGTTCAATACGATCCACCCCGTGCTCTAAAAGATTTTTTTCATCAGACAGGAATGGAGACAGCACATATTTATCCACAGCCATCCCGGAATGCCCATTCACCTTTCCTGGTCTTCCAATTCCCAGTTTTAATCTGATAAAATCATTGGTCCCCAACCACTGAACCAATGACCGAATCCCGTTGTGCCCACCAGTGCCGCCCCCGCCGGCAACCAATTTTACACGCCCGGGACTCATATCCAAGTCATCATGGACAACCATGATCCTCCCCGGCTCAACCTTATAAAAGTCAACATATCTGGCCACCGCCTTGCCGCTCAAATTCATATATGTGTCCGGCTTCAAGAAACAAACCTTATTCTCCCACAATATCAGCTGGGCCGAATACGCCTGCCATTTGTGCTGACTTATTGATACTCCAAATCTTCTTGCTAATTCATCAATAACCATGAACCCGGCATTATGGCGAGTTGAGGCATACTCATCGCCCGGATTGCCCAAACCAACTACTAAAAAAACATTGTCACTCATATTCATAGCTTCTCAATACGACATCACCAGCAGAATACCCTCCCCTTCACAGGATCAACGGCCAATAAAAGAGAGAGTTTTCACCCCTTAACGTGCAACCCTTATCCCTGAGATACCTCAAGCACGACAAAGCCATTTCCTCTTAGAACCACATGAAAGGATATCTCTTTTTCTTAATTGTTAAAAAAAAAATCCGGAAAAAGCCAAAAGCTTATTCCGGATTCAAGCACAACTCCATGGGGGATTATTCAACTCTGAAATCAGGCCACGGACGGTGCCACAATTGTCACACAAATCACCTCATCTGATGTAAGCATCTTCACATTCCCGGGCAACTCAAGATTGCTCACCAAAAAGTTATCTCCAATGGCCAGGTTTGTTACATCCACTTCAAGGGTATCGGGAATATCAAGGGGGTTTCCCTCTACCTGAACCTTCGTCGCCACAACCTCTAAAATTCCACCTAAATCCACACCTTTGGCAGATCCGCTGACAACCAGATCCACCGTAAATTGTCGTGGCTTATTCAGATCGATTTCGTAGAAATCCGCATGAATCAGGGTATCACGAACGGGGTCTGTCTGGAGTTCCTTGATCAGAACATGACGGGGAGAATCACCCTCAATATTTAAAGTGATCACGGCATTTCGGCGTTGAATCTTTAATAACTGTTTTACCAGGGGCAGGGTCTCAAGCTGAAGCGCCACCACTTCACGTCCTGCACCATAAAGAACGGCCGGGGTATTTCCCGCGATCCGTAATTGCCGCATGGCGCCTTTTCCAAAATTATTTCGCACGACAGCTGCCATTTCCTGTTGAAGCATTTTTTCCTCCATCACATTTCTGTATCATCTTCTCAGAAGAGGTACAGAGTATTTTAATCTAACCCCGATGAACGGGATAAGTGCCTTTCGCAGATTAATTTCTTGCAAAAAAAAAGAAATTAATCTGTAAGGCACTAAAATACAATCACAAAAACCATCAGTTCGTTACAAATCCATTACACAAAAAGAGAAGTAACCGAATCCTCATTATGAATACGACTAATCGCCTCAGCGAGAAGGTTGGACACGGATAAAACTTTTATAATCTCACACGTTAAAGCATCCCCATGCAAGGGAATGGAATTGGTGACAACAAGGGATTTAATACATGAGTCGTTCAGGCGGGCGATGGCCGGTCCGGACAAAACAGCGTGAGAGCAACAGGCATGGACTTCTTTGGCCCCATGTTCAAGAAGGGTGGCCGCCCCATTACATAACGTTCCAGCAGTGTCCACCATGTCATCAAGGAGAACTGCCACCTTCCCTTTCACATCCCCGATAACATTCATGGCTTGGCACTCATTGGGGCGATCCCGCCGCTTATCGATAATAGCGAGTCCAGCATCAAGACGTTTGGCAAAAGCGCGAGTTCTTTCCACACCACCAGCGTCCGGGGAAACCATGACGACATCACGGAACTGTTCTTTGATATATTTCAACAAAACCGGAGCGGCATATAAATGATCAACGGGAATATTAAAAAACCCCTGAATCTGACCGGCATGCAAATCCATGCACAAAACTCGACGAACACCCACCACCATGAGCATTTCCGCAACTGCCTTGGCGGAAATCGGAACCCTGGGGGCAACTTTTCTATCCTGTCGGGCATAGCCATAATAGGGCATTACCGCGGTAATTCTTCGGGCTGAAGCGCGCCGCAGGGCATCGACCATAAGCAGCAATTCCATCAAATGATCATTGACGGGAGTGCAGGTTGGCTGGACGATATACACATCGTCGCCGCGAACATTTTCTTTTATCTCTAGAAATATCTCTCCATCACTAAATTTTCTCACAACTGCCTCGGACACAGGAAGATGAAGATATTCAGCAATTTCACGGGCCATCTGGGGATGGGCATTGCCGGAAAATATTTTAGGATCTTTTGCCATTTTCTTCTTTTGGAGATAAAAAAAAGATTGATCAAGCCGAACGAGTGGCTGGGGTGGAAGGATTCGAACCTACGAGTGCCGGGATCAAAACCCGGTGCCTTACCGCTTGGCGACACCCCATTATACAGGTTGAGTCACAAAAACCTTTACATTTTTTCGTTGTTGCAACGTCTGGACGGCTTGACGTACACGAGTCGATTCGGCACCGTTTTCATCTGGAAAGATTCCAAAATAGGTTGGCCCGCTTCCCGACATTAAAACTAAGGATGCACCACCTGAAAGAAGATCAAGCTTAAGTCCCTCTATTTCTGAGTGAAAAGAAAGGGTTGCCGACTCCAGATCATTCAAAGCCGCACAAGGAAGTGACTTATCTATGAATTTTTCAAAATTTTTTATTTTATATTTTTTGTCTGTTGTTGTCAACGCATATTTTTCAAATACGTCCCGCGTTGACACCGGAAAACCCGGGTTGGCCAAAACAATCCTGCAACCTTGCAGGGAAGGAACCGGGGTCATCCTGTCGCCTATCCCTTGCGCGCGGACTGCGCCGAAACTTGTCACGAAAAACGGGACATCGGCCCCCAAAGATCTGGCCAGATCAATCAGCCCGGTCGTGGGCAAAGGGCTTCCGAGCAGTCTATTTAAGCCGAGCAGCACAGCCCCGGCATCGCTACTGCCACCACCAAGCCCGGCCGCTATGGGAATGCGCTTCTCAAGGGTAATCTGAACACCAACCCCCTCCAGGGAGCAGGTTTCAAGAAAGACTCCGGCTGCCCGGAAGGCAATATTTGTACTATCTTCAGGAAGATTTGAGTCTGTACAGCGTAAGGAAACTCCCGGTTCATCAACTAAGGACACCGTCACGAGATCACAGAGGTCGAGCTTCTGCATCACCGTATCCAGATCATGATAGCCGTCAGAACGCCTTCCCAGAATGCGTAAGGACAGATTTACCTTGGCCGGTGCCGCCAACTGAAGCGACTTCACAACACCTGTAATTCGAGTTGGTGGCGACAAGCTTATTTTTTAACGGAATTGACAAAACGCATCTTCACATCGTAGAGAATACCCTTCAGCATCCCCTCCTCATCCGAGGTCAGATTTCCCTTGGTTTTTTCCTGCAACAACGTCAAGGTATCAATACCATGGCGGGCCAGACCATAATCAATCTGCGATTTCCCCGTTACTGGATCAGCAATCTCCCCTAAATGATAAAGAACTGAAGTATTTAACGACATGATAAAAGCCGGGAACGTCACCTCCGGCATAACACAATTTCCGTTTCGATCTGGAACTTTCCCCTCTTCACAAGGACACCCCGGTTCTTTTTGCTCATCCATAACGCGACTCCAGCTCCAAAAAAATATCTAATCCGGCACCAAAAATATACACTCGAGCTATTTATAGCTGATCATCTCCAGGGCGATAGCGCCGTCAATGTGGTCAAGTCCTTGCACTTGAGCAAGTAATTCCTTTGAAATCGGAACATCGGTATTCAGGAAAATGACATTCTGTTCGCTGGACTCTTCCCGTCCCACAGTCATTCTGGCAATATTCACACCTGCCCGGCCAAGGGTCGTCCCCAGATCACCGATAACTCCGGGAACATCCTTGTTATAGACAAGGAGCATGGGGCCTGCCGGCAAGGCTTCCAGGCGGAAGGCATTCAGCCGCACCAAGCGTGGCTCTTTCTTTCCAAAAACGGTACCCACCAGGACATTTTCGCCTTCACTGGATTTTACCTTGATGGTCAGCGAACTGGTAAAATCATCGGACTGATCCGTTCTCGATTCGACCACCCTGATCCCACGCTCCCGGGCTATCACCGGGGCATTGACATAGTTGACAGCATCCTGGAGAATCGGGGTAAACATCCCTTTGAGAAAGGCAACGGTAATGGGACTGGTGTTCATGTCTGCCAGTTCACCGCTGTATTCGATACTTACATCCTGCACACTGCCCTTGGCAATCTGCATTTGCAAGGAACCCAGCATTTCACCGAGAGTGATATAGGGCCCGACCTGGGCAAGCACATCACCACTGACCGAAGGCACATTAATGGCGTTGGCGACCACCCCGGTGTTCAGATAATCGGCAACCTGCTCGGCAATGGTCAACGCGACATTTTCCTGGGCTTCAGTGGTGGAGGCACCGAGATGGGGGGTGCAGATAAAGTTACTCATGGCCAGCATGGGGCAATTTTCAAGATTGGTGGGCTCTTTTTCAAAAACATCCAGGGCCGCGCCGGCAATCTCTTTGTCAACTAGGGCCTTGTAGAGTGCCGCTTCGTCACAGACACCACCGCGGGCGCAATCAATGAACATCGCGTCTTTCTTCATGTTTGTGAAAAATTCGGTGGAAAGCGCCTTGTCCGTTTCTTTGGTCAACGGCACATGAACCGTGATAAAATCTGAACGATTCGCCAATTCCTTCAGGCTGACCAGCTCCACGCCCATCTTTTCCACCAGTTCCTTGGGCATATGGGGATCGTAGGCGATGACCTTCATCCGGAGTCCCTGTGCCCTGTTTGCAACAATAGCGCCAATCCGGCCAATACCGAAGATGCCCAGGGTCTTACCCGTGACCTCACGCCCCATGAAGCTCTTCTTTTCCCATTTTTCCGCCTTCATCGAGGCCGTGGCCTGGGGAATATTCCGGGCCAGTGACATCATCATGGCGATGGCATGTTCAGCCGCCGTGGTGGCATTGCCATCCGGCGCATTCATGACCACAATCCCCTTCTGGCTTGCTGCCGGAATATCAACATTATCCAATCCAATACCGGCACGGCCCACCACCCGCAATTTTACGGCAGCATCAATGATCTCAGCAGTCACCTTGGTGGCACTGCGAATCACCAGACCATCATAATTGCCGATGATCTTCTTCAACTCATCCGGGGTCAGACCAACATTAATATCAACTTCCAGACCGGCATCACGCAAAATCTGTGCTCCAGCAGGAGACAGGTTGTCACTAATCAGTACCTTCATTATTACTCCTCTTCATTCTAGTCAGATATTTTTTCAGGTCACCTTTTGACCCATGAATTTATTAGGTGGAAATGGGAAGATCCCTCTCCTTTTCAGAAAGTTATCCAAAAGCAATTTAATCCTGTCACCTTAAATCAATCCCTTCTGGATTGCATGACAAAAATTTAACGAAAAACTTATATACAATTTTCAACTCCAGAGAACAATAAAAATACGGCTCTTCCGCGGATTCTGTGTCTCTTTCCCATCTATTTTTTTGCTACTTTCGCTCTATGGGCTATCATGATCTCTGCCAACCATCGACACATGCCATGCCCTTTCCCGCGAAAATGATATCCGGAAATAAGCTCGCAGAAATTTTCAATACTTGTTGGAAAATGGATGAGTGGTTCGACAGAGATGTATCCTGACCCGTTTTTTTGGCTTTCCTTGCCTTTCTTCACTCCAGGTATGACAAATATTAACAACCGCCCTTTCCTTGATTACCAATGGCCATTACTATGCAGAATGAGTGAAAGGAAAAGGATGTTTTTTCTACCCACTTCTGAAAGATTCTGATACTGTTTTCGCGAGTACCATCATGAAATAATCAGCGTCTGTGTTTCAGTTGAGTCACAAAGATATCCATGAAAACATTCTCCTTCATGTTCACTCGGTATGAACGAAACGCGGCAGTAAAAATAATCATCCCCGAAGACAGACCCCATGAAAAATAAAAATCCAATCTGGAGCTTTTTCGCATCAGTCAAGCTCGCCCTCTTCACCCTCTTCATTCTCTCCACCACATCAATTATTGGAACCATTATTCCTCAGAAAGAGGCTTCCCATTGGTATATTGAAAGATATGGGGAAAAAATGGCAAACATCTTTGCCTCCCTCTCTTTCACCCCCGACATGTACAGCTCGGCCTGGTTTACCTCCCTCCTTGCCCTGCTCTGCATCAATCTTATCGTTTGCAGCCTGGACCGGCTTCCCGGGGTTTGGCGGCAGATCAAAGCAGATAATCTCGCCACTCCGCTGGCCCGCCTGGAATCGATGACGCCTCAGTATCGTTGGCAGCTTAGTGGTCAGGGGAATGAGATCGGCAGGCTTCTGGCCGCTTCCCTTGGCTCCATCGGCTGGCAGGCAGAGTTGCGAGACAGGGAAGATGGCACACTGCTCTTTGCCCAAAAGGGAGCCATGACTCGTTTGGGCGTTTACATTGTGCATATTTCCATTCTCGTAATTTTAGCCGGAGCAACTATCGGTGCGATGCTGGGCTATAAGGCCAGCATCATGCTCCCTGAAACCACCAGTACTGAAGTGGCATATACCCAGGGCACACACACTCCTGTAAACCTGGGCTTTGAAGTCCGCTGCGATCATTTTAACATTGAATATTACGACAACGGGATGCCAAAAAGCTATCGTTCCCAACTCTCCATCCTGGAAGAGGGCAAGGTTGTCACAAAAAAGGCAATTGTGGTCAACGACCCGCTCACCTATAAAGGTATTACATTTTATCAATCAAGTTATGAACCGTTTTCCGACTTTATGGTCACCGTCACCAATAATAACAATGGGTTGAGTGAAACTGAAATAATCCCCTATCAACAACAACAGACTTTGCCAAAAAGCGGCCTGCAAATAGGGGTCATCAGTGCCGACGGGCGAGGTCAATCTGCCAGCAAGATGAAGATCTGGTTCACCGACAACGACGGCGAGCCATCCCTCTTCTGGCTGGACAATGGATCCCAAACCACCGTGCAGCGATCAAAGAATAATTATACCGTGTCCGTGAAACAGATGTATGCCACCGGCCTGCAAGTTGCCAAGGACCCTGGAATATGGCTGGTTTACATCGGATGTGGCTTGATGCTTTTTGGTCTGGTAATCGCTTTTTTCACGTCCCATCAACGCATCTGGCTCTTTATTCAAAAAGAATCCGAGGGAAAATGCTCCCTTCTCATGACTGGAACGGCTAACAAAAACAAGGCAGGTTTTGCAAAAACTTTTCAACACCTGACGGAGCGCATCCCCAAGGCTTAGATTATATCAAGAGATATTGTGCCACATGAATTGCCAGAAAAAAATCTCTTGTTGTCTGCAAGCTTCGGCTCTCACGACGCGGGTTCATCTTGGCCCTGTCGGTAAAATCTTGTAAAAGAAAGGTGTTCGCTCATCACTACTCTTACCTATTCCATTGCAGGCTGGGATTTTCACGGCAGGCATGAGATGGAATACCGATACATTTAAGGAACGGAGTTAACTTTATGGACAGTTCACAACTCATAGGCATCACCACCTTTACCTATCTGTTCTCCACCATTCTTTATGCTGCTTTTTTCATCTTTAAGAGTGATCGATTAGGATCCATCGCCACCATCTTCACCGCCGCTGCCTTCCTCATTCAAACGGCCGGCATTGGACTCAGATGGCTGGAATCTTATCAGCTTGGTATCGGCAGGGCACCTCTGACGAATATGTATGAATCCGTTGTCTTTTTTGCCTGGACCATTATCCTTATCTACCTGATTATTGAGTGGAAGTTTAAAACCAAAATCATTGGCACCTTCGCTGTTCCTTTTGCCTTTCTGGCCATGGCCTATGCCTCCTTTGCAAAAGGAATTACCAAGGAAATCGTTCCGTTAATCCCTGCCTTGCAGTCAAACTGGCTTATCGCCCACGTCGTTACCTGCTTTATCGGTTATGCCGCCTTTGCTGTGGCCGCCGGTCTGGGAATTATGTACCTGATCAAAAACACCAGCGAGACCCGGCAATCAACGGACAACAGTTCCCTTCTCGGCACCTTGCCTGCCTTGCAGGTTCTCGACGATATCATCCACAAAACCATGGTCTTCGGCTTTCTCTGGCTGTCCGTCGGAATCATTACCGGCGCCATCTGGGCTAATTCAGCCTGGGGTACCTACTGGAGCTGGGATCCCAAGGAAACATGGTCCCTGATCACCTGGTTCCTCTACGCCATCACCCTTCACGCCCGTTACACCAGAGGCTGGGGTGGAACTCGAATTGCCTGGCTCTCAATCTTTGGTTTTATCTCAGTTATCTTTACTTACTACGGTGTTAACTTTCTGTTGTCCGGCCTTCATAGTTACGGCTCCAGCTAGTTTTTTCTTGCACATATTGGAGACACACATCTCTCAATGTACGGCCTTTAACTTCTCGTTTTCGCTGTACAAAAGGCTTGGCATTCACCTGGTAAACCTGAACAAAGGCTTCCCTGTGACCTTTCCGCTAAAAACAGGTCATTGGAATGTTGTTCAATTTTTCAATCAATCAGAGGTGGCTCCGATCGTTAAAGAAAACTTCCCTTACAGGAAAGAGTGGTTTGGGCTGCATAAAGCTGAGAAAAAGGTCAGGATGGGGTATGGCCTGCCCACCGAACCCCTGGTGAAAGCG
>JACDZF010000106.1 GCA_013426795.1 Desulfocapsa sp. | reverse complement strand
ACTGAAGATAATGGCTCTCCATGAAACCAAGTACGCTTTAGTCGGATGAACCATATTTTATCCCTGAGGAAAGCTATCCATGCCCAGAATGAAGAATGACAGCGAAGAGAATGCGCTGGTAACCGGCCCCGTAGAGAGTGGAATTCAGGTCAGGGGTCGTCTCTGGGTGGAATCCAAAGGCCAGACCTACCTTTCCTGGGGACGGGTTACGCTGCTTGAACGGATAGAGGAACATGGATCGGTGTCTGCCGCCGCTAAATCAATGAAGATGAGCTTCAGCCATGCCTGGCATCTGGTGGAAGACATGAACACCCTGGCCCCGGAGCCATTGGTTCAGAAACAGACTGGTGGCCGCCACGGAGGTGGGGCCTGGCTCACCGATGCCGGCAAACTGGCTGTTTACAATTTCTGGCGGCTTGTAAAAAAATTTCAAACCTGGATTGACCAGGAACAACTCTAAAAATCCCCCTTCTTTTTTTATCCCCTCGCTGCGAATCAATCCCGGGTTAAAAACATGTTGACCTATCGCTATATCTGAGCAAATATAGCGAAAAAATTGAGGCCGTCTTCCTGGTGCATTCTTTCCATGTCCGCCGGAGACAGGTTCCCAGCCCTGCATTTAACGATAACCATCTGATATATTGAACAATAAATTTTATAAGTTCACTCTCGACAATTTGTGTGGAGAATGAATCCTGGCAGGGGTCCGATTTTTCCCAGAGATCATCCTGTTTTTGTTATCTTTTTCTCATTTTCAGTACACACTCGAACAAAACAGGGATGGCAAATATCTCCGTTACGTTCCCAAAAAATATTTAAAAATATTGGACTATCAGTAAATTAGATAAGTATCTCAAAGAAAGAAACCTTTGGCATGGAATTTGATTATCACATCCAAGAAAACGCAAGCTTCTTTGGGTGCGGAACACGTTATCTCAACATAAGTATATCGAAGAGGAGCATTATGCGAATAAAAATCAGGGAAAAATTGCCCGTTTCCACAGCAATAATGCTGACACTGCTGGCCATACAACCGACTGAAACACTCAGGGCTGACGACACGGAGAATGGGGCCGTCAGTGTCTTCACCCTGGGTGAAATCGAGGTCAGCGGCAAGACCGGTGAAAATAAAAATACGACCATCGACCGAGTCGATGCGGAAACAATCCGCGCCTTTAACCGGAACACGGTGGCCGATGCCGCCGCTTTAATCCCCGGTGTGACGGCCTCGATGACAGGCGCCCGGAATGAGCAAACCCTCTATGTCCGTGGATTTGACATCAAGCATGTGCCCATTTTTATAGACGGCATCCCGATCTACGTCCCCTACGACGGCTATCCCGATCTCGCCCGTTTCACCACCTTTGACCTGTCGGAACTGATTGTCTCCAAAGGCTTTACCTCCGTGCTGTACGGGCCCAACACCATGGGCGGCGCCATCAATATGGTGTCGCGCCGACCGGAGAAAACTTTCGAGGGCGATGCCGGCGCCAGTTTAAGCACTGGAGAAACCTATTACACCTATATGAACGCCGGATCAAACCAGAATACCTGGTACATCCAGACCGGCGCGTCCTATATGAACAGTGATTATTTCCGCCTCTCCGATGACTTTAAACCCACCAAGACTGAAGATGGCGGCCATCGCAACAACTCCTATCGGCAGGATGAAAAGGTCAACGTCAAGGTCGGACTTACGCCCAACAAGGATGATGAATACGCCTTCAGCTACATCTATCAGCATGGCGAAAAAGGGACTCCCCCCTATGCCGGGCAGGATACCAGCATCACCCCACGCTACTGGCAATGGCCCTACTGGGACAAACAGAGCTACTATTTTTCCTCGATGACCAAGTTTGACGATGTTGGATATGTGAAATCACGCCTGTATCACGACACATTCGAGAACTCACTCATCAGTTATGATAACGACACCTACACCACCATTACCAAACCCTATGCCTTCAAAAGCACTTATGACGACTATACCAATGGTGCTTCCCTGGAACTCGGCACCCCGCTCATCCCCAATAATTTGCTGAAACTTGCCATGCACTACAAACTCGATGTCCACCGCGAGAAAAATGCCGTAACCAGCCCGGTCCAGAACTTCAAAGACCAGATCCTGTCCATCGGCCTTGAGGACACCATTACTCTTACCAATACCATCTATGCCATAACCGGTGTCAGTTATGACACCACAAAAACCCTGGAGGCCGAAAACTATCTCGCCGGAAAGATCGTCGATTTCCCCATGGGCTCAACCTCCGGGACCAACCCTCAACTCGGATTCTTCTATCAGCCAAACAAGGATAATACCTACCACGTTTCCGCCGCCCAGAAAACCCGGCTGCCCTCGATCAAGGATCGCTACTCATACAGATTAGGTCAGGCCATTCCCAATCCCGATCTGGATCCTGAAAAATCAATCAACTACGAGCTCGGCTATGAGACCAGGCAGATAAAAAATGTCAACTGGAAGAGCACCGTTTTTTATAACGATGTGACTGATTTTATCCAGACAATGACGGTCCCGAACCCCACTAATCCGAAAAAAACGACCCTGCAAAATCAGAATATCGGCAAGTTGAACCTCTACGGATTTGAATCCGAAATCACGGCCTATGTACTCAGCTCTCTCCAACTCGGTTGCAACTACACCTTTACCTACGCAGACAACAGAACCGACGCCACCAGGCTAACCAATATCCCCCAGCATAAACTGGCCCCATTTATTAAATACTACATTTTCGACAACTTGAGTGTGATGGCTGACGTTATAATTGAATCAAAGCGATACAGCACTTCCGACGGCAAATGGATCGCCAATGGTTATTCCACGGCCAATCTCAAATTTGATTACGACTTCAATAACGGTTTCGTAGCCGAGACCGGAGTCCAGAACATCTTTGATCGGGATTACGAACTGCAGGAAGGGTACCCCGAAGAGGGCAGGACCTTCTTTGCCAATGTCCGCTATAAATTCTAACTGGAGAGAACCATGAAAGGATATCCACAATTATACCCGGAATTTGACGATCTGCTCAAGGAAGCCATCGCCTTTCATGGTCATCTCTGCGCCGGGCAGATCATCGGCGTCCGCATTGCCATGCTTGGCCTGCGTGAGCTGGGAATTACCGACCCCAGGGGAAAAGAAAGCAAAAAACTGGTTGTCTTTGTCGAGATTGACCGCTGCGCCGCAGACGCCATCATGATCGTTACCGGCTGCCGGGTTGGCAGGCGGAGCATGAAAATTGTTGATAACGGCAAGATGGCGGCAACCTTTGTCCATCTTGAGACCGGCAAGGCGGTGCGCATTGTCTCCCTGTGGAATGCGCGTGAAAAGGCGGCTGCCAGGTTCCCGGACCTTGATGCCACGGCGGCCCAGAAGCAGGCGTACCGGGAGATGTCGGACATTGACCTGTTCAGCGTCCAGGAAGTTTCGGTGGATCTGAAGCCGGAAGACCTTCCCGGTCGTCCGCTGCGCAAGGCACAATGCGTAAGCTGCGGGGAAACGATCCTTGATATGCGCGATGTGGAGCAGGACGGCCAGGTTTTCTGTAAAACCTGCGCCTCCGGAAAGATCTTTTACACCGTGCAGGCGCCGCCACGGGCACCCATTGCCCAAAGAATCCAGCCCGCTTTACTGTCGGCATCATCATGAAAAACATAGACTGGAATATGGTCTGGCGCGATTCCCAGCGCCAGCGAAAGGGAAAGCGCAGCGACAACGCCTGCTGGAACCGGCGCGCCCCGGAGTTTGCCGATCACGCCAAAAAAACAGGCTACGCCTCGCGCTTTATTCAGCTTATGAATCCGCAGCCGGATTGGTCCATCCTTGATGTGGGTTGTGGCGCCGGGACTCTCGCCGTCCCCTTAAATCATCTGGTGCGGCGGATTACCGCCATCGACTTTTCCGAGGTGATGATTGACCTGCTGAACCAGAAGTGCTGGGAAGAGGGCATTACCAATATAGATACCCGCATCGTTTCCTGGGAGGATAACTGGGATGCCGCTGGCATCATTGAACATGATCTGGTGATTGCCTCCCGCTCACTGGTGGTGGAGGATCTCCAGGCGGCAATCATCAAACTGGCCGGCAAGGCCCGCCAGAGGGTAATCATCTCCGCGCCGGTGGGCGATGGGCCCTTTGACCGCCAGATTTATGAGGCCATAGAGCGGGATTTCCATCGCGGCCCTGACTATATCTGCGTTTATAACCTCCTCAACCAGATGGGAATCTTCGCCGACATCACCTTTATCACCAATGAGACCGTCAAAAAGATCTACATGAACATTGATGAGGCAGTCCAGAAAATCAGCTGGATGATCGAAGACTTAACCGCTGAAGAGAAAGCCCGGCTGCGAACATACTATGAGTGTCATCTTATCAAACAACCTGAAGGCTGGGTCCTTGACTATCAGCATCCAGTCCGCTGGGCCTATATCTCCTGGAGCAAATCATGAACCAAACACGTCAGGACGACATTTTCACAACAGCGACGAACACTCTGGCCGCCGGCCTCACCCGTTTGTCCCGCCTCTCCATTCTCCTTATGCTGTTCGTCCTTCTGTCCCGTCCCGCCCTGGGACGGGAGATTACCGATATGAGTGGAAGGCAGGTTACAATCCCGGACACCATCTCCAAGGTTGTGGCTGTTTCACCGCCCGCCACCTACCTGCTTTATGCCATCGACCCCGCCCTCATCGGCGGACTAAACACCTCTCCCTGGGAAAGTGAGAAGAAATTCACCGTCGAGTCCTACACAAAGCTCCCGGTCATCGGTGGTTTTTTCGGTCAGAGCAAAACCCTGAATCAGGAGATCCTCCTTCAGGTCAACCCGGACTTCGTGGTCTACTGGACATGGCGGGATAACGCGATCGCAAAGGAATTCAAGGCCACAATGGCACAGCTGAATCTCCCCTACGTCGGTGTACGCCTTGACAGCATTGATGACTACCCGGAGGCCCTGCTTTTTATGGGCGATGCGCTGGGCAGAAAGGAGCGCGGAAAAATCCTCAGCGATTATGCCGACAAGACCATCCGCGAGGCAAAATCAATGGCGGCCCAGATCCCCGAAACGGAAAAGGTCACCATCTATTATGCCGAGGGGATGGATGGCCTGAGTACGGAGAAGTCCGGTTCCCAGCATGTTGAACTCATCCCCCTGGCAGGAGGAGTGAATGTGCACAAGGGTGAGCCCAACGATACCTACGGCATGGAAAAAATCTCCATGGAACAGATCCTCCTCTATGACCCCGAGGTTATACTGGTCAAGGAGAAGGCCTTTTTCGAGACCATTTTCACCGACCCGCGCTGGAAGAACCTGCGGGCCGTGCGCGACAAGCGGGTTTACCTGATTCCCTCTGTCCCCTTTAACTGGTTTGACCGGCCCCCTTCATTCATGCGTCTGCTGGGAATCAAATGGCTGCTCAACACCCTGCACCCGAAACGTTATCCGATGGACATGATGTCGGAAACCAAGGCATTCTACAAACTCTTTCTCGGTGTCGATTTAAGCGATACGGACGCGCGAACCGTGCTGAATAAATGAAATATGCAATCCTCTCATCCATGGTTCTATTTCTGCTCATAATTGCCGTCGCCTCTCTGTTTCTTGGCAAATACCAGCTCCCGGCCACGGATCTGCTGCAATTCGCCGGTTGGAGGATCTTTGGCCTGTCCGGTCTGTCCAGTGAGAAAAAGGCCCTGCTGGATAACATTATTATCCATATCAGATTGCCCCGTATCCTCGCCGCAATCATGATTGGAGCCTCGCTCTCCGTCGCCGGCGCGGCCTACCAGGCCCTGTTTATCAACCCCCTGGTGTCTCCGGGCCTGCTCGGGGTTCTGGCTGGGGCCTCTTTTGGGGCCGCCTTCGGATTGTTGTTCGCCAAGAGCTGGGCCATGGTCCAGCTCTCCACCGTCGTTTTTGCCTTTGTGGCTGTGGGCGTCACAATCAGTATCGCCAGAATTTACAAGATGATGTCCATCATCATGCTCGTTCTCGGCGGCGTTATCAGCGGCGCTCTTTTCACCTCCCTGCTCTCCATCATCAAATACGCGGCCGACCCCAACAATCAGCTTCCCGCCATTGTCTACTGGCTCATGGGCAGCCTTTCTTCGGTCAGCCTTAAAACCGTTGCCATTACTGCCATTCCCGCCACCATTGGAATCATCGCCCTTATTCTGCATGGCCGCCAACTTAATGCCATGAGCATGGGGGATGAAGAGGCCATGTCTCTGGGAATCAATGTCCGGCGAGTCCGCTATATGGTGATTTTCTTTGCCACCCTGATCAGCGCCCTGACCGTCATGGTGGGCGGTATGATCGGATGGGTGGGCCTGATCATACCCCATATCTGCCGGATGATTGTCGGCCCCAACAACCAGATCCTGCTGCCGGCCGCCGCCTTGGTGGGGGCGGCCTACCTGGTGCTGGCCGATGATCTTTCACGGCTGCTCTTTCTTTTTGAAATCCCCATCGGCATCGTCACCTCCCTGATCGGAATCCCGTTTTTCATCCTGGTTCTAAAAAACGCGCATCGTGGGTGGCGATAATGAAGGTCATTGCCCTTGAACAGGTTCACTTTTCCTACCAGCGCAAAGATATCCTCAAGGACATCAATCTGGGCTTTGAGAGAGGCGGGGTCGTCTCGCTGCTGGGACCTAACGGCAGCGGGAAAACAACCCTTCTGAAAATCATGCTCGGCCTGCTGCAACCAAAATCAGGGCTCGTCTCCTTTGATGGCCGCCCCATAAAATCCATCCCTCGCCCGGTTTTTGCCCGCCAGATTGCCTATGTCCCGCAGGTGCACCGGGAGGCCTTTGCCTACACCGTGGAAGAGGTGGTGCTGATGGGCAGAGCGCCCTATCATTCTTTTTTTTCAGCCTACTCAAGCAAGGATCACGATATTGCCGCCGACTCCCTGGCCCGGCTCGACATTCTCCACCTTAAAGATCGGCCCTATACCGAAATCAGCGGCGGCGAACGCCAGCTTGTCCTTATCGCCCGCTCTCTGGCCCAGGGGGCAAGTGTTTTCATCATGGACGAACCGGTCAACGGGCTGGATTACGGCAACCAGATGCGTCTCCTCGACGGAATCCGACGACTGGCGGCAGAGGGACTGACCTTTATCATGACCACCCATTTTCCCGATCATGCCCTGATGACCGCTGACCGGGTCATCCTGTTCAAAGACGGGACGGTGATCAACGACGGCAGCCCCGCACAGACCATCACCCAGGAGTCCATCTTTGAACTTTACCGCATCAACGTCAACGTCGTGTCCATGTCCTGCGGAAGCCGGGTCTGCATGCCGATTTGGGCGACCGGGACGACCGGCGCAAGTACTTTAGCTCCATGAAGAGCATACCAGGGAGAAGACAATGACATTGCTGCATGGCATCATCGATTACGGGATTATGGGACTTCTGCTCCTGCTCAGCATTATTGCCATGGCCGTCGCGGTGGAGCGTTTCCTCGTGTTTCGCTCCACCTGCATTGAGGCCTTTACCGACAAGAAAGAACTGGAGCTGCACCTGACCGAAAAGCTGCATATCCTGGCGACGATTGCCTCAAACGCCCCTTATATCGGCCTGCTGGGGACGGTTCTCGGCATCATGCTCACCTTTTACAATATGGGGCAGAGCGGATTTATGGATACCGGCAAGATCATGACCGGATTGGCCCTGGCCCTGAAGGTGACCGCCGCCGGGCTTATCGTCGCGATCCCGTCGATTACCCTTTACAATTTTCTCCTGAGAAGGAGCAAGGTGCTCATCATGCGATGGGAGATCAGTCATGGACGACAAGGAGTTTGATTATCTCAACGTGATTCCCCTGGTGGATATCATGCTGGTGCTCCTCACCATTGTGCTCACCACCTCCACCTTTATCGTCACCGGCACCTTGCGGGTGGATGTGCCCAAGGTAACGGTCAGCGAGCCGGATTACGCGGCCCCCCGCCTGATCATCGAAATCAGCAGAGAAGGGGTGATAACGGTGAATGCGCAGGAGGTGACCCGTGACGGCCTGGCCGGCGCCCTGGAATCCGCTGACCGGAGTACCCCGGTTGTGGTCCGGGCCGACAAGGGCATCGTCCTGCAAGCCTTTGTAGAGGTCCATGATGTGATCAAACAAATGGGTTTTACAAAATTGAGCCTGCAAACCGAGCAGATACAATGAAAGCCCAGTCCAAGGCACTCACGCTCTCTCTTTTGGCGCACGCAGCGTTCGTCGGTTGTACCTTTGCCCTGAGCCAACAGGCAGTGGCACTCAAACCCCCGATTATCATCAACTTCACCATGGAAGCGGCCAGCAACGAGGATACTGCTGTTGCCAAGGCCCCTGCTGAACCACTCGATGAAATCGTGAAGAAGCCCGAGGTCAGGGAGAAGCAAATCATTCTTCCCAAAAAAAAAGAGGTTGTCCGTAAACTCAAAAAGACTCCTGTACAGGAATCAGTCCCGGCCCCTATCCCATCTCCGGCCCCGGTGCAGGAGCCATCCGAGGCAGCATCGGCCGTCGACGATTCCACAGCCCAGGAAGGAGGAGAAGCCAATGCAACACCGGCTCAGGCGGCATCCGGGCATGGCGGTCAGAGCATGGGGAATGATGGGTCATCGGAAAGCGGCCAGTACCTGCAAAAAAATTATGAGTATATCCGAAAACATATCATGGACAACCTGATCTATACCGCTGCCGCGCAACGAATGGGGATGCGGGGGAAGGTCATGGTTTCCTTTATAATTAATATGGGTGGAGATGTGGAAGCCTTGACCATTCTCTCCAGTTGCGGGCATGAGCTGTTAGACGCCAACGTCATTAAAACAATCCACAAGGCAGCCCCCTTCCCCAAACCCCCGGCAAGGGCAAAGATCATTCTTCCCATCGTCTATGAACTCAAATCAGCATTGGGAAACTCTGGATAGGTAGCCATATCATTCTCGAATCGTAGTAACCACAGAATACCGTCACCACCATAGCGCTCTCTAAAAACAGGAAGAAATCATGCTGAAGAACTGGACGCAGACCAAAAAACCGGCCTTTGACCGTCAGGGTGCCGTGCAGATGAATGAAATCGCGCAAACGATTTTTGCCCCCATCTACCCGGTCATCGCCCGGCAAGCCCTTGACATAACCGGAATCAGCCGGGGGCTGTGCCTGGACATCGGTAGCGGGCCGGCCATGCTGGCCATTGCCGTGGCCCGAAACGCACCGGAGATGGATGTGGTTGCCGTTGATTTTTCTGACGATTCTCTGGCCATCGCCACGGAGAATATCAAAAATGCCCATCTTGAACACAGGATCAGCGCCAGAAAAGGCGATGTCCACCACCTCCCCATTGATGATGGCCGCGCCAACCTGATCGTCAGCCGGGGTTCGATGTTCTTCTGGAAGGATCTGCTGGAGGCCTTTCAGGAGATGTACCGGGTGCTTGCTCCCGGTGGGGCCGCCTATATCGGCGGGGGGTTCGGCAGCCTTGAGTTGCGCGAACAGGTGGTGGCCGCAATGCTGAAACGGGACCCGACCTGGGACTGCTCCACCAGAAAAAAAACCGACGATGAAAAAATCAAACGCTTCAAGGAGATGTTTCGGGAGATCGGTTGCAACAGACATACGATCATCAACAATGAAACCGGCTTCTGGCTGGTCTTTTTCAAAGAAGCTTGAGAAACCGGGGTGTTCCTGAACTAGAAAGAACACAGAATATACGCAGCGGCAGCTTGGAGAAAGATCTCGTTGTCATCACGCTAAAATCTCAGGAAATGGAGGAAAATAGGAGAAATGGGACAATACGACAACTTGAAGTTAAGCAATTTTATGAAAATCGGATATTTAGCCGCAGCAACGATGGTGCCATTCTGCCGCCGTCGTCAAACCGGATTCTCTATTGAGAGTCCTCGGTATCGCATGGATACCAGCGGCGATCTCTCCGGCATCCCTTCGCTTTTCGAAA
>JACDZF010000105.1 GCA_013426795.1 Desulfocapsa sp. | reverse complement strand
AATGTGACAAAGGAGGATTAATGGGCGACAATATTCACATTGACCCTGGTCTTGCCCAGCACTTTCTGTAACCCCAGCTGCTGCGGGACGTTCAGCACCAGCGGGCCGCCGATATGGGCGCCGATACCGGCCTGCTGGTGCGCGCTGTTATCCCTGACCAGCATCAGAAAGACGCCGATTTCCATGGGATCGGTGGCCTGAATGACCTCCTGCTCCTGATCATCAAGATACAACTCATAGTTCAGATCATACTCCGTCGGATCAACCAGGGTGAAGGTGATCTCGGGACGATCGCATGACTCCAGCCAATAGGCCGACACCGCATTATCATCCTTGTGGAATATCTTGAAAGTAGTGTATTCTTCAAAGCCGGGAATTCCCTGGGGGAAGGTGAAAATTTTTTCACTGTCAATTCGTGGCTGTCCGGTGACTGCGGTGCGCATGCTCATGTGTATCTCCTTGAGGTGATGGGGAAAAAAGAACCTTGCCGATGCTGATGTGAATACCAGGGAGCTTGACATACCATCTGTCGTCTCCCTTTTTCTTATCGACGCCGGCGGAAGAATCTGTAGGGGCCCTTGCGGGTATTGGAATTTTTTTTGAAGTGGTCAAACATTTATTGAATTTGAGTGGTCAATCTGGTGACATTGATGGAGAGAAAGGGATTTTTTGGTAATTGGGGCGGGGCGTATATCCCGGAGGTGCTTCATCAGACCTTTGAGGAGCTCAACGATGAATTTTTGCGTTGCAAGAATGATCCCGCCTTCTGGCAAGAGTATGTGGAGCTGATGTCCACCTATTCCTGCCGACCCACGCCGCTGACCTATGCCGAAAATCTGTCCCGTCATTTCGGCGGGGCCCGGATCTATATCAAGCGGGAAGACCTGAACCACACCGGGGCGCACAAGGCCAATAACGTCATGGGCCAGGGCCTGCTGGTCAGGCGCATGGGCAAGAAGCGGGTCATCGCCGAGACCGGGGCCGGTCAGCATGGTCTGGCCACGGCCACCATGGCGGCCAAGTTTGGTTTTGCCTGCACCATTTATATGGGCGAGGAGGATGTGCGCCGTCAGCGGCCCAATGTCTTCTGGATGGAGAAGATGGGGGCCACGGTGGTGCCGGTGACCAATGGGTCCCGGACTCTGAAGGATGCCATCAACGAGGCCTTCCGTGACTGGGTCACCAATGTGGACGACACCCATTATGTCTTTGGCACGGTGTGCGGCCCCCATCCCTTCCCCGAGATGGTGGGCTGGTTTCAGTCCATCATTGGTCTGGAGGCGGCTGAACAGATTCTGAAATACCATGGCAGGATGCCGGTCCGGATCTTTGCCTGTGTGGGCGGAGGGTCCAACGCCATGGGCATCTTTAAACGGTTTATCCCCGAAGCCGGGGTCGAGCTGGTGGGGGTGGAGGCCGGCGGGCATGGGCTGGCCACCGGTCTGCACGCCACCAGACTGAGTGGTTCGGACGCCTCGCCGGGAGTGGCCCAGGGCTACAAGACCATGTTTCTCCAGGATGGGGACGGGCAGATGAAGGAGACCCATTCGGTGGCCGCCGGTCTGGATTATGTGGGCGTCTCGCCGATCCTCTCCGATCTCTGGGAGAAGGGGAGGGTGCGTTTTGAGTCCGCCACCGATGGTGAGGTCATGGCCGCCCTTGATCTGACCATGAAGAAGGAGGGGATTATTCCAGCCCTGGAATCCGCCCATGCCTTTGTCCAGGCCTTCAAGGAGGCACCGCAGCTGACGCCCGCCGATGCCATCATCATCAATATGTCGGGGCGGGGCGACAAGGACATCTTCACCATCGCCCACGCTTTTGACGACCCGTCGTGGAAGGATTTTATCATCAAGCGGGGCCTGGAATACAGCCGGAACAAATAAGGAATCAGATCTGCGAGGAGCAGTATATGCAACTGGAACAACAACTACGCCGTAGTCTTGAGAAGAAAGAAATCCTGCTTATGACCCATATCGTCCTTGGCTATCCCTCCTTTGAGGTCAACCGGGAGGTCATCCGCCAGATGGTGGAAAACGGGGTGGACTGCATTGAGATGCAGATTCCCTTCTCGGAACCCATGGCCGATGGGCCGGTCATAGTCAGGGCCAATCAGGAGGCCATTGAAAACGGCACCAGGGTGAGCGACTGTCTGGCTTTTGCAGCGGAGATGACGGCCAGTCATGACATCCCCTTTCTCTTTATGACCTATTACAATATCGTCTTCGGATACGGAGAAAAAGCATTTTTTGAAAGGGCAAGGGAGTGTGGAATCAAAGGGCTTATCGTCCCGGATCTGCCGCCGGAGGAGGGGGAGAGCTTTCTGCGGCTGGCGGCGGAAAACGAGATAGCCCCCATTCTCATCTTTGCCCCCACCTCCAGCGATGAGCGGATGCGGGTACTGGCCTCCCATGGCCGGGGCTTTATCTACTGCGTCGCCCGGCGGGGTGTCACCGGCGTCAAGTCGGTGATCGGCGCCGAGGTCATCGAATACCTTGGCCGCTGCCGTCAGGCCACCGCTATGCCCCTGGCTGTGGGCTTCGGCATCCAGGATCGGGATGATGTGTCGGCTCTCATCGGCAAGGCCGATATGGCGGTGATCGGCTCCCAGACCATCCGCCTGGTGGATGAGAAAGGGGCCGCCGCTGTGGGCCCCTTTATTGCCGGACTGCGCTGAGGTCAGGGTGGAATTTCTGTCCTTGTCCCCAATGGCGAATTGAATTTTCTGATAATGACCTGAAATGATGACGGAAGAATCCCGGATAAATGATTTTGGAACAGAGACGGTGCTGTGGGATCTTGCCGATCTCTATGACGGTGAGAATGACCCCAGGCTGGCCGCTGATGTTCGGTGGTGCGGGGAAGAGGCCGCTCTCCTGCACGGGCGGTTTCGCGGTCAGGTGGCGGGGCTGACGGCGGCAGGGTTGCTGGAGCTGGTGGTCCGCCTGGAGGCTCTCGATGCCCGGCTCAGCCGCCTGGGAACCTTTGCCTTTTTAAATTTTACCACCCAGATGGAGAACAGCGGGGCCGGGGCCCTTTTGCAGCGGATGGAAGAGCTGGCCAGTCAATGCAAAAGGGAAGTGGTATTTTTTGAGCTGGAGTGGAATGCCCTGGCGCCGGAGGGCGCGGCGGCCTTGCTGGCGGATGCCGGTCTTGCCGGGTATGGTCATTATCTGGAGGCCTTGCGCCGCTACCAGCCGCATCAGCTCTCCGAGCCTGAGGAATCTCTGCTCCTTGAATACGCGCCGGTGGGCCGCAGCGCCTGGAATACCCTGTTTGACAAGGTGATCAGTGGTCTGCGCTTTGGCCCCCGTAAGCGTACGGAAGAAGAGGTGCTGACCGATCTCTATAAGCAGGATCGCGGGGTCAGAAGAGAGGCGGCAGACGAGCTGACCGCTGGTTTGCAGTCTCAGCGTCATGTCCTGACCCATATCTTCAACACCCTGGCCGCCGAGAAGATGATCGAGGACCGGCTGCGCCGCCATCAGGACTGGGTTCATGCCATGAATCTGGGAAATGAGCTGGCCGGCGCCACCGTGGAAACCCTGGTACAGGCGGTGACCAGCCGCTATGACATCGTGCGGCGTTATTATCGGGTGAAACGGGAGTTGCTCCATCTGGACGAGCTCACCGACTATGACCGCTACGCGCCCCTGCCCGCCCTGCCGTCCCAGCGCATCGGCTGGGATGCGTGCCGGGCCATGGTGCTGAACTCCTTTGCCGCCTTTTCTCCCGAGTTGGCCGCCATTGCCGGCCAATTCTTTGAGCGGAACTGGATTCATGCCCCCATCCTGCCGGGCAAGCGGGGCGGGGCCTTTGCCCATCCCTGCGTCCCCGATGTTCACCCCTATGTCATGGTCAACTATACCGGCACCCTCAACGATGTCTCCACCGTGGCCCATGAGCTCGGGCACGGCGTCCATCAGGTGCTGGCGGCCAGGCGCGGCCATTTCAACAGCGAGACCCCGCTGGTGCTGGCCGAGACGGCCTCGGTCTTTGCCGAGATGCTGATTTTTCAGAGTCAGCTTGCCCTGCTCAGCGATGGGGCGCCGAGGCGGGCCTTTGTCTGCCAGAAGCTGGAGTCGATTTTTGCCACGGTCTTCCGTCAGACCGCCATGAACCGCTTTGAAAAACGGATGCACGAGGGGAGACGTGGGCAGGGGGAACTTTCCTGCGAGCAGCTCAGCGAATTCTGGCTTGCCACCCAGAACGAGATGTTCGGCGATGCGGTGACCTTGCGCCCGGACTACGGGATCTGGTGGTCCTATATTCCCCATTTCCTGTCCACGCCCGGCTATGTCTATTCCTATGCCTTCGGCGAGCTGCTGGTGCTGGCCCTCTATGGGCTCTATCAGCAGCAGGGAGATTCCTTTGTCGCCCTCTATTCCCAACTGCTGGCGGCGGGTGGCACGGCCTCGCCCTATGATCTGGTCAAGCCCTTTGGCATTGATCTTGATGATCCCGCCTTCTGGCATCAGGGATTGAATGTCATCGACGGGATGTTGCGGCAGGTGGAAGATGATACGGTCGCTCATCAACAATAACCGGCAGGTCAGCCATGGGTGATCAGCAGGCAATGGATCGTGCCTTTATGCGCATTGCCCTGGAGCAGGCCCGCCAGGCGGCGGAGGGGGGAGAGGTGCCGGTGGGTGCGGTGTTGGCGCGGGGCGAGACCCTGCTTGCTGCCGCCGCCAATCGGCCCATCGGCACCAGTGATCCCAGCGCCCATGCCGAGATCCTGGCCATTCGGGAGGCGTCCCGGAAAGCGGGCAATTATCGGCTGCCGGAAAGCACCCTCTATGTCACCCTGGAACCCTGCATCATGTGCATGGGTGCCATCCTCCATGCCCGTATCGAGCGGCTGGTCTTTGGCGCCCTGGACCCGAAGACCGGGGCGGCCCAATCCCGCTACGCCATTGGCAGCGATGATCTACTGAATCACCGGCTGGAGATTAGCGGCGGGATTCTGGAGGTGGAATGCTCCCGCATATTAAAGGATTTTTTCAGGGAGCGCCGGGATGGCAAGATGGCGGGAACTGGCCGTTGATCCACCATTTTTTTAGTCCGGAATGACTTTTTAGTTGCCAAAATCAAGCCCACCGTTTACATATACTTTCCCTGTGCCGTTCATACTTTTTTCATACTTTGAAAAGAGTCTGAAAAGCCCATCACAGAGTATTTTGTTACGGAGAGGTGACCGAGTGGTTTAAGGTGCACGCCTGGAACGCGTGTGTACGCAAGTACCGTGAGTTCGAATCTCACCTTCTCCGCCATATGGAAAAAGGCCCGTTGAAATGATTTATTTCAACGGGCCTTTTTTTGTTTTGAAGGAACGACACTCCAGGTTGGAGGGCGGGTTCTGGAAGTTGCCTTGGGTAGTAAAGGGGGCCGGCGGTTCAGTTTTATTGTTGAAGTGACTCTGGCTATGGAAAAGAAGACCAATGATCACGATGCAGATAAAAGACCTTTAATCAGTAACATGTTGTTCCGCAAACTGAGCCATTAATTCGTGAATATTATAGGGAGGCCGCACCTGTTGAAAGTAATAATCAACAACGGAATGGCCGATCTCATGGGCCAGAACTCGGAGTCGGGTATCGGCAACGGATATATAAATCGTCTTCTCAGAAATTGAATAGTAGGCAATATTGGTCACATTCTTGCCATATTTCTCCTTATAAATACGTGATATTTCGGAAACATCCGGCAACAGAACTACGTGAACGTGATAATTATCGGGAAACATGGAGAGAACAACCTGCACCTTTTCAATAACGATATCCACCTTCGCCAATACCTCATCAGCAGTCGTGATGACGTTTTTTTGATGGATGGCAGATTCAAGGGTACTGTTCAGCCGCAGGTTGCTGTTAAAATCCTGTAACACGCTCATATCACCATATACAAGGGTCACATATCTACTCTGCTGTTCCTCAGCTGAAACATTTTCAGCTCCAAGGGCTTGCAGCCAGGAGAGTATAAACAGAACAGGAATAAGGAATCTACTCATCAACGAGCTGGAAGGTCTTGGTAATTGACTGAAGAGTCTGGTTCTGAGCTGTAATCTGGGCATGAACGGACTGGATATCATTCCCCCTTGCTGCTGAGGAATCCTTCATGGAATGCTGCGAGAGCAGTACCTCAATATTCTTGGAACAGTTGTCTATCTGTCGTATTTTCTCCGATAAATTCTGATTAAACTGGTTCAGTTTCGCCGCAATCTCCTTTCCTTCATCTTTTTCCCGTAGATGTATCACATCATCCAGCCTGCCGGTGACCATGTTATCCACCGCTCGTTCCAAGCGGAACAAGGGACCAGCGACACGGTGGGTAATGAGCATGGCCCCGACGAGAATAACCGCACCACCTAAAATAATGAAAATCCAGTGAGCGGTGAGGACCTGTCTCAGCAGCATCAAAGGCGTCTGCCCCAGCTGCAAGTCATTGTTCTGATACACAACCGTCAAGGTATCAGCGGACAACGCCGCAAGGATAATGGAAAAAAGGAAACAGCTGCCCACCATGAGAAGAAAATAACCAAGGATCAATTTTCCCTGGAAATTCTTTTTTATAAAATAGTTTCTTCTCTTGTAAGGAGAATTAGTCATGGTTTTTCTTCTCCTTATCATAGACGGTAACAGATGCGTTTTTGGAGAGTGTCTGAATCCAGAGATCCATCTCTCTACTTCGCTGATAATTACTCAGCAGCTCTCTCACCTGATCACGATGGTACGCCACCGGCTGAACGGCTTCATCCTTTTCAATCTTGTCCAGACGGATATTACTGACCTCGGTACCGGTGGCGAACTGAATGATGCTTTCACCCGGTTGCAGAGAAGACAACAATAAACGCAAGGATTCTGATAAATTATCAAAAAGGACCGTATGCTGCTGTCCTTGCTCTTTCAGCATCTGTCCTTGATCAATGGGTGTCTCGGTGAAGGTGATTTTTTTTCCGGAGCAGGCAAGATATTGATCAATATCTTTCTCACTGATATCAACTTGAATGGAAGCCAATTTACGGTCACTCAGGATCTTGACAAGGGATTGTTCATAATAGAGCTTCAGAGCGTCACGGAAATTTTCCTCTTTATCAATACCGAGGCGCTGGGCCTCCTGAATCAGGACTTGCCGTGTCACAATGGATTCAACTTTATTTTCTCCATGATAGCCCTGATGCGGAATTTGGGCGTCAATCTGCTTCTGCGACATGGAATGCCCGTTAACACGGAGAACAATATCCTGCGGCAGTGCCGGTTTATGGGGCCAGAGAAAATAAAGCATAACTGCCGAAATCAGTGCCACAAATAAAAAAATCGTAAAAAGATATTTCATTTCATTCCCTGCATACCTTCAACTTTGAATTTGTCATAGACCCGTTTCATTTCGCTGTACCATCTTTGCCATCCTAGACTTTTGTCCTATCCATGCCCTTGCAGGATCTGATCAGATGCCAGCCCAATAGGACCAACCCGCCTCCAGCGATATCAATTATGAAATCGTGAACATGGGGAGAACGTCCTTTAATAAAGAATTGTATTAATTCTGTAGAACAGGCGATCAGCACAAGGTATAGGAATACCAGAGGGAGGGAACTTTCTGGAATTCCAAGAATAAGCAAACATACAAGAAAAGAAAAAAATAAAAAATGTGCCATGGTACCTATCAACACCATTTTGGGAGATGAGGCATCAACGACATGCATTTTGACGGCCATTTGTTCAATGGGAGCAATGTAGCTGTTTGTTTTACGGAGCAAATTTCCATAAAGATTATTCTTGATCTGACCGGGAAGAATAATGCTTACGATCAATGTCACCACAGTGAGGGCCAGAATTAATTTAAACAGTTTTGTCGTGGTACTCTGCCAGTATGGCTGAAAAAGACAAAGATAAAAGACCAGCCACAAAAACATAGCCAGCCATTTGGTAAAAATATAAAGCGGATTGTCCTTTACTCGGAATACCATTGGGTTTCGTACGAACAGTTTACCGCTGCCTTGACTGAGCTGAATACCCACCTTGAATTCACGACAATTCGTTGCTCTATCGGATAGTTTGCTGTAAGTTGTCCATGCCTGCGATCCGGTGAGAAAAGACACCTCCCCTGGCGCTATATTACCCGGTTTTCCATCCTTATACTGTACAAAAAATAATCCAGCCCTGTTCCTTTTTTTTTCACCAGCGACCTCATTGGCAAACCGCAAGTCAGCCGAAAAACGGAACCTGTCTTCATTCGCCTGCACCATCACCTTCTGGAAGATCTCAATCTGTTTTCCTTTGTCCTGGTTTTGAAGCGTAATGGTTCCATTATCAGCAATAGCCTCGAATTCATTTTCTCCTCTGAGCCATCCCTTCAAGTCCTCAGAAAATAAGGTGTTCGACAGAAGTTGCTGGCCGTAGTTCTGATATTTATCAATTAACGTGTATGAGATTACAGTTAATAAAGTCGCGATAAGAAAAACCAGTATTGTGTGAGGTTTGATTGATGACATAAATTCCACTTTCTATCAACTGGAAGGGCACCAACTGGCACCGAGGAAAACAGACATAATGCCTGCCTTGGAATTGGCTCTCCCAAAGAATCTGAGGGAGATGGCGGCAAAAATAGAGCATTGCCTTTCATGGATCGTAGCACGGTTTTTTAAGGAAGCCATCTTGTCAAATCCAGGGGAAAAAGGTAATGCTGATCAATACGCTACTCAATAAAGGTGAACGGTTCAAGATGTTCGTTTATGGCGCCATCTGCATTGGAAGTTGCGGTATGTCAGTGGCGTGATGGGAGGTATGACCTTCCAGGAAAAACCCACAAGAAAAAAACAACGAATTCAGAATCATTCAATACCTCGAGATCGTATCATGCCATTTTCTTTGCAGATTGCCGGAACCTGAACATCACCACAGATTATGCAAACGCGCCAAAATTTACTGTTTTTTTATTGCTTTCTTTAATTTGATGAAGTTAAACTAACGAAGATTAGTTTTTTTTAAAAAATAAAAAAACAGGAGGAAATATGAAAAAAATTACCTTTATTATGTTCTTCAGTTTGCTCATTGCTTCCGTTGCTTATGCAGACTGGATCGATAATTTTATATCACGCTATAGAAGTGAGGGTATAATACCTGCTGTTACCCAGGCCCTGAAAGAAGGGAATGGTCCAGAAGCTATTATCAATGAAGGACTTAAACTGCAGGAATTGAATCCCCAAAATCTTGTTATGGCTCTTTATTGTGGGGGAGTAACAGGAGATGACGTCAGGGCGGCTGCCAATAACGCGGGTATCTCTGATATGCTCGTTGTTGCCGCTTTTGAACAAAGTGTTGTCGAGTGCGGTGATCAGGTAGCTGATACTCAGGCATATACTCCTGCAAATACTAACAATGCCTCTAGTTTTGCTGGCATACCAGCTCCCGGTGTCTCTGGTGGATCAAGTTACGCCAGCCCATCGACTTTCTAATAATCAAGTAGAGAATGTTTTCCAAGAACAGTCTTGTATCCTTTATACAGGGCTGTTTTTTATTGCACGGCTGATTTCTGTTTGATACACAAACTTTCACACAGGTGAGGGCCCCAATATGAAATTTCATCATAACTTCGTTCTGTTAACCTTGGTGTTAGTGTGTCCGGTGTCAGTCAATGCTGCTGATTCTCAATCGATAAATATTAATAAAAATATAGTGATTGCCCAGAATACTCCTTCCAACCCCTCAACCCGAAAACCTGCTTCGAGCTCGGTTCAAGATGTCCCGATGGGTCAGGGACTGGATAATTCCCCAAATATTCTTCCCGGAAATACGCAGAAAGACGATGTGGACGAAAGTTTGTTTGGTCTTCCAGGTGGCGGTTATGTTCATCCTTTTTTAGGCCTCAGTACTGAGTACACCGACAACCTTTTCAATGTTAATACAAACAAAACAAGCAATCTCCTGTCGACTATAACGCCGGGTATCTGGCTGGCAGTTCCTCAATTGAAAGAGGCACCCACGCCAATCGTAACCAACAATACATCGGCTGGTGGTTTGCAAATGGCCCTGCCTGATTACAAGGGATTTGAGAGGTTCAATACCTATCTGCTGGGATCAACCGATTTCAAAAACTACTCGCATGACTCCGACCTCAATGA
>JACDZF010000104.1 GCA_013426795.1 Desulfocapsa sp. | reverse complement strand
TTCCCGGACTTCTGCTCTACCGATTTGACAGCAGTATCCTTTTTTTTAACGTCGAGTACTTCAAGGAACGCATCCTCAAGGAGATCGCGGCATCGCCCGAGCCCCTGGAATGGGTGGTGATCGATGCCGCTCCCATCAACGCCCTTGATATTACATCCCTGCATCATCTCAAGGATTTAATCGAGGATCTCAACGGGCGCGGGATCACTCTCCGTTTTGCCCGGGTCAAACAATCGCTGTGGACTTTTTTCAACGCTTCCTGGATTGCCACCCATCCGCAACTCAAGGAGCGAGTCCGCTACGACACCCTGACCTCCGCAGTGGAGGCCTTCAAGCAAAGGGACCAGGAAAATAAAAGTTAAGGACATCCAGGAGCAGGTTGCCGGCCAGGGGCCTGCATCCTGACGCGATTCTGGAGAACGGCAGCTCCATCAAAGACAGGAAGGGAAGAATATGAACGGACATAATGAAGAAACAGAGGGCGGGGGCTGGATCGGCAGACTGTGGCGACAGATCATCCAGGGTTCTTCCACCGAAAAAGACCACGTCACTCTCGCCACCGAGCATGTCGTGGAGATCGCCGATCCGGTTATCCGCCAGGCCCGGCACTATCGGCAGGTTCTGCGTGAGCCCGTAGCCGGCGCCATGAGCTATTTCCAGACACTCACCGACGTCATTCCCGGCCCGGTGCTCCTCCATCGCAATCGCTATCACGACGACCCCCTGATCAAGGCCTTGTTCGCCTCACCCGAGGACCTTGACGAGCTGCTCCGGCTCAGCCCGGAGATCAACGCCCTGCGTCAGCAGGGACACACCGGCGAGGTGGTGGCGATGATGACCATGGTCCAGAATGAACACACCATTTTCGGCAGCAAGCAGGAGGGAGAGATGCTCCTGCGCGAAGTTCAGATGCAGGCGGTGGATTTTTCCAATCACAGGGTTGTGGCCCCCGCCGGCGATCTGGAGGTGACGAAGTCCGGCATCGTCAATCGCGGCCTTGAGGTGCTGGCCAGCGTCGCCATGGAGAGAATCACCACCCTGCGGGCAAGAAAGGCCGAACTGACGGGAAAGAGAGAATACCTCAAGGGCATGGCAAAAATTTACAGCGGCAAATCCTATAGACAGACGATGTTTGCCCCTCCTGACATGAAGGACCGGGAAGAGTTGCGCAAGATCGAGCAACTCCTGGACGAGGTCAATGGTGAGTTCGAGGAGCTGCAGGCGCAGATAGCCTTGCCCGAGCAGTCCCTGGGCTATCTGGAGGAGATCATGCGGCAGCCGGAAAAGATGCTGTCCGCCCAAACTGAGCAACTCCGGCTGAACTGGATGGGCGTCCGGGTGGACAATGACCCGGACAGTAAAGGCAACGACATCCAGCTTGCCGAGTTTTTCGTACAGAACGAGTTCCGGCGCTCAGCGGTGCTGGTGAGCTTTTCGCTGGAGACAATCCCTGACCCGTAGCAGAACCACTGGTCCCAATGGCAATCCTTCCCCCGACTCTGTTTCTACAACATCCGCCGCAAGGGAGCCTGGAATGACAATTTTCCCTAAAAAAAGCAGGCAAGGAATTCCACCTGGAGCCACGGAGATCAGGCAATTCAGGCTGCGCTGGATGATCAGCGAAAACATTTGAGTCACTCTTTGTGAATATGATCCACCATTTTTCTTCCCATCAAGGAGGCACACGATGAAGGCCCGTCCCATTCTTTTTTTGCTGACCATTTGTATCCTGCTGTCTAGTACCCGGCTCGCCTTTTCAGACCCCTTGCCCGCCGATGATCCCGGCTGGCCGAGAGTTCTCAAGAAAAACGGCAAGGAGCTGACCATGTATCAACCCCAGGTCGATTCCTGGCCGGACTACAAGAATATCCATGTTCGCTTTGCCATTGCGGTCAAAGACACCAAATCCAAAAAAGAAACCTTCGGGGTGGCAGAGCTCGATGCCGAAACCGTCGTCGACCAGACCACCCGCGTCGTGGCGGTACTTCCCAAAACACGCGAACTGCGCTTCCCCAATACCACGGATACGGAAGCTGCCGGTCTGCGCAAGGTGGTGGACGAGTTGAAGCCCTTCGGGCAGGCAATGACCGTTTCCCTGGACCAGGTCCTCGCCTATCTCGATCCGGCCCAACAGCAGCTCCAGTCCGAGGTTCCCCTGAACCTGGATCCACCGAAGATCTTTTACAGTAAAAAACCTGCCATTCTGGTGATGATTGCAGGCGAGCCGCAGCTCCAGGCCGTGGTCAAGGACAGGGCCGATTTGATGTTTGTGGCCAACACCAACTGGGACATCTTCTACGATACCGGCGAAAAACGCTACTACCTCCTCAATCAGGAGAGCTGGCTGAGCAGCTCCGATCTCATCAATGGCCCCTGGACTGCCGCCGAGTCCCTGCCCCAAGGACTCTCTTCCCTGCCTGCGGATGACAACTGGGCGGAGGTGCGCAAAAATGTTCCCGGCAAGCCTGAGAAAAAACCCCCGCTTGTCCTGGTCAGCCAGGAAGCGGCGGAGTTGATCCTCACCCGAGGTGAGGTGGCCTATACCCCCATTCCCGGCACCAAACTGCTGCGGATAAGCAATACCGATGCCCCGGTCTTCCTCAATTCCGGTGACGGCAATTCCTACTTTCTGACGGCGGGACGCTGGTTCCGCGCCACCAGTCTGGACGGCCCCTGGACCAGCGCCAGCAACGATCTCCCCGCCGACTTTGCCCGTATTCCAGAGAACGACCCCTCCGCCTTTGTCCTGGCCTCGGTACCGGGTACCACCGAGGCGAAGGACGCGGTTCTGCTGGCCTCGGTGCCGGTAACCACGACCATGGATATCACCACCCCGGCAAAAGTGGAGGTGAGCTACAACGGCCAGCCCAGTTTTCAGGCCATCCCTTCCACCACTGTCCAGTATGCCACCAACACCGCCAGTGCCGTCTTTCTCGTGAGCAACGCCTACTACTGCTGCCAGGCGGGCGTATGGTACACCAGCCCTGCACCCGGCGGCCCCTGGACCTACTGTCTCAATGTGCCGGCTGCCATCTATACCATTCCTCCCTCGCACCCCACCCACAATGTGACCTACGTCACCGTCCAGAGCAGTACCCCGAGCACCGTCATCTATAGCCAGACAGCGGGTTACAGCGGCGAATACGTGGCAGCAAACGGTGTCCTGATGTTTGGGGCCGGAATGATTATGGGAGCTCTGCTGAACGATCACTCCAATGATTACTACCATTATCCCGTCCCCTACTCCTACGGTTACGGCGCACGCTACAGTTATGCCTACGGCGGCTATTATCGGGCGGCGCTGGTGTATGGCCCTTACGGGGGAGCGGGGTACGGGGCGGCCTACAACCCCGGCACCGGCACCTACGCCCGCAGCGCCACTGCCTATGGACCGCACGGCAGTGCTTCCACAGTGCGGGCCTACAACCCTTATACCGGGGCCCGGGCCGCCGGGACCAGGGTGGATACCGCCTATGGCTCCGCCGGGAGAGGGGCCGCTTATAATCCCAGCACCGGAACCGCCGTGCGCGGCGGATACCGCAGCAATGAGAATGGCACCGTCGCCGGTGCCCAGACTAACCGGGGAACAGGTGCCGTTGCCTGGGATACCAACAACGGTCAGGGCGCGGTGGTCAAAGGCAAGTCGGGGGATGTCTATGCCGGCAAAGACGGCAATGTCTACAAACGGGACAGCGACGGCAACTGGAGCTCCAATTCCGGCAGCGGCTGGCAGGATCTCAATAAACCGGAGCGCGGAAGTAAGGCTCAGTCACAGGCCCAGAGCCGTTCCAGCGCCAGTCAGACCGACCGCGCCCAAAATATCTCCCGGGACAGCCAGAACAGCTCGGCCCGGGCTAATGTCAGGTCAGACGCCCCGACTCGCGCAAGCGCCGTCCAGTCCGACCGCTCATCGCAGCGCCAGCAGCCCGCACGCGACAGCCGGTTCAATGCAAGTGCCGGCAACATGGAGTCCCAGGCCCAGGCTCGCTCCCGGGGCAATCAACTGAGTCAGGGCAGCCGCAACTTTGGATCAGGATCAGCAAGTTCTTCGAGATCAGGAGGATCAGGAGGCAGGGCTGGCAGCGGCGGTCGAGGTGGCGGCGGCAGGGGTGGCGGCGTCAGGAGATAACCCTTCTCCCTTTGAAATTTTTCCCTTTCCCCTTGCGGAAAGTGGAAGGCATGAAAACTGTTTCGAAAACCGGGTTGCTGATTTTTCCAGCAACTGCCGGCAGAATCAACCCTGTCCCCGGCCTTTCAGGGGACATTTAGTGCCTTACAGATTCTATTCTTGTTTTTTTGCAAGAATAGAATCTGCGAAAGGCTCGTATCCCGTTTATCGGGGTCAGATACCATCAAACTCAAAGGAGAAAAAAATGACCATCAAGGGCGCGAGTCAGCTTTTCAAAATTATCCTGGCGGGGATATTCCTCTGCTGCTTTTCCCCGGCACTGTTTGCCGCAAGCGGGCCAGACCTCATCGTTGACAAGGCCTTTGTCAACGACAAGATCAGCAAACCGGGCTGGGTCAGCATGGACATGCGATTCCCCGACGAATACGCGGCGGGTCATATTCCCGGGGCGGTGCTTATGCCGGAATGGATTTCCACCCTCTACGCCGAAGACACAAAACGCTCCGAGACAGTGCTCCCCCGCCTTGAGAAAGACCTTGGCTCCATGGGGATCAGCAACGAAAGCCATGTCATCCTCTATGGGGCGGTGAACCGCACAACCTGGAACGCGGTCATGTTCTGGGCCCTGGAAAACATGGGATGTAACAGCTCCAAGGCCAAGTGTACGGTGCAGTTTTATGACGGCGGCATAGAGGGCTGGAAGGCGGAGGGCGGAAGCCTGCAAAAGACCCCGTCGGTGCCGGTGCCGACCACCTTCAAGGCGGTTCCCGAGACCGGCAGGGGCGTGAACACCGCCGAACTGATGCAGGTTATTGAGGGCAAGAAAAAGGCGGTCATCATTGATTCTCGTACCCCCGGCGAGTATCAGGGGACGGATGTCCGTGCCCTGCGCGGGGGCCACATGCCCAAGGCGGTGAACATCGACTTTTTCAAGAATTTCAACGCCACAACGTCGCGGATGCGCCCCCTCTCGGAGCTGAAGTCTCTGTACCAGGACATTCCTGCCGAGGACCGGGTTATCATCCATTGTCAGACCGGTCAGCGGGCTGCTTATTCCTACCTTGTTCTCAGGGCCCTGGGCCATGAAGACCTTGCCATTTATCATGACGGCTGGAGGGTGTACGGCAGCAACCTCAATCTCCCCGTTGAAAATGAGACCTGGTACGATTTTTACAAGATCAACACCACCATCAAGACCGTTCAGGAACTCAAGGAGAAGATGCAATAATTCCTCACCAGGCCCACTTACCGGGGGACGAGGGGATTGCCTCTGTGGGGTTTCTCTTTCTCCTTGATTTCTCGCGGTGTCGATGGGGATATGGCATCGCGGGGATCGTGTATCGCTTCAGCAATCACTCTCGTCTCCCGGAGGACCGACCATGGAAAGGATCAACGGCCGCAGCAGGGCCACCATTGAATTTACCCTGGAATGGGAGAGCGACGGGGTCCTCCATCAGGACCGCCTGTGGACGGATCAGGTCAACATGTGGCGCGACTGTTTTGTCCCTGGACTGGCCTCGGCCCTCAATGACAAAGGCGAGGGAGAAGAAGTGCGGGTGCGGGTTCCGGCCCCCTACCTCAGAAAGAAACTGGTGGAGATCCGCCCCCATCAATTTTACGCCCCGCAAAATCCGGCAGAAATTCTCTCTCCCCGGGTGGGCCGTTTTTATCCGCAGGGTTTTCTGCACGGGGTCAGCGCTGTCTTTCAGGTCTCCACCGCCCCGGCCCGATGCGTCGGGCTGGGTGAAAAACTCCTCTTTGATCTCAATCATCCCCTGGCAGGATACGATCTTACCCTCAGCGCCAAGGTCATCCAGATTCACCGGTCAGGGGTGGAACGGGGCGGCCGCTGCGAGGACTGGCTGACCCTGATCTGTGACAATGGCCCCGGCATGCAGGCCCGCAGCCAGAATACGGCCACTGATTTTTTCAGCCCCCAAGGCAGGCAGCGGCAGGACGAGGCTCCGGACCAGGTTTTTTACACAGCGCCGCGCCTGGTGCAGCACCTGGACTCCACCGCCAGATCAGCGATCCGCGACCAGTACCAAGGCCTCATCCGCCCCGGCGCCAGGGTCCTTGATCTCATGGGCAGCTGGGATTCCCACCTGCCGGAACAGCTCTCCCTGCGTGGGCTCACCGTCCTCGGGATGAACGAGGTGGAGCTTGCCGCCAACAGAAAGGCAAGCACGACCCTCATCCATGATCTCAACCAGACGCCGGTCATCCCCCTGGCCGACACCAGCATGGATGCCGTCATCTGTACCGCTGCGGTGGAATACCTGACCGACCCGCACGCCGTCTTCGCTGACATCCACCGCGTCCTGGTCCCGGGCGGGGTGCTGGCCCTGGCCTTTTCCCATCGCTGGTTTCCCCCCAAGGCCATCGGGATCTGGTCCGAGCTGCATGAGTTTGAACGACTGGGCATGGTCCTCGAGATGTTTCACCTCACCGGCGGCTTTACCGAGCTTGCCACCATGAGTCAACGGGGGATGCCACGACCGGAGGACGATCCGCACCAGGAGTTGCCCTTGAGCGATCCGGTTTTCATGGCCTGGGGGAAAAAGGCTGGATGAACCCCGAAAAAGAGACCTGCAAGGTTGGAATCCTGACCCGGCAATGCGGCACTTCATCACAGGTACTCCCGGCCTGTGGAAAAACGCCCGGCTCCTTACCTTATTGAAAAAAAGGACTTCGGGCCAGAACCGCGGAACCTGTCTGCCAGAAGAGCAGACTCCAGAGCATGGTGCGAATCCAGTTGGTCATGACCAGCCGGCGGATCGTCCGGGCATCCTTGCCCAGGGTATGCAGTCTGCGATGACAGGGAATGGAAAGAAAGAAGGTGGCAAGCCAGATGATGGCGATGGATGATATCCGCCACCAGCGGATGTCGCTGATCATCACCACCGCCTCAATAGCGGCCTGGATGACCATCAGGGGCGTGACCACCAGACTGATCATGGCGGAGAAGCGGGTGTGCCAGGAGTAAAAATGCTCTTCTTCAATGACCGCAAAGGTGGGGTAGAGAATCAGTTGCACCAGCCAGATGAGGACAAAGAGGCCGCTGTCAACAATGATCTGAAGTTCGGCCAGGGGATTCATGGTCGTTTTGTCTCCCCTTTCCCTACAACCGGCGCAGCAGCAGGTCCACCGCCATGGTCGCCCCCACCGTGACCCCGGCCATGGACTGCCCGGGGAAGGAGTTGTCTCCCACCAGGGTACAGTTTTTGAGGCCGAACCGGTTCTGTTCCGGGGCTCGCAGTCGGGTCTGGGTGTAGCCGCCGACCAGACCGAGATGGCGGCCGGTATAGCGGGCATAGGTCACCGGCGAGCCGGCCAGGCAGAAATCCATGCCCTGCCGCATCCCGGGGATATACCCTGCCGCGACATTGAGGGCGGCTTCGGTGTATTCCCCCTTCAAACTCCGGTACGCCTCCTTGCCCTGCCTCCAGGCTTGCCACCAGGGATCGACCCTGGTGTGGGTGGAGATGGTCAGCGCCCGTTTGCCGCTGGGCGCCCGGGTGGGGTCGGATGACGGCGAGGCGGAGAGAAAAAGGGAGTTGCCTTCGGCAAGGCCGATACTTTCCGGTCGAAGCAGTTGCAGATGATCTCCAGGCCGCTCCCCCATCGTGCTGTTCTCCACCCCCAGGTGGAGGATAAAGGCGCCCCAGGCGGTGCGGTCGGAGACCTTCCCGCCCCCCGCACTGGGGGCTTGCTTGCCCAGCAGCAGGGCCAGGGTCGCGCTGGAACCGTTGACCACCACCTCTTTGGCCTGATAGCGTCCTTTCTCCGTCACCACCTCACCGATCCTTTCCCCCTGGAGAGTCAGGGACTGCACCTTTTCCCCGCAACGAACCTGCCCGCCGCTGGTCCCGATGGCCTGCCCGATAAGCTCGGCAACGGTACCCATACCGCCGTCAAAGACGCAGGGAGAACGCCTCGGCAGATCCAGGGCAAGGACCGCAAAAAGGGCATTACAATCCGCCGCCCTTGCAGTCTGGGCGGAAATCAGCAGCTGGGCGTCGATGAAACGGCAAAAGAGCTTATTGTCGGCCAGTCCATGCCCCTTGAGCCACTGCGCCACCGACATCGAGGCCAGACGAAGGAGCTGGACATCCTTGATCCTGGGCACAAGACAGGCGCCAAGGGAGGCGGCCTGCCGCATCCGGCCCTGACCATAAAGGGCGAGCAGACATTCCGACAAGTCCCAGAGACCGTCGGCCAACTCCCCCTGTTCCCGCCAGAACCCCAGACTTTCAGGAAAGCGCTGGAGCAGACTGCTTCGGTCAGGATCCAGGGCAAGAGTCAGGTCCCCGTCACAGTACTGCCAGGCCACCGGCAGAGGACGCAAGGGCCAGCTGATATGGAGCTGCTCCGCCAGCCAGTGCATTGGCCCGCCGCAGTGAAAACCGCAGCCAATGGTGGCCCCGGCATCAAACCGATAGCCCCGATGGGAAAACGTGGCGGCGCATCCACCGACATGGACACCCTGCTCAAGCAGAAGCACCCGTACCCCGCTGCGGGCCAGGAGCCCGCCCGCAACCAGGCCGCCGATACCGCCGCCAACAATGATCACATCATACTTTTCCACAGCACTCCCTGTTTCGTCTCTGGTTGTCTCGGCCAAAGAGAATCATTGCAGGGAAATCTCTTCCCCGCCGATGAGAGCCAGGACTTTCACCACCCGGAAGCGAACCAGAAATTTATCTCCCCTGGCCTTGTCCTCCTCGGGAGTGAGATGGCGCCTGGTCATGGAGGCAATCAGCTCCTGTTCGGTACTCTCATCAACCTTGGCCAAAAACATGCGAACGCCGATATAGCCCCGACCATCTTCGAGGAAGAGATAGCTGGCATGGCCGTTTTCCTGGAGATTTTTGTGGGTAAGGCGATCTCGCATAATAAAGATAATGGTATCAGTACCCTCCACATGGGGCTTTGAGTAAATGGCGGTATCCACCACCCCGGCGCCATCGCTGGTGGCCATTACCCCGACACCGGTATGTTCAGAAAAATATGTTGCAAGATTCATGGTTGTCCCCTCTCCCCGGCCCGCCAATGGATTTCCTTGCCATTGTCGGGCCTGTTCAATTTTTAACCCGGTTTGCCGGTCCCTTCAGACCAGCGCGTCCTTCTCCCTTGTCTCTTCGAGAATGACAAAGGCGCAATATTCTCAACATATGGAGCATTTTCCCGACTGGGAACTCTCGCCCCGCATCCGCATCACCTTGACCGGATCCAGGGCCAGCGCCTTCACTACTGGGGGGATCTGGCCATTCCGCAACTGCTCAATGAGGGTCATCCACATGGCCCTCTCCTTAAAAAAGGGCGCCGTCCAGAGAGACGTCGCCCTTAGCTTTGGTTCATCATTGTTTCCCCACGCTGTCACTATCCAGTTCGAGAGCCAAGGGTCGTCTGTCTGGAGACTTCTCAACCCGGTGAATCCGAGCCCCACTAACAACCTTTACTGCCTTTTAATACCTGCCAAAAAAAGAATCTGTAAGTCGTTCTTGGATAATTTACCAGTTTCCATTTAACCAGTTTCCAATAACTGTGCTGAGATCAGTGCAACCAGCCAGCTCTGATTCTGACATCTCTTCCTTGGTCTTGATTCTTCCCTTCAGGGCATCAACGGAGCAGGCATACTCTTTGCCGTCTTTGTCCCGTACCCATACCAGATCACTGTATCCAGCTTTTTCATCACTCATGATATCCTCTACTGTTCCGTGTTTCGTGCCTTACAGATTATTTTCTTGTTTTTTTTTTGCAAGAATAGAATCTGCTAAAGGCTCGTATCCCGTTTATCGGGGTTAGATTGTTCTTTCTCCAGACCTGACAACTCATTCAAAACAACATCCTCACCGCCTTGCTCATCGGCCTACCAGTTGCCAATGACACTGCTGAGATCAGTGCAGCCAGCCAGCTCTGCCTCGGACATCTCTTCCTTGGTTTTGATTTTTCCCCTCAGGGCATCAATGGAGCAGGCATACTCTTTGCCGTCCTTGTCCCGTACCCATACCAACTCGCCATATCC
>JACDZF010000103.1 GCA_013426795.1 Desulfocapsa sp. | reverse complement strand
AAGGGCACCACCTGAACACAGGGCAGGAGGTCGCTGGCGGTACAAAGGGCCCCGCCGACAAACTTTGGTCGCTGTTGGTGAATTCAGGTTCCAAGCGCCCCCCCGACAACCTTGAGAACGGTATCCAAGCTTGGGCTGCGCCCGGACGCTCATCTGGTCAATTCTATTTCCACTTTACAATTTTTTTATATTCCACTTGATTGACCACCACGTACCCCCACAGGGTGCCGGTTGAACCTGGCGGGATTGTCCCCTTGAGGTCCTTGACCTTTACGGTTGATCCTTCCTGATCTACCCCCTCTAACACAACGGCAACCCCCGAACTCGGCCCGCGATTGGTAATATCTGCCGATAGATGGACCCAGACTCTTCCGCGATCCTGTTTTGCTTTGGATGCCGAAACACTATTCACCACCACCTCGGCCAGACAAAGGCCCGCGCTGAATACGATGATTGTCAGGATTGCTGCAAAGAGTGTTTTTTTCATGGTTGATCCTGTTTGTTGAGGTTTATACTGCCATGAGTGGCTCAGTAGCCGCCTTGATCTGGTCCGCAAACTGGTAAATATCATTCAGCCTCGCAATGGGATGTCGTTTTTCTTTTTTAACATCCCCAATAAAGCCGATATACTTTTTTGATGCCGCGTTACTTCTACTTTGTCACATTACTCATCACACTGCCGTTTGGTGAATTCAACATCCAAGGGCACCACCTGAAGACAGGGCAGGAGGTCGCTGGCGGTACAAAGAGCCCCGCCGACAAACTGGTTGGGAGGGTAGCCGCATAGCCGACGAATCTTTTATGATATGGGGTTCCATGTATTCAATCTGGTAGCCGCTTTTCTCTCCACTTCAATATCTTCCTTCATCGGCGTGGTATGATGTGGCTTCCGCCTGGCATCCGTTACCAAAGATTCATTGCAGCCCCAATGTTTGGACTTGCAAGATGATCGAAGTCCGTAAGTGTCTTCGCTGGGATTGGAGCGAAGAAAACACACCCAGAGAAAGTTGTCGAGGTCTCTGGTGCAAAAATCGCTGTCGTTCACCAGAACGATCCAGGCAAGACCTTTTCGTGAAAACAGCCCAGGATTCAACCGATCCGTTTCGGTACAGAAGGATTTCACTTCCTGGGATCGGTCCTCCCTGAATCCGTATTCCACCCCGCCTTCGCTCAGGCCGTACGCGGGCCCCTCGACGACCATAATCCCAGGAAGGACCATCTTAGGATTGCCGTAGCCCTCGGGTAGGACAAAGTCTTCCGGAATCCTTCTGCACAGTTCTCGCCGTTTTTCTCCGGCAACCGCAACGACCAGCTTTGACCCCTTGTGCAGGCCATGGCCGGTGTAATCCAGGGTGTCCATAGTAGTATTGGTTTAGAAATGAAGGTTTTCCCGCCAATCCACCCGTTCGAAAATGTGCCGTAAATAGTACCTGACATCGGAGGCTACCAGCCCCGGGTCATCCTCACCGGCACAGATAAACAAATATTTGGTCAGCGAAACCTGATTGAAGCCCAGTAGCGCATTGGCCTGGGTCAATATTTCCCTGGGCTCCCTGCGATCGTAGGGAACGTAGCGTTCGGAGCCGACGGCCAACAAAAGGCTGTGCACGCCAGCCGCATCCACGGCATGCACTTGGCGAACTCCTTTCACTTTGTCGGGAAGGATGTTTCCTACCAGCCGATGCACAAATTTGCCGAACATACTGTCTTCCTGAGGCGGCCTTCCGACCACAGTAAAGGGCCAAACAGCGTTTTTTCGATGGAAGACCTTCTCGACCTTGAGATAGGGGAAGGGATGTTTGAGGGAGTGATATCCGAGATGATCGCCAAACGGCCCCTCAGGCTTTGTGTCCGGTCCCACGGTCCCCAGAATGCAAAAATCCGCCTCGACAGAAATGACCCAGCCATCAATCAAAGTATACCGGAATCGTTTGCTGGCGAGCATCCCCGCAATAGTGAGTTCACTCATGCCTTCGGGCAGGGGCATCATAGCGGCAACTGTATGCGCGGGAGGACCGCCGACAAATATGCTGACCTTGAACGGCTTTCCGGATACAATTGCCTGAGTATGATGGATTCCGATCCCCCGATGAATTTGATAATGCAGTCCCACCTCGTGATCGGGGACATAATCATTGCCCGACATCTGCACACGGTACATGCCTAGATTGGATTTCATTACGTTCGGTTCTTCCGCCTGCGGCAGGGAGCATACCTGGGGCAGAGTGATAAAACTGCCGCCGTCCAAAGGCCATGAATGAATCTGCGGAAGTTCCCGGATACGACATTCGCATTCCAGCACTGGGATCTTGTTCTTCCAGCCCGGGTCCATACCCGCCTTAACATCATTCAGCCGAACGGAGTCCGGGAGACCGGAGCGTACTTGCCGGGGAAGGGCGTGGGAAGCGGCACCGGCCAGAGACAACCATTGTCCGGGAAGTCGCAGAAGAGGGAGCGTATTGCAGGCTGCTTCCAGCAAAAGTTGCAGAGGTCTCAGCGAATTCTGGAACAGAAACTCTATCCGCTCCATGGTGCCAAAGAGATTGGAAACTGCCGGGAAATCAGACCCTTTGACTTTTTCAAACAGAATAGCCGGTCCGTTTCTCCGGTGCACCTGCCTATGGATGGCGGCCATTTCCAGGTAAGGATCAACTTCTTCCCGAATCCTCAGAATCTGCCCGATCCGGTCCAGATCCTCGATACATTCCAAAATACCCATGGGGACGTTGTGTTCCGAGATTGATTATGTTGCAAGTTTTTTCAAAATACTTCCTGGTTGACGCTTCGCCGCGCTAATTGATCGGACTCCAGCTCCGGCGAGCAAGCTCGCCGGAGCTACCACCGCTCATCCGCGCGGCGTTATCTTTCCAAATTCCTTTTTTTAGATCAGATTCTTATACTTCCATATTTTTTTAGGTGCATCCCTTTTTTCGTAAGCGCTCAACTCAAAGGGCTGCTTTTTATGATAAGGATAAAAGGGTTCGGAGTTAATTTAAACCCTGATTTAATGTACCAAAAAAACTTGACTGCATCCGTTTATGCGGATATAAGGATTTCTATGAACCCAACGGCACAACTCTTCAAGGCCCTTTCCGAGCCCATTCGTCTGCGTATTCTTGCCCTGCTCACCGACGGCGAGCGATGCGTCTGCGACTTGATGGCAGTCCTTGATCTGCCCCAGTCCACGGTTTCCCGGCACCTTGGGGCCCTGCGCAATGGTGGCTGGGTGGAGGGGCGGCGACAGGGGCTGTGGATGTATTATCGCCTGACCGGCAATAACAGCAGCATCCAGCAGCAGGCGCTGGCACTGCTTGCGCGAGAACTTGTGATCCTGCCCCAAGGGGTGGAAGATCAGGAAAAACTTGCCAGCTTCCTGATCCTCAAAAACAAGGCTGGCTGCCCATAATCGGGCACGCTTTCATCAGACATCTTGCAGGAGACCCATCATGGCTGACAACGGAAAAAAACTGGGATTTCTTGACCGCTTCCTCACCCTGTGGATCTTTCTGGCCATGTTTATCGGGGTTGCGGCGGGCTACCTCAGCCCCGGCATCCGGGATCTGATCAACTCCTTCCAGGTGGGCACCACCAATATTCCCATTGCCATCGGCCTCATCGTCATGATGTATCCGCCGCTGGCCAAGGTGCGCTACGAAAAGCTGCACGAGGTCTTCCGAAACACCCGGGTCCTTCTGCTCTCCCTCGTCCAGAACTGGCTGATCGGGCCGATTCTCATGTTCGGCCTGGCCATCATCTTTCTTTCCGGTCATCACGAATATATGGTGGGGCTGATCCTCATCGGTCTTGCCCGCTGTATCGCCATGGTCATCGTCTGGAACGATCTGGCCGATGGCGACCGGGAGTACTGCGCGGGTCTGGTGGCCTTCAACTCCATCTTCCAGGTGCTGTTCTTCTCCCTCTATGCCTGGTTCTTTATCACGGTCGTTCCCGGCTGGTTCAATATTGAAAGCACGGTGGTGTCCATCTCCATGGGCGAGATCGCCCAGTCGGTTTTTATCTATCTGGGCATCCCCTTCATCGCCGGCATGCTGACCCGGCTGATTGGGGTCAGGCTCAAAGGCGAGACCTGGTATCAGGAAAAGCTGATTCCCCGGATCAGCCCCTTCACCCTGATCTTTCTGCTCTTCACCATCCTCGTCATGTTCTCCCTCAAGGGCGAATATATAGTCCAGCTGCCCTTCGACGTGATCCGCATCGCCATCCCCCTCACCATCTACTTTCTGGTGATGTTTCTGCTCTCCTTTTTCCTCTCCATGAAGGCCGGGGCCACCTACGAACAGTCGGCCACCCTCTCTTTCACCGCCGCCTCCAACAACTTCGAGCTTGCCATCGCCGTGGCCATCGCCGTCTTCGGCATCGACTCGGGCCAGGCCTTTGCTGCGGTCATCGGGCCGCTGGTGGAGGTGCCGGTACTCCTGGCCCTGGTCCATGTGGCCCTCTCTTTCAAGAAAAAATACTTCCCCTTTGCCAGGGAAACACTCTCCGGCGTCTGTCATGTCACCTGCAAGGAGTAACCAGATGGAAACGAGCAAGGCCACAATTCTTTTTCTCTGCACAGGCAACTCCTGCCGCAGCCAGATGGCGGAAGGCTGGTGCCGTCACCTCCTGTCTGAGCGCTTTGACTGCGCCTCGGCGGGTATCGAGAAACACGGCCTTAACCCCTTGGCCGTGAGGGTCATGGCCGAGGTCGGGATTGATATCTCCGCTCACTTTTGCAAAACCACTGCCGAGTTGGGCGACCTGAGTTTTGATTTTGTCATCACCGTCTGCGGCCATGCCGATGAAAACTGCCCCTACTTTCCAGCCCGAACCAGAGTCATCCACCACGGCTTTGACGATCCGCCCCAACTGGCTGCCAATGTCGGCAGTGAAAAAGAGGCGCTGGTTCACTACCGTCGGGTCCGGGATGAAATCAGGGATTTTATCAAATCTCTCCCCGAGGATTTAGGCTAATTTACTTTCAACCAACAGGAGAACACGAGAATGGAAATCAAGGTATGCGGCCCAGGCTGCGCCAAATGTCACGAAGTTGAACGTCTGGTCAGGGAGACCCTGACCGAGAGCGGAAAAGAGACGGTGGTCAGCAAGGTTTCGGATTTCAGGGAAATCGCCATGCTCGGCGTATTCTCAACGCCTGCGGTGGTCATCGATGGCCAGATCAAATGTGTCGGCAAAGTCCCCACTAAAAGTGAGATTTTATCCTGGCTGACGGCGTGATGGCCATGCTCCAGCCATGGTCAATCTGGGAAATCCGGAAAATCCGGTGAGATCATTCACCCAACCAAGGGAGACCAGGGAATGGAGGAGATGCTCTGTTATTGTTTTTCCTACACGGAAAAGGATATTGCCGATGATGTCACGGCCCATGGCGGCCGTTCTCTGATCATGGAGAGAATCATGGCTGAAATGAAGTCCGGCAACTGCCGGTGCAAAGATACCAACCCCAAAGGCCGCTGATGTATGGCCGATGTCCGCAAGGTTGTGGAACAGAGCAGAATGGCCCACCCATTAAACCAAGCAGAGATGTTCTGCATTCACCAAAAAACACCCTCTTCCAAGGAAAACCCATGAAAAGATGTATCCGATTTGTCTTCCTGCTGACCATAATCGCTGCCATGCACCCGTTGACCGCCACCGCCGCTACCATCCCTACCCCCGGCATGGTCACCCTGGTGGATCTGGGCGCCACCTCCTGTATCCCCTGTAAAATGATGGCCCCCATTCTCAAAGAGCTGGAAGTTGAATATAAAGACAAGGCGGTGGTGACTTTCATTGATGTCTGGCTCAATGAGGGTGAAGGCAAACGCTTTGGCATCCAGGCCATCCCGACCCAGATCTTTTTTGACAAAGACGGCAAAGAGGTCTTTCGTCATGTCGGCTTTATGGACAAACAGGCCATAATCGACCAGCTTGAACGTATGCTCAAGGAGCAATAGGATGCTTGACCAGGCCTTTCTCACCATTAACCACTGGATGACCGGCTCTCTCGGCCCCGCCTTGGTGGGCAGTTTTCTCTGGGGGATGGTGAGCGTCCTGTTCAGCCCCTGCCATCTGGCCTCCATTCCCCTGATCATTGCCTATGTGGGCGGCCAGCAAAAAAATCCTTGAGGGCAGGAGCGCGGCCCTCTACGCCATCCTTTTCAGCATGGGCCTTTTTCTGACCATCACTCTGGTTGGCACACTCTGCGCCCTGCTTGGCCGGATGCTGGGGGATATCGGGCCTTACTGGACCATTCCCGTAGGACTGCTGCTGATCTGGGTCGCCTTTGACATGCTGGGAATACGTCAATGCTCCCTGCCCGGCAATGGGCTCATTGCACGACTGCGGATTACCGGGGCAGGTGGTGCTTTTATCCTCGGTCTGGCCTACGGGATTCTCTCCGGATCCTGCACCTTTGGTTTTATCGCCCCAATGCTCGCCATCATCACGGTCCAGGAAAAAATTCTCACCGGCCTGCTGCTGATCACTCTGTTTGCCACCGGTCATTGCCTGCCCATAGCCATCGCGGGCTGCTCCACCGCCGCCATCAAGAAAATCCTCGACAATCAAACGCTTTATCAGGGAGGGCTATGGTTCCGGCGGGGGGCCGGAATTCTGATCAGCATCCTGGGCCTTTATTTTATTTCACGGCCATTTATCTAACCCCGATCAACGGGATACCTGTCTTTCGCAGATTAGTTTTCCTGGAACAAAACAAGACAATAATCTGTGAGTCACTCATTCCGTTTCTTCGTCCTCTGCTTTCGACTTTACTGTTTGCTCGTCCGCTGAGATTTGCCCATGACAATCTCACGAAAATATTTCCAGCATCAGAGCGATGGGTTTTGGACACGCGACTTTGGCATCCACGCTGGAGTCACTAATCTCTTGAAACATTCCTTCCAAGTAATTACAATGTATTCATTCTAACAAGGGAGGGTTTATGCGTACAAGTATCGTTCGTATCGGAAATTCACAGGGTATCAGAATACCGAAAGTTATTCTTGAACAGTGCCAACTAGGGCCAGATGTTGAGCTTGAAGTCGAAAACAGGAAGTTGATTATTCGCTCAGCGTCACAGCCTCGCCAGGGATGGGAGGAAAAGTTCCAATCCATGGCTTCAGCAGAAGACGACACCCTTCTAGACGGTGAACTTGTCAACCAAACCACATGGGACGAAAACGAGTGGCAATGGTAGTCAAACGTTTTGAGGTTTATTTGGTCGGTCTTGATCCGACGATGGGGAGTGAAATCCGAAAAACTCGACCATGCCTCGTTCTTTCACCAGACGAAATGAACCGTTCCATAGCGACGGTTATCGTGGCGCCCATGACCACCAAGGGTAAAGACTATCCCACGAGGGTAAGTTGTACTTTCAAACAAAAGCATGGCCAGGTGGTTCTTGACCAAATCAGAACTGTCGATAAATCGCGGCTGGTTCAAAAAATCGGAGTAATCAGCCAAGAAACACAATCAAGGGTATTGTCAATTCTAGCCGAAATATTCGCACCGTAAGCAGGTCAACAAGTCACTATACCTGACTGGAAATGGCAGCGTTCTTAAAAGTCAGGCAGGGCAAAGGCCGGCAGGTTATTTCACTGTTCAGCGTGGATACCTGTCCCAATGTTTGGAACGGAGTATCATGGATACTTTCCTTAATTTAAAACAAAAGACAAGGAATGACCTGCTGACCACGAGTTCACACTATTTTTCCCTGATCCTTTCAGCCTCAAAAGTTTGGTGTCGGCAGCACCCCCGCTCCCGCCAGAAAGAAGCGGCGTAAGGTCTGCCCGGGGTCTCCCATCGGATATAAGTATAAGCTGATAACGGAACAACTTCCCCACCGTGGAAACAGTTCGTCTGACAGAGCTGTGGTTCCTGGAATCAGTGGTCTCACTCTTCATCCTCATTTCCCCTGAAATCCCGTGGGTCAAACACGCCACCATCACAATTTATCACGCCTCTCTCTTTTTCCCATACCGCTCAAAGCTCACCCGCTCATCCAGAAGTGAGGCGCGGGGATGCCCCGGCAGCTCATCCGCCGGGTAGCCGATGGCAATGATTGCCTCCACCGTCCTCCCCTGCGGCAGCCCAAGAAGTTCCGCCACATACTCCTGGGCCATGCGGCCATCTCCATGTTCCCGCAGCCGGATCTGCACCCAGCAGCTGCCCAGACCCAGATCGGTGGCCGCCAGATGGAGCAGCAGGGCGGCGATGGAGCAATCCTCCACCCACACATCACACCGGGCCGGGTCGGCACAGACCACAAAGGCCAGCGGCGCGTCTTTGAGAAACGCCGCCCCGTGCGGCTTGGCCCGGGAAAGCCGGGTCAGCATCTCCCTGTCCCTGACCACCACAAATTCCCAGGGGTTGAGGCTCCGCGAAGACGGTGAACGGAGTACCGACTCAATAAGGAGATCAATCGTGTCTTCTTCCAACGGTCGTTCTTCAAACCTGCGCACACTTCTTCGCCTCCGTAACAGATCAATCAACATTTTCACCTCCTGTTAAAAAAAATTCACCCCTTGACCTAGGTCAAGGAAACAAGTTCCCTGATACGATACAGTTGTCCTTAAGAGATGATCAATGATTCATGGAAATGCAACATTATCATGCTCCAGAGAAAAGAAATACTGTATCAGAAGCCATTTCACCCACCCTTAGCAAGGAGAAGAACCATGTACTGTAATCAATGTGAACAAACCGCCAAAGGAATCGCCTGCACCACCATGGGAGTCTGTGGAAAAACCGAGGCCGTGGCCGGACTGGAAGACCTTCTCACCCATGCCGTCGAGGGCTTGTGCCTGGTGGCTGACGCCGGTCGCAAGGTTGGGGTGGTGGACAATGTCGTGGATCGCTTCACCTGCGAGGCAATCTTTTCCTGCCTCACCAATGTGGATTTTGACCCGGCTCGTTTTGTGGTCCTGATCCACAAGACCGTGGCCCTGCGGAATACCCTCAAAGCCAAAGTCCAGGCCGCCGGCGGCAAGACCGATTTCACCGCCGCCGCAGCGACCTTTACCCCTGCCCCGTCGCTGGCCGGCCTGGAAGAACAGGGTGACGCCCTGAATTATATCAACACCCTGGACGCCAATCCCGACCTCCAGTCCCTGAAGCAGATCACCATGTACGGCCTGCGCGGTCTTGCCGCCTATGCCGACCACGCCGCCATCCTGGGCCGGGAAGATGATGCCGTCTACGCCTTTATCCACGAGGCCATGGCCACACTGACCTCCGAGCAGGGGCTGAACGAGCTGGTGGCCCTGGCCCTGAAATGCGGTGAGGTCAACCTCCGGGCCATGGAACTGCTGGATGCCGGCAACACCGGCACCTACGGCCATCCCGTTCCCACCCCGGTGCCGCTGGGCCATATCCCCGGCAAGTGCATCCTGGTCACCGGCCATGACCTCAAGGATCTGGCAATGCTCCTGGAGCAGACCAAGGATACGGGCATCAACATCTACACCCATGGCGAGATGCTGCCCTGCCACGGCTATCCCGAGCTGAAGAAGTACAGCCATTTCTACGGTCATTTCGGCACCGCCTGGCAGAATCAGCAGAAGGAGATGCCCTTGTTTCCAGGCTCCATCCTCTTTACCACCAACTGTATCCAGCGGCCGCAGGATTCCTACAAGGACAAGGTCTTCACCACCGGTCTTGTGGGCTGGCCCGATGTTGCCCATATCGAAGAAGTTGGCCATAGCAAGGACTTCACCTCATTGATCAATCGGGCCCTGGCCCTTCCCGGCTTTACCGACACCCTGGACAAAGGTTCCGTGCTCGTTGGTTTTGGTCATAAAACCGTCCTTGGCGTGGCCGACAAGGTGATCGCGGCTGTGAAATCCAAGGTCATCCGTCATTTCTTCCTGGTGGGCGGCTGCGATGGCGCCAAGCCCGGACGCAACTACTACACCGAGATCGTCGAGCAGATTCCATCGGACTGCATGATCCTGACCCTGGCCTGCGGCAAGTTCCGCTTCTTCGACAAACAGCTGGGCGATATCGGCGGCATCCCCCGTCTCCTTGATGTCGGTCAGTGCAACGACGCCTATTCCGCCATCCAGATCGCGGTGGCCCTGGCCGGTGCCTTCGAGTGCGGGGTGAATGACCTGCCCCTGTCCATGATCCTTTCCTGGTACGAGCAGAAGGCGGTGGTCATCCTCCTGACCCTGCTCAGCCTGGGGATCAAGAATATTCATCTGGGGCCGACACTGCCCGCCTTTATCACCCCCAACGTGCTCAATGT
>JACDZF010000102.1 GCA_013426795.1 Desulfocapsa sp. | reverse complement strand
TTACTCCGCGCCTTGCCCCGGTTCGGCTTGTTTCACCAGCTTGCTTGCCGGCCCCAGCGCCTTTACCCTGGAAATCAAATCCTCAACCTGAACCCTGAGTGGTGGGCCCGCCGAGGCTGACTCCCAGGAAATCTGCACCCGCCCCGGCTCAATCCCGATAAACTCAAGAAGATTTGCCAGCAGGAGGAGACGGCGTCGATCTCCCTCCCTCTCCCGGGCAGAAGGACAGTCCTCCTCCGAACCGCCCGCCACCAGTATCCCGTCCGCCCCGGATCGTAAGGCCGACATGATCATATATTCACTGACCCGACTGGCGCAGGGAACCTGAACGATCCTGACCCTCCCGGGAAACGGCAAACTGTCGGCGGCAGACTGAGACTCCCCCGCGCAACAGCTGGCGTTCCAGCAGAAGACAACAATCCCTGGTTCCCAACTCATCAGCTTCTCCGCTATTTTTCCGTTTTCTTCCAATGCTTCCACCTCCAGCACGCCCCCATCTTCCTACAATATTTTAAGCACGATAAACGGAATGGGTGCCGTGCAGATTCTTTTCCTGCAAAAAAACAAGCAATGAATCTGTCAGGGATAAAAATTCAGTGCAAGGTATCGCCAGAGCTTCGGGCCCAAAATAAAAAAGGAGACCCGATCAAGGATCTCCTTCATGGGATCAGGGCAGCTCCCGCCCGAATCAGGCCGGCCAGCCGGTGGACTTCAGGCTGCGCCCGTTTCGATCCAGAATAGAACACTCATAGCCAGGCCGGGCATTGATATAGGCAAGCCCGGCTTCCGGTTCCATGACAAAGACGGCGGTGGAGAGGATATCCGCGTCCATGGCGGTGGGCGCCATCACCGTGACGCTGGTGGAGAGGTGCGGGGAATGGCCGGTCTTGCCGTTGACGATATGATGAAACAGTTTCTCCCGATCATAGAAGACTTCATAATTGCCGGAGGTGGAAACAGCCCCCTGGCGCAGGTCGATCATTCCGGGGAAGTTCTTCTTTTTGTCGGGATCCTGGATCGCCACCGTCCAGGGCTTGTTCATGGCAGCAGAGCCACTGACCCGGATCTCGCCACCGCCATTGACCAGATGATTGATGATCCCGTTTCGGGTGAGTATTTCGGAGGCCCGATCGACAATATAGCCTGGGGCCAGACCATCCAGGGTGATGCCCATACCGGCCACCGGCAATACCAGATCACCTTGCTGAAAGCGAAGCTTGTCCGCGCCAACCGTGGATATGGCCGCATCTATATCGGTGTCGGTGGGCTGAATCCCTGCGGCGAATCGATCCCGGTAAAGATCGACGAGGGGCTTCACGGTGATATCAAAGGCACCACCGGTATCTCGATTAAAAGAGAGGGAGCGGGCAATCAGCTCCTGGATTTCCAGGGAGGGCTGTTCCAGTTTCCTGAGGGCATTCAACTCGGCCACCGGCGACTTGTTATCATACCGGGTCAACATGGCACAGAGACGATCCACCTCGGCAAAGGCCAGGCCGATGGCATTCTCCGCCTCGTCGCGGGAATGGTGAATGGCGGTCATATCAACAAAGGTTCCCATTAACAGGCGGGTCTTGGTCACCTTATACTCATTTCGATGAAAGAGCAGCGTTTCCGCCTTTTCCAGAGGCAACAGGGCGGCAGAGGCAACACCCAGGCCAAGGAGGCCGGATAACTTCAAAAACGATCGTCTCTTCTGATCACAGGCATGCACGGAAGTTTTCATGTTGATTCCCAATCAGTGTTAATGTTCAGCCGTCTTCCAAAACAACCTCTCCTGTTGAGGTTCGTGAACGGCATAAGGGTGATACAAAAGTACGGGGTATTTCCTAACCGCCCCTAAGCAGCCATTTTCAGGCCATCAGCGACATTGCGGGCGATGGTCTTCGGTCCTTCGTATTTCCTGAAAATATCGCGCGGGCATTTTGCGACACACACCTCTTCACAGGATGGGCCATGGGCAATGCAGGCCTTATGATCGATGACAATCAGCCCGCCCACATGGGTCACCGCCTGGGCCGGACAGACCTTGACGCAGAGTTTGCAGCCGATACAGCCAACCTCGCAGACGGCCTTGACCTCCTTGCCCGGATCCTTGGATGAGCAGGGCACATGGACCCTGGCCTTCAGGGTCTGCAGCTCAATGATCTTCTTGGGACAGGTACGCACACAGACCCCGCAGCTGACGCATTTATCGGGGTTGATGATGGGAAAATTATCCACCATGTCGATGGCTCCAAAGGGGCAGGCCTGCGCGCACTCGCCCAGTCCGATGCAGGCATACTGGCACCGGGACGGCCCGCCGAAGGCAAGATTCGCGGCCGTACAGGATGAAAAACCGATATAGCGGTACTTGTGGCTGACCCGCCCTTCCACCCGTGAGCAGCGCACCACGGCAATCTGATCCTCAACCTCCACCATCTTCTTGCCGGTGAGCTCGGCGACCACGGCCGCCACCGCCTCTTTGCCTGGAAAACAGAGGTTCGGCGGCACATCAGGGTTCGTCACCACGGCAATGGCGTATCCCTCACACCCGGCATAGCCACAACCACCGCACTGGGCAAGGGGCAGGGAATGGAGAACTTTTTCGATGAGGGGATTGCTCTCCACCGCAAATTTATGGGCTGCCATGGCCAGACCGACCCCGAAAAAGAGACCGATACAACCCAGCAGGACCAGGCCCCCTAAAGCAATTTTCAGTAATTCCGGTTCCATTTCACCACTCTCACATAACTCCGTTTATAAATTGTAACTCTCCAGCTTGATGCCGGATAGGAAGGTAAAACCGCGTAGTGTAACTCTTGCCGGCTCAAAACAGCTTCAATCCGGAAAAACCAAGGAATGCCATGGCAAACTGTCCGGCAACGATAAAGGCAATGGGCAGGCCTTTGAAAGATGAGGGAATCTTGGCAATTTCCAGGCGCTCGCGCACCGAGCTCATCAGGTAGAGGGCCAGGAGGAAGCCGCCGCCGGCCCCCAGGGCCAGCATAAAGGTCTCGAAATAGTTGTAGTTACTGTTTGCCAGGATAAGCGGCACCGCAATGATGATACAGTTGGCGATCACCAGAACCAGAAATACCCCGAAGGAGTTAAAGAGGACCGGGTTTACCTTGCGCAGGATGGTATCCACGGCCTGCACGGTGAGCGACACCAGCCCGATGAAGACCACGATCTGGAGGAAGTTGAGGTTAAAGGGAATAAGGATATACTGGTAAAAAAACCAGCTCATGCTGGCCGACACCAGCATGACGATGGTGAACACCACCCCCATCCCCTTGGCCGTACTCTTGCGCTTGGAGGTGCCGAAAAAGACGCACAGGCCAAGATACTTGGTAAAGACAAAGTTGTTAATGAGCATTGCCGAGATCAGGATCGACAGGAGATAGCCGAGGTAGGACTTGGACACCTTGAAATCAACGGCGCCCGCACCGTTCAGGCCCCGGATCGAGACCACATGGGTGTTTGCCGAGTTCAAAGGTTCGGCAAACTTCAGGATGACTCCCCGGCCCCCATCGGTGACCGTTGCCGCGGTCAGGGCCAGCTTGATATCGGGATCGTTTTCCTCATAGACGATGTAGCGGGAGATATCCCCGACGATGGCCGCATCCACCGTGCCGGTAAACAGGACCTTTATTTCATTGGCCCCGGAAAAGGACTTCTCCTTGATCAGATCTGCGGCCTGAAGAACTCCGGGAAGCAGCAGCACGAAGGCAAGGAGGAGCAACTGACGCAGTTTCATGTTCATGACCTGACTCCTCTTTTTTGCTTGTAAAACACCTCAATCCAGTTAAAGAAGGCCATCATCAGCCCCACCACAAAGAAGCCGGCACAGGGCAGAATAAAGAACAGCAGGGGTTTAAAGCCGAGCACGTCATACCCGAGAATGGTGCCGGAGCCCAGAAGTTCACGGACAAAGCCGATCACCACCATCCCCACCAGAAAGCCAAGTCCCATGCCCACACCATCCCAGAAGGAGTCCTTGACATTTTCCTTGCAGGCAAACATCTCCAGGCGCATGGTGATAATGGCGAAGGCGACAATCAGTTTCACGAAAATCCCCATCTTGGCATAGGCGCCGGGCATATAGGCCGCCAGTACCAGGTCGATGACGGTCACCCAGGTGGCAATGGTCAGGGTGTAGGTGGGAATCCGGATGCGCGGATGAATCTGGTCTTTAAAGAGGGAGATGGTCACGCTGGAGAAAACCTGGACAAAAAAGACGGCCACTCCCAACATGACCCCGTTCATCACCGTGGTGGAGATGCCCACCGCCGGACACATGGAAAGGGCGAGCTTGAAAATCGGGTTTTCGCTCAGGATGCCGCGACTCAGCAACTGCCCGATGGATTTCGTATTGGTCACGTTATTTCCTCAGGTTAAGGTTAAAACGAGACAGCAATCTGCTGTTCTTTCAGTATGTTATCAAGGATGTCAAGACGATAGGCGAACTTCTTGGCCATCCCCTTGACCCCATCGGTGACCGATTTCGAGGAGATGGTCGCGCCGGTCAGGGCATAAATATCCTTATCCTTGTATTTTTCCATGATCCTGGCCATGTCCGCCTCCGCCATTCCCCCTTCCAGGGCCTGCTGATACTCAGCCGGCAAAGGCTCTTTGACGACCTTCAAGTCTTTCAGGGTTTTGATGGACTTTCCCTGAAACTGGTTCTTGAAGTAATCCTGCTCAATCTCCGCGCCCAGGCCCGGGTCTTCCTCATGTTCAAGAATCTCCAGGCCCACCATGGTATAACTGGGGTCCAGGGCCAGCATCACGTTGATAAAGGTCTTAAACCCGGGGAATTTCCCCCCCAGCAGGTAGGCGATTCTCTTGCCGTTCTCGGTGACAATGATGGTATGGTCGGCAAAATGCACATCCTTACCCGGTCCCACAGCCGCCATGACCGCCCTGTCCCGATCCTCCCGCTCACGGATCTTCTCCCCATCGATGGCAACGGGTTTTTGATCCACCATCTTCCCCTGAAGATCCAGGGAGATCAGGGAATAGGTGGGGGGTGCGCCGGGTTTTCCGGATTCCAGGGGGATCAGATAGCTGACATACTGCCTTTCCCCTTCGGTGATGATATAGCGGTAAATCTGGTGGAGGACAATGGAGGCCGGGGCCGGCTTGGCCTCGCTGTAGCCGAGCAGGGCATACATGGTGCGCTCTTCCCGGACATGTTCGTTATGTTTTTTGGCCTTGTTGGTGAAGATAAAGGCGGCTCCCATAACCGTCGCTGCCATCAGACAGGTCAGGGTCAAGCGGAAGACAATACTGAGAATATCTTTCATTTGTCACCTCCCACCGGGGGCGCAAAGCGTTTCGGCTTGAAGAAGCTGTCCAGCACCGAGCTGAGGGGATTCATCAGCAGGATGGCATAGCAGATCCCCTCCGGATACCCGCCTTTCAGCCGGATGAGCACGGTCAGGGCTCCAATCCCGACGCCGTAAATCAGCTGTGATATCTTGTTGGTGGGCGAGGTGACATAGTCGTTGGCCATATAAAAAGCACCCAGGAGGGCACCTCCAGAGAGGATGGCCAGCAGGGGATCACCGCTGAACAGTGCCTTTCCCCCGAAGATCCAGGACAGAAGCGCGATGGTTCCGAGGACAGAGACAGGGATATGCCAGGTGATATACCCACGATAGAGCATGTAGCAGCCGCCGAGCACGATCAAGAACCCGGAAGTCTCTCCGATACATCCCGGACGCCAGCCCAGGAAGAAGGAGGTGTAAAGACTGGTGCCGGAACCAAAGGCCTGGGTAAAGGCCTCCATTCCCTGCTCCTTCATCACCGCCAGGGGCGTGGCGGCGGTGACGGCATCGGCACCAGCCCCGAGGTGGGTGAAGATCGCCAGATCATGGAGGGGGGGCAGCCAGGCGGAGGTCATGGCCACCGGGAATGTCGCCAGCAGAAAGGCGCGCCCGAGGAGGGCGGGATTGAAGATATTGTAGCCGATGCCGCCCAGCAGATGCTTGCCGACATAGATCGCCATAACCGCGCCCAGCACCGGCAGCAGATAGGGAACCCCGGGGGGAATGACAAAGGCGAGGAGCACCCCGGTCAAGGCGGCACTGCCGTCCCTGATGGTGATGGGCCGGCCCAGGGCCTTCTGGCTCACGGCCTCCACCAGTACACAGCTGATCACCGAGACGGCGGTGATAATCAGGGTCTGGATTCCGAAGATAAAGACCGACAGGATCAGTGGCGGCATCAGGCAGGCCAGCACAGTCCACATGATTTTCTCGACCGATTCATTACTCTTCACATGGGGAGAAACGGAGACAATCCAGTTCTTCTGTGAGGAAAATGATTGGTCTTCTGGCGCTTGCGTTTCGATGGCGATTCTCCTTCCGAACAAGTTACATCGTCTGTGTGAGGACAGAATTCCTCACCCTTCCAACTACCCTTTTGGAAAAAACTTACCTCCTGGCCTTCATCTTGGCCAGGCGGATGAACTGGACCAGCGGCCGTTTTGCCGGACAGATAAAGGCGCAGCTGCCACATTCAAAACAATCGAAGACCCCGAACTGGGCCGTGTCCTCGGCCCGATTGGCTTCCACAAAGACCCCGATCTCCTTGGGCTCAAGGCCCATGGGGCAGGCCGCAAGACACCAGCCGCAGCGAATACACTGGGAATGGGGGCGGGTATCAATCTCCTTTTCGGTGAGAAACAGGATTGATGAGGTGGTCTTGGTCACCGGCACATCAAGATTCGAGACGGCAAAGCCCATCATCGGCCCACCCATGATAACCTTGGCCAGCTCCGGCTTGACTCCACCCAGGTACGCCACAATATCAGAGGCCCTGGTCCCCACCTTGACCAGCAGATTGGCGGGCCGGGTGATCCCCCCGCCGGAGATGGTCATAACTTTTTCGTACAGGGGTTTGCCGCTGACAACCGCATCACAGATGGCTCGCGCCGTGGACACATTATGCACCACCACGCCCACGGTGGAGGGCAGGGCCATGGAGGGCACCTTGCGGCCGGTGAGGGCCTGGATCAGCTGCTTCTCCGAACCTTGCGGATATTTCACCCGCAAGGCCTGAACCCTGATGGTGCATTCCGCTGAGCTTGCGGCCCGGGCAGCCTCGGCCATGACCTGGATGGCATCCGGCTTGTTTTCCTCAATGCCGATGATGCATTCACCGATGCCCAGGATTTTGGCGATTATTCTGGCTCCTTCGATAATATCAGCGGCCAGCTCAAGCATCTGTCGATGATCGGCGGTGATATAGGGCTCGCATTCAGCACCGTTTAAGAGCAGCTTGTCAATTTTCGCGTCCGGCGGCGGCTTGAGTTTCACATGGGTGGGAAAGCCGGCGCCGCCAATGCCGATAATACCAGCATCGTGCACCCTGCCCAGCAACTCTGCCGCCGTTAACCCGCTCCAGTCGTTGCGGGGATACGTCACTGGAATTGCATCATGATCCACGGCAATGGTGATGGAGGGCGAGGTGACCCGCATCGGATGGGCCGACATCCCAAAATCCTTGATCGTCCCGGCCACCGGCGAATGGAGAGGAACCCCCAATCCTTTCTGCACCTCGCCGATCATCGCCCCTTCACCAACCACATCACGCTTTTTCACAGTCGGCGTGCAGGGAGCGCCGATGTGCTGACCAAGAATAATCTCAAGTTCATCGGGTACCGGCATACGCTCGATGACCAGGCCCGCGGTCTGGCCCTTCGCTTCCGGGGGATGGACACCGCCTAAGGGGAATGTCAGTAAGGAATTCATAATAGTGGCTTTTCCATGGAAGAATCAATAACGCCGAAATCCGGGATGTCCTGAACACGACCCATTTCCGGCGCAGAATTTTTGGTAAGGGAAGGGCTCGCGCGGCTCAGGATTCAAAACACCAGGATCACCCGCAAGAGCTCTCTGCGATCCGCCCCTCTCAGACAATACCGCCAAACTGCTTCATAAACTGAATACGCTCAAAGGCCGCCGGATTTTCCGTGTCCCGATAACTCAAAACCCCGCGAAAATCGGCAAGCCGCTCATATCCCTTTTCATCCATCCAGTTTTCCAGACCCTGCAGCAAGGTGGCGATAGAGCCCGGTCCGTTTTTATACACGGCTGTCACCACCTGGACGGCCGCGGCCCCAACCAGAAGATGCTTCACCACTCCGTCGCTGTCATGGACCCCGGTGGAAGCGGCAAAATCCCTCTCGACCTGCGCTGAAAGCAGGGCAATCCAGCGTAATGATTCGGTCATCTCCGTTGGGGTACTGAAGATGTCCGCCTTGGTCACCGTCATCTTATGAATATCCACGTCTGGACGATAATAGCGGTTAAAGAGGACGAAGCCGGCCACCTTGTTGGTCCAGCTTAATCGGGTGATGAGATTGGCAAGGGACGAGGAATAGCTGCTCATTTTCAGGGACAGGGGAATGGTGAGGATGCTGCTGACCTTTTCGACAATATCGAAATAACGCTTTTCATTGTCCTGGCTGTTCATCCGAGGATCGCTGGGCAACAGTGACACATTGAGCTCGATGGCATCGGCCCCGGCTTTTTCCAGGGATTTGGCAAAGGCAACCCACTCACTGCCGGAGATACAGTTGATACTGGCGATAATCGGGATATCCACAGCCTTTTTGGCATCGGCAATGAGATCAAGATACTCCGCCAGGGCATTTTCGCGGGTGTAGCTCCGGATATAGTCAAAGGCGTCTGGATAGTCGGTCTGGTAGCTCTCCAGGTTGTGAGAGAGTTCCGCCTCAATCTGCTCTTCAAAGAGCGACTTGAGGACAACGGCGCCCGCCCTGTTTTCGGCCAGGAGCTTAATGGAATCAACCGTCCTGGTCAGCCCGCTGCTCCCGATAATGATGGGAGATGATAATTCCAACCCAAGATATTTGGTGGAGAGATCTTTCATGGTCCTCATTCCGGCTGTAGATATTCGCTCTGCAATTCCAGGTGATCTGCGTGAAACCCTGGCTCCTGAAAACACGATTTAAACCCCTCTCATCGGGTCCTTACTGGTCAAACAACACAAGAAAAAACATTTCTCCCACTACCAAAAAGCAGTCAAGAAAGCAAGGGGAATGGGTCAAATCTCCACTTCTTCAGCGCTGATGCGGGCTGGAATCGTTCAAAAAACCGCCCCTGACCCCGACGAACATCCCTCAATATGTCGGCTTTTCCTGAAGCAATATACATGCCAACACGACAACATGCCGTTCTCATGATATTTTTAAAAGAAATTGGCACCCAGCACAGTGGACAATATGACTCAACAATGAAACGTAAAAGGGGTCGCCATAAAAAAATCAGCCCACTCCCCCCTCTCCCCCGTATCATAAAAACACCTTATAGTGTCTGGAGACAAAATGAAACAGTACTCTTTGACAGACGAGTCATTTTGTCTGGCTGGACCGCAGCCTCTCATTCAGCCCATGGCTGAATGAGCAGACGGGGAAAGCATTCATCGCTCCAGATTGCCGGGACTTTTTCCTGAAAGAGTTGAGTTGGGGATGAAAATATGGTTTGATGGAAGGTGTTCGTAACATTTTTGCTCAATAAACGGTGCTGATCCCGGGGAATGCTGCCTGCTGCCTGATCTGCACTCCATTCAATACCAGGATCCTCTTTTTTTAAACCTGACCGGGAGCGTTGGCGATAAGGCCCTGCTCATCGGATCGGGCCGAGGATGGAGCGAAGAACCAGCTCTCCATCCATTCAATTCTCCCATTCCCGGTTTCAAGCCCCCATGGAAATCCTTCACATCCTCCTCGCTTTTGTCGTCCTTTTCCTGCTTGCCCTGTGCTGGTTTGGTTTTCATTATCTCACCAACAGACAGATCGAAGCCCCGGATGGGAGTGCCCGAATTACCGGCAACTGCGGCGACACCATGGAAATCGCCCTGCAATTCAAGGATGGCCGGGTCTGCAACACCTCCACCTGGACCAATGGCTGCTCGTTCAGCAAGTCCTGCCTGGAAGCGGCGGCGATGCTCGCCCGCAACCGGGAGATTGATGAACTCCGCAAGATCACTATGATCACCATCATGGAGCAGGTGGGTCAGCTCCCTGAAACCCATCTCCACTGCGCCCAACTGGCTGAAACCACCCTCCAGATGGCAACAAAAAATTATCTGACCAAACAGGGGGCCGTCTGCTGCCACCGGCCTTGACCCCTCCTCCCCAGGCAATGGATCTGGAACGGAAAAACAGTGCTTCTCGAGGGCCATGCGCTTTCCACAAAAAAACCGGATAAGGCCACCACTGGCCCTATCCGGTTCTTATTCCATTTCTAAATCAAGCGTTCACTTCGTCGAATGCGCTACGTCGCTCCTCAC
>JACDZF010000372.1 GCA_013426795.1 Desulfocapsa sp. | reverse complement strand
GCGGCGGAGCCTTTGTCGACCTTTGAGCTGGACCAGATGTATGAATTGCCCTACAGCCGCAAGCCGCACCCGACCAGTGTTGATGTGCCGGCCTACCGCATGATCTGCCATTCACTGACCATTGTCCGCGGCTGTTCCGGGAACTGCTCGTTCTGCTCGATTACCCGCCATCAGGGACCCGTTATCAGCAGCCGCAGCCCGCAGTCGATCCTGCGCGAGGTCAGGCTGGTCAGTGAAATGGAGAATTTCACCGGCGTGATCACCGATCTCGGCGGCCCCACCGCCAATCTCTATCAAACCAGCTGTAAGATTGGCTCCTGTCCCCGCCATGATTGCCTCTATCCCAGGCTCTGTCCCAATCTGCGGGTGGACGAGGATGCCTTCCTCAAGCTTCTTGCAGATATTGAAGGGATGGAAGGGGTAAAGCATGTCTTTATCTCCTCGGGACTGCGCATGGGGCTGCTGCTCAAGACCCCGCGCCTGCTCCGGGAGCTTATCCGCAGTCATACCCCGGGGGCGATGAAGATCGCGCCGGAACATACCGAGGACGCGGTGCTGAGATTGATGCACAAGGAGTCGCATCAACTGCTGGTTGAATTTCTCCAGCATTGCCGGCAGGTGGCAAAGGAGCTGGGGAAACGGATCATCTTTACCCCCTACCTGATTGCCTCCCATCCCGGCTGTACAGCCGCCGCCACCGAGGCCATGACCGGGAAGCTGCGGGCCCTGGATCTGCCGGTCAAGCAGTTCCAGGACTTCACCCCGACCCCCGGCACCCTGTCAACGGCGATGTATGTCACCGGGCTCGATCGGGACAGCAGTCAGCCCATCCCGGTGGCCCGTAACCAGTCGGAGCGGAAAGAGCAGCGCGGTCTGCTGGAAAGACAGATGAAGCCCTCAGACCGGCCCGCAAGGGAGAAAATGGCGGCCCGCAAAGATTCCGGGAAGGGGAAGAAGAACAATTCTTGATCTAAAGAGTATGCTATGTGTCAGGAAGTATTGAAGAATTGCAGTTGCGGCAAGGAGCAAGTCTCCTTTCATCTGCGTGATAATGTGATGGGTCAACAGGCGGTTGCCGGCGGGGTGACGTGGTATGGAAAAAGTGGACACTTTTTTGGTAGCGTTGTCAACAGGAGACCTGAGGAAAAGCCCTCCCGATTACATTTCT
>JACDZF010000101.1 GCA_013426795.1 Desulfocapsa sp. | reverse complement strand
TATCGTCGCTTGGCCTTGGATAATAAATTCACTTTAGATTTAGAAATGGAATAAGTGGAAGGAAATGAAATGACGGAAAAGCTGAAAATCGAATTTCTCGATCATCTGGTGCTGACAGTCGCCGATATTGCCAGAACCTGCTCCTTTTACAGGCAGGTTCTCGGGATGGAGGAAGTTAGCTTCGGTGGAGGCAGAAAGGCATTACAGTTTGGCAAAAATAAAATAAATCTCCATGAACACGGACGGGAGTTTGAGCCAAAAGCGCAGTGTCCGGTGCCGGGCTCGGCTGATCTCTGTTTTATAACCTCCACTCCCCTTGAGGCTGTGGTCCGCCATATTCTGGCATGCGGAGTGGATATCCTGGAAGGGCCGGTGCAAAGGACTGGAGCGAGAGGGGCGATAGTCTCAATCTATCTTCGCGACCCGGACGGGAATCTCATCGAGTTGTCAAATTACAGCAAGTCCAAAGAGAGAAAGGGTGATGGGGCGGTTCTCTGAACTCCAGGCGCAAGCAGGGGAACTGCCTGATGATGCTCTCCCCTAAATTCTTGCCTTTTTTCCCCGAACCCACCTTGGAGTACAACCTGATGCCGGCTCAATAAGAGGCGGGAACATTCTGCTCCAGTCGTTGCATAATGGAGGCTATGGCCTGATCTTCTGTGGCAAAAATATTATGATCACCGATAACCCGGTAGAGTCCGGTGGCACGCATCACATCGAGGATCTGTTTTTTCACGCCGGAGAAAACAGGATTCACCCCCGCCTCCCGGAGCTGAACCACCAGACGATGCAGCAGCTCCTCACCGGAAGAATCAATATAGTTTATGGCATCTCCCACCACCAGCAGATATTTCGCCTCTTTGTGACCAGCCACCGCAGCCAGCACCGCATCTTCAAAATGGGCGACGTTGGCAAAGTAGAGCGAGCCATCAAAACGTATGGCCGTGAACTTGGTGGAAGTCCTTAGATGGGGATTGACCTGAATGTCACGCAAGGTTCCATCTTCATGGCGTCCAAGAATAGCCACCCGTGGAGACATGGTGCGATAGAGATACAGGCCCAGAGACAGGACCGTGCCAATCAAGATTCCCTTGTCCAGATGAGGTGCGGCAATCAGGGTGACAACAAAAGTCACCAGGGCGACAAATCCATCCGGCCGGCTGGCCTTCCAGATATGTTTGAGTGCCTGGGGAGTAATAAGACCAACCACCGCCAGCACGATAATAACAGCCAGCACTGACTTGGGGAGATGATATAAGCAGGGGGTCAGAAAAAGAAGGGTGGCGGCCACAAAAGTACCATTAAAAACCATGGCAAATCCTGTTTTGGCCCCTGCCTGCAAATTGATCGCTGAACCAGTGAATGAGCCACAGGCCGGATAGGCTTGAAACAGAGAACCACCTATGTTGGCCAGACCCTGACCGATGAGCTCCTGGTTGGGGTCAATACGCTGTTTTTCCTTGCTGGCCATGGCTTTTGCCATGGAGATGGACTCCATGAAGGCCACGAGGGCAATAACCAGGGCGGCGGTCAAAAGTTGCATGATGGCATCAAGGCTCAGGGTGGGGAGACGAAATGAAGGCAGCCCGGAAGGAATTTTCCCGACCACATCCCCGCCTCCAATTAATACCATTTCCCCGTGTTCAATTTTCTTGATGTGCCATTCGTGACTATCCGTCTCAACACCTTGCGGAACGTGGCCAACCTGATAGAGGGTCTGCTCTTTTTTATCATCAGCCTTACCCCAAACAAAATGGAGCAGGTGGACACCGTGCAGGAGCTTGCTGTTTTCCACTTTCAGGGCTTCGATTTCAAGGGTCAGCAAGTCGATTCTGTAGCTCAGCTCAGCCGCCGTTCGTGCCTCATGGAGCTTCTCGGCCTGTCGCAACTGGCTGGAAAGTTTGGTCAGATCTGCGGAATATGCCAGGATCTGCTTTTGCACCGTATCGTATCGGTTCACCAGATCACTGGCCGCTGATGTATGAATGGCCGAGGGTGGGGCACTGCTTTTCTGTTCATAGCCGATAAAATAGCTGAGCGCGGTGGTGACAATAACGGCGATCAGTACACTGGCCTTGGCCAGAGCATGGATCTTTTTCAAGGTCAGCATCAAAATCAACCCAAAACAGGCCATGGCCACGGTGGGCAGGTGGGTCTGGGGGAGATAGGCCAGCATATCCCAAATGTCTTTGAGGAAAAAATCACTGCGTCCTTTGGGGATACCCAGGAGCAGGTCCAATTGTGAAAGGCCGATTATAATGGCTGCGGCATTCATAAATCCAAGAATAACCGGATGAGAGACGAAGTTCACGATGTTGCCGAGTTTGATTGCTCCCAGACTGAGCTGGATACACCCCACCAGCAAAGTGAGAAGCAAGGCAAAACCGACATATTCGTCTGTGTATGGGATGGCAAGGGGGGTGACAGCGGCGGCTGTCATGAGTGAGACGATGGCCACCGGTCCAGTGGCCAGCTGTCGGGATGAACCCCACAGCGCCCCGACTATTGCGGGGATAAAGGCGGTGTACAGACCAAAATAAAGGGGCAGGCCGGAAAGTTGGGCATAGGCCATGGCCTTGGGCACAAGGACAAGGGCCCCGGTGATGCCGGCGATGAGGTCGCTGCGCAGAATGATAAAAGAAACAGGAAACCAGGCAAGAAAAGGAAAAAATCGCACCAACAATGTATTCTTCATATGCCCCTATCCTGTTTATGAGATGAATCGTCGACACAACAACGATAGAGAGCAACGAACATTTCCGGTTCCCCTCAGGCAGTGACCACCAATACCGCGCAAGGTGCCCGCCCAATGACATTCTCCGTCACATGTCCCATAAGCATTTTTGCCATACTGTTTGTTCTTCCTCGCCCGCCAACCAGAATCATATCCACCTTTTCCTTGTCTGCGAACTGAACAATGGAGTCAACAATGTTCCCAACGACAACCAGCGGTTCACAGGATGCCCTTAAGCCTTCTTCCCGAGTCCGTTGGCAGACATCATTGACTAATTTTTGTGCTTGGGGCAGATCCGCCGGATGTTTCACCACGGAGATAACCGTTACTCGCTGCAAGGTCCGACATCGTTGGCCGATACTCAGGAGTTCCCGGGCAGCCATCATACTGTTGGGAGAATTATCAACGGCCAGAAGCACATGCGTGCCCGAGATCGCAAAATCTTTGGGAACAACCAATACCTGAGGAAATCCCTGGCTGATGACTTTCGCAGTCATGTTCCCCACCAGGAGTGACATACGGGCGGCCTTGCCATGCCGTCCCATGATAATCACGTCTGCGTGATGGAGTCGGGCCTGTTCAACAATGGCTTTTGCCGGATCGCTGGTGCTGATAAACAGAACTTCAATGGTGATACCACTATCATCGGCCATCTTGCGAAGCAGCGTAAGATGTGGCTCTATCTCCTGTTGACGCTGAATAAGCAGGGAATGCGCCGCGCTCTGCGATTCCGCGTCAATGATGACCACGTGCAAAACAATGAGTCGGGCATTACGGGCCTGACAGATAAAGATTGCTTCCTGGATAGCTCCATCGCTGTAATTTGAACCATCCGTTGCCAGCAGCAGAATCTTGGCTTCACCAAACAGACTTATTGAATCCTGTTCCATTTTTATTTTCCTGTCGGGGGAGAAAGTAGGTCTCATTATCTGGAAGTTTGTTACAAATGCCGGGCCATTTTACACCCTTTTTCATTCCATGACCAGACTAACTTATTGGAGAAAGCAGATAAAATGCCCCCCTGGTATTGTCGTTGGTCAGGGAAAAGAAGAAAAAAGGAGCAGGGCAATCTTCGCCTTCAGCAGAGTTGCAGGTATGGAGAGAGATCCTGGGCGTGTTTTCCTTGTCTGCTTTTGCCTTCAAGTCATTTCAAGCAGAGCGGACGCAGCATGGAAGGCCCGGTGGCAGGGGGGCATTGCCAGAGTGGGTATCCTGCGATGGCACCTGGTCAGAGTCGAGGGAGTTTTGGCAGGGGAACACCATTGTAAAACATGCCGGTCTTAAAGCGCCTTGCCACATGCTCGGCACGGTTAATCACCTTTTCAGCCGCCGAGGTCGGCAACACGTCGAAGGCTGTTTGACGAAACAGGGCCAGCCATCTGTCGAAGTGCTCCAGACGCAGGGGCAAGGCCGCATGCAGGTCAAACATATTGCCCTGGTAGCGATCGGTGTGCAGGAGCGTATTTGACCAGAAGTTCTCCACTGCCTGGTGATGGGTCTTCCAGTCATGGATGGCCCCCTCTAATATCCCTCGCAGGCAGTCATCAGCAAGGGCTCGCGCGTAAAATTCCCGCACCAGATTCCTGATATCTTCCTCGGTGACGGACTCAGTTTCTGTTTGGATCGTTTTTTCCTGTTCCATTAAAATGTTCCGACTTGTTGAAGAAGATGACGAAAAATGATCAGATCCATTCTTTTTCGGGCATTGTCGCGGGGTTCCTGCCTGATCTACTTTATCCGCCAAGACCAAGGAGCATGAACAGCTCATAGGCCAGGGCGGCCACAAGGCCTGCGGCTGGCAGGGTCAGAACCCAGGCCACCAGCATGGTCTGGGCCACTCCCCAGCGCACGGCGGACAGGCGCTTGCTGGCACCGACACCAAAGATACTGCCTGAGATGGTATGGGTGGTGCTCACCGGCATCCCGAAATGGCTGGTGACAAAGAGGACAATGGCGGAGGTGGTTTCGGCGGCAAAACCGTGTACCGGTTCCAGGCGGATGATCTTGTGGCCCATGGTTTTGATGATTCGCCAGCCGCCCACAGAGGTTCCCAGAGCCATGACGGTGGAACAGGACAGCACCACCCAGGTGGGCACCACGGGTTCGGAAAGAATCCGGCCACTGACCAGGGCCATGGTGATAATTCCCATACTTTTCTGGGCATCATTGAGGCCGTGGGTAAAGGCCATGGCGGCAGCGGAAAGGATCTGCAGATGGCGGAAGATCGAGCTGACCCGGCCCGGGTTTACATTGGAAAGGGTCGTATAGATAAGGCTCATAATCAGAAAACCGAGAAGAAAGCCCATGGTCGGGGAGCCCACCAGCGGGATCAGCACCTTGCGGACAATCCCGTCCCAGAGAACGGCATGGAGGCCGCCGTGGATGATCGCCGCCCCGCACAGTCCACCAATCAGGGCATGGGAGGAACTGCTGGGGATGCCGAAGTACCAGGTGATCAGATTCCAGATGATGGCCCCGACAATGGCGGCCAGAATAACCACCTGAAAGCCGTGTTGATTGGAACCAAGTTCGTGGGTGTAGGCCCTTTCCAGCAGGGCGCGATTGGTGTTTGCCTTCTCCGCCGGCTTGAGGGTGGCCATTTTCCGGGCATTTTCGGCAGTTTTCTGGGGCAGGCTGATCCCGGTGAATCGCTCTTCCGAGTACAAATCCGAGCTGCTGATGATCTGGTTCAAGTCGGCCAGAAGAGCTGCCTGCAAGGCAGGTGAGGGCTCGGAATCGCTGCTGTAGCCAGCCATGAGCTTGCTGGTTTGCGGTGATCCCTGCTCCACCAGAAAACGGGAAACCGGATCCGCCTGGGCTTTCAGTTTGGTGGCGAAGGACGCGGGCTGGTGCAGATCAGCCGTCTGAAAACGGGCGGTATCAACAAGGCCACTGGCCACGGTGACGGCGACGTGGGTGGAGAACAGCGCCCCCAGAAAGTTCAGACAGGCCGCCATGATAATGGCGGTGCGCGGGGAAAGGACCCTGGTGGAAACCACGGTGGCGATGGCATTGGCGGTATCGTGAAAGCCGTTAATGAAGTCGAAGAGCAGGGTGAAGACGACCACCAGGACGAGGAGAAGGGTCAGGCTATGCATATTTCACGACGACACTTTCAATGGTATGGGCAACATCCTCACATCTGTCCACGGCGGCCTCGATGCGGTCATAAATTTCTTTCCATTTGATCACCCTGATCGGGTCGGCGTTGGGGGCGTTGATCAGGTTGGCCAGGGCCCGACGAAAGGCCCCATCGTGTTCCTTTTCGATCTGATGAATGTGTTTATAGATTCCTTGAATATTCTCCAGGCTGGGCTGGGTGCGTAACACCCTCACCGCATCCAGGGTGGCCTCGGTGATCCGCACCAGCTGGCTCACCAGAAGCTCCATATCCGGTCGGACATTGGCAAACTGATAGAGGGCCAGACGACCGGTGCAGGCCTCAATGGATTCGGTGACATCATTGAGCTCACCGGACAGGGCATGGAGATCTTCCTTGTCCAGCGGGGTGACGAAGGTGGCGTCGACCAGATTGGCAAGACTGCGTGCGACTTGATCGGCCTCAATCTCAATCTCTTTGATTTTTTTGGCATATTGACCCCGATTTTCGAAGTCGTTAATTAACTCCTGAAAAGTCCGGGCCGCAAACAACGCGGCCTTGGCCTGTTTTTCCAGTAATTCGTAAAAGACATTTTTTTTCTTGCCTGATCCGGGGAAACGCAAAACCTTACCTCCTTTGATTCAGTGAACGGAAATGGCTTTCCGCTGGAATGATTCATGTTTGTTCAAAAAGTGTTAAAAAAGGGACAGATTCTCATCCACCCGATCTTGGAGCCCGGATTCCATCCTCCAGCCCCGCAAGGTCAGGAACTCAGGGACTTTCTGACCTTCCTCAGGTCTCGTGGAGCCCAGGGTTTGGGGCGGCCATGAAAACCCGGCGGATGCCCCCCTGGAGCCCCCTGCTCTTACCTGATTGGAATATTTTTTTTAATATACGGGACATGGCTGGAATATTCAAGCCTGACCTCTCCATCATTTTTCGAGTTGTGCTTTTTGCAACCAGTTCACTGCAAGCCGCTTGGAGCACCGTGCACGGGAAGGCGGTTTTTCGCCACTGATTCCCGGCCTTCGAATACTCAGAACCGGGAAGGCCTGGGTGGGGCTCCCTGCCCTTTCTGCCGCAGGTGTCCAAGGGTCGGCATGAATCCCGGCAAAGGGCTGGCAGGCGGGGGCGGAAGGGTGCCCGGTTTGCCGGCAGGACATGACCGCCCATGGCGATATATGGGAACTGTTTGACAATGAAACGGTTCATGGTAAAGTGTCGCACTTGGCTTACAGGAAAAATTGGTCAAAAGCTCGGCACGGAGATGACGACCGTCAGAGTTGCATCGGCAACGGCCTCGATGAGCCCCATGGGAAGAGCCTTTCAGATACCATTTGTCTATGAAAGGAGTCCCGCGGATGATCATGGACAACGAAGCACTTTTTTTATTTTATCAGAAGGAACAGCCATGGGAGCAACAATGGGAACAGCAAGGGGAGCAGGAAAGCAGAGCCCGACAGACTGGACGAAAACAAGCTGGCACAATTTCACCGCCCTGCAGCAGCCGAATTGGCCGGATACGGAGACCTATGACCAGGTACTGGCCAATCTCTCCCGTCTGCCGCCGCTGGTGTTTGCAGGCGAGATCCGCGAGCTGAAGGCGATGCTGGCCAAGGCCGTGGTGGGGGACGCTTTTTTGCTCCAGGGCGGCGATTGCTCCGAAGATTTTTCCCAGGTGACGGCTCCCAAGATCAGGGAAACCCTGAAGGTCCTTCTCCAGATGGCCGTTATCTTGACCTACGCGGGCGGCAAACCGGTGATCAAGCTGGGCCGCATTGCCGGCCAGTTTGCCAAACCCCGCTCGGCGGATACGGAGATGGTGAACGGGGTGGAGCTTTCCTCCTATCGGGGGGATATGGTCAACAGCCCGGATCCCGTAATGGCGGCGCGGATTCCGGACCCGAACCGGATTTTACAGGGGTATAATATGGCGGCCTCCACCCTGAATCTGTTGCGGGCCTACACCCGTGGAGGATTTGCCGCCCTGCACCGGGTGCATGCCTGGAATCAGGAGTTTGTGGTTCAGTCGCCCATGGGCCGCTCCTATGAGCGTCTGGCCAAGCAGATCAGTCAGGCCATCCAGTTCATGGAGACCATCGGCATTGCCACGGACAATCCCCAGATCAATCAGGCCCAGTTCTTCACCTCCCATGAGGCCCTGCTCCTTGGCTATGAAGAGGCCCTGACCCGGGAGGATTCCACCGCCAGCGGCGGCTGGTATGACTGTTCCGCCCATATGCTGTGGATTGGTGAACGAACCCGGCAGGTGGATGGCGCCCATGTGGAATTTCTGCGCGGGGTCCTCAATCCCATCGGGGTCAAGATCGGCCCCGATTATGACCTGGAGAACGTCAAGCGGCTGATCACCGCCTTGAACCCTGACAATGAAGCGGGCAGGCTGACCCTGATCACCCGTCTGGGGATGAAGAAGGTGGAAAAGGTGCTGCCACCCCTGCTGCGTGAGATGAAAAAAGAGGGCTTCAATATTGTGTGGAGTTGTGATCCCATGCACGCCAACACCTACACCGCCGAGTCCGGCCACAAGACCCGGAATTTTAATGATATCCTTTCTGAAATCACCTGTTTTTTCGAAACCCACTGGGCCGAGGGGACGATCCCCGGCGGTATCCATCTGGAGATGACCGGGGATAACGTCACCGAATGCACCGGCGGGGCCCGTAATATTGTTGATGCGGAATTGGCGAACAACTACATGACCACCTGCGATCCCCGCCTCAATGCCGAGCAGAGTCTGGAAGTGGCCTTTCAGATTGCCGACATGATCAGGAGCTGAGGGCATCCTGCTCCCTTGGAGAGGTTGCGACAAAACTCTCCAGTCGCCCATTTTATTGTGCCCTGCCCCATCCATATCGGACCATGCCAGGGCATGGAGTATGGGTATCTCTTTTTGCCACGATGGGCGCGCATGGGGGCAAATCCGGTACGAAACGGGTGGAAAAAGGCGGCGCGATGGGGACGGCTGGCGGCTTGCACGGCAAGACCGTCAGCTTCCAGGGGCTTCCGTTGCGATGGCAGAGCCTGTCCTTGCACTGCAATCAGTCACAAAACACTGTCCACCTTCAAGGTCAACCCGCGATGAATAAAAACATACCAATGATCAGGAAATTTATCCCTCTGGCATTCTTCCTCTTTCTCTTTGTGGCCGGAATAGCGCTGAATGAACCACAAAGGGTTCTGGAACAGGCCTTGCGGATCTGCCTGGACTGCATGGGAATAGGGTAAGCAGCTCGTATTCCAGAGAGCACCATCCGCGTTCTTACCATTACAAAATGCCCATCACGTCCATGGAAACTTTCAGAAAATTTATCCAGTTTCTTGTAACGATACTCACCAATGGCTACGTACTTTTTCCGTGGACCCGAAATATATACCAGGGACCGCTGAAAACCCTTTGTTCACCTGGCTTGAATTGTTACTCCTGTCCAGCGGCCACGACCGCCTGCCCCATCGGAGCAATTCAGCAGTTATTGCTTGGAATCCGCTTTTCCATCGAAACCGGATCATACTATGTAGGCTCCTATGTCTTCGGCTTCATTGGCATTATTGGGGCCCTCACCGGCCGATTCACCTGCGGATGGCTCTGTCCATTTGGACTTATCCAGGAATTGCTTCATAAAATACCCTCCGGGAAAAAAATAGTCCTCCCCAGACCACTGAAATATGTCCGATATTTCGTCCTTGTTTTGCTCGTCATCGCTTTCCCGCTGTTTCTTACAGACGAGTGGGGGATGGGAAAACCCTGGTTTTGCAAATATTTGTGTCCCGCCGGGACCCTGGAGGCAGGCATACCATTAATTATCCTGCAACCGGATCTCCGGGCGACGCTGGGCTATCTCTTTTATAACAAGCTCTTCTGGATGGCCCTTTTTCTCTCCTTGAGTATTGTCTCCAGTCGTCCATTCTGTCAAACAACCTGTCCGTTGGGGGCATTTTACGGATTATTTAACAAGAGAAGCATCATTCAACTGCACCTCGACGAATCCAACTGCACAAACTGCGGGGCCTGCCTGCACGTATGTCCCATGAATATCCAGTTTAGTAAAAACGCTCAGAGCAGTGAATGTATTTATTGCCTGCGCTGCATGACCACGGCGTGTAAATTTAATGCGATATCACTACAATGTGCAGGAATTCCAGTGACACGCCCGTTGAAAAAACAAAATAGCCAGCCTGCCGCCTAAAAAAATTCGGACCTCTTCCCCATATTTCGCATACCCACTCCCTTGTCATTTCCAGTGAAGGGAGAAATCATGTTCTCCGGGGCCGCGACAAGACCATTACATGACCGTGGATATGACAGGGCTGAGAAAAATAAGCCCATCAGGAATGCCTCTAAACGGGTAACTATTCAGCATCCAAAGTTGATGCAGTACTTATTCCAACGCGGGCAACAAGCCCGCAACCCAATAATCCGTACAATATGAGCCGCTTCTTTTGTATAATGAAAAATATCAACAAATTTCGTAACTATTCAGCATC
>JACDZF010000100.1 GCA_013426795.1 Desulfocapsa sp. | reverse complement strand
GACATCGCGCCAAAGCGCAAGGATGACCCCGGAACAAAGTTTCCCTGGCAGCAGTTGGCCGGGGCGGGAATCGGGCTGTGGCCAATCGGTGTCCAGGATGAACCCGTTGGCACCCGCCGCCAGATTCAGTCACTCCTTGAGGCTTGCGGGTACCCGCAGGAACACGCCTACGGAATCAGGGATGGAGCCTATGTTCTCATTTTCGATCCGGCAAACCCGGCCGCCGGGGTTAGCAATGTGGTGGTGGTCACGACAGCGGACATTCTCCAGGCGTTTCAGCGCCGCTACCAACCGGCCTGTGTTTCAGGGATTGCCACGCCGACAACCATGGGGATACTGCGAAGACTGTCCTTCATGTGAGAACAACCCGCCTCCTTGAGGCAATATTCTTGCGTAGGCTCTGCTTATGGAGGGAAGCGGCCGGGAGGTGGGGAGAAAGAATATGAGGGGATAAAAGGGCTGTGCGCCATAAGGGGCCATCAGGAAAGAATCATTCCTGATGGCCCCTTATTCAATTTCTAAATCAAAAGTGAATCTATAATCCATGGCCAGCCGACAATGAGGTAGGCTGAAAACAGTGGACACCAAATGGCAGAAGAAAACCATCCAGCGGCAACTGACGTTCACTTGTATATCGAATCATGTGCAAGCCTTTGACAGGGTTTATCGGAAATTACTTGCACATTCTACACTATTTTTGCTGTATTTTCCTTATAATTTCAGAATTATGTGGCTTTTTGAGGAGATTCTAAATAGCGGTTAACGAGCACTATTACCAAATATTTTTCCAGATTAATATGAACCGGACGCCAGTAAACCCCAGTGCTTTCCATGGAACCAACGGGGCGTTTAAATTGAAGCAGCCACTCACGTAGCTTGACAAGATCATCGGTGAATGCGCTGAATTCTCGAATAATCATGCTGGTGCTCCCTTCTTCTCCATAGAGCAGGCAGGCTGAAATTTTGTTCTTGTGAATATCCAAACCACAACAAACCGGGTGAATTACAGAGACAGATTCGGTATACTTTTTCATGAGCCATGATACACCTCCAATACAATAGTTTTTATTTCTTACCCCTATTGTATTGAATTCTATCATGGCTCTTCTACGATTTTCATCTTTTGTTGTGCTCGCGCCCCCCGCCGCACCGTGAGAATGATGGTTTACAAGAAGGAAAAGTGAATATGGCAGGTTTTCATCTGGTCAGTCTGGGTTGCCCTAAAAATCTTGTGGATTCAGAGCTGATGTTCGGTTTTTTGGAGCAGGCCGGCTGGGTCTCCGTGGAAGATCCTGAACAGGCGGCGATATTGCTGGTCAACACCTGCGGCTTTATTCAGTCAGCGGTGGAGGAGGCCATTGACGAAATTCTTGAGCTGGCCCGATGGAAACAGGAATATCCGGATAAACTGCTGATTGTTACAGGATGTGTGGTTCAGCGTTACGGGGAAGAACTGATTTCTGAGCTACCGGAGGTGGATCTTTTCATCGGGACCGAAGGTTGTCACCAAATAGTGGCGCAGGTGAACGCCCTGATTGCCGGAAAACTCACCGGCAAGGTGTATCTCCCCGGACGGTTTCTCATGGACAGCAGCATGCCCCGGCGGATTTCCACCCCGTTTTATCGCTCCTGGTTGAAGATTACGGAAGGGTGCAACAACCGCTGTTCGTATTGCATGATTCCTTCGATCAGGGGGGAATTACGAAGCAGAGGCCTGCCTGATCTGATTCAGGAGGCAGTAAACCTCGAAGGGCTGGGGGTGCGTGAGCTCACCCTCGTGGCCCAGGACCTGACAGCGTATGGCGATGATCTCGGGCCTTCCACGAACCTTCCGGCCCTGCTCCGGGGCCTTCTGGCTGAAAGTTCTCTCCCCTGGATTCGGCTTATGTATCTCTATCCCTCTGGGGTCAGTGAGGCCCTTCTGGCCTTGATGGCTGAACAGCCGCGTATTCTGCCCTATATGGACATCCCCTTTCAGCACGCCAGCGATCCGGTGCTGCGACGGATGAACCGTCACTATACCAGCGCTGATTTAACCCGGCTGATTGATCGCACTCGCTCAGCCATTCCCCATGTGGCCCTGCGCTCGACGATGATGGTGGGATTTCCAGGTGAGACGGAGAATGATGTGCTGACCCTCGCGCAATTTTTACGGGAGTCCCGCCTGGATCATGTGGGCGTGTTTGCCTACGCCAACGAGTCGGGATCTCCCTCCGAAAAGCTTCCCCATCAATGCTCGGAGAAGGAAAAGGCTGATCGGCTTGACTTTATTCTCGGGGTTCAGGCCGAGGTGTCAGCGGCAATTTTACAAAAATATGTGGGAAGGGTGGAGTCGGTGCTGGTGGAAGGGCTGAGCCAGGAAACAGAGTTGCTGCTGGAGGGACGGACCCGCTATCAGGCGCCGGAAATTGATGGCTGCGTCTATATCAACGCCGGGCAGGCCATGCCCGGCGATATTGTCCAGGTGCGAATTACCGAGGCCCAAATCTATGATCTGGTGGGTGAGATTCTTGATTGATCGGTTCTATTCGATGGATTTGGGGCCGGATTATTTTTTCTCGGGGGTGTTGACCTTTTCCCGCAACTCCTTGCCAACCTTGAAAAACGGCAGCTTTTTAGGGGCAACCTCTATCTTTTCACCGCTTTTAGGGTTACGGCCCTCGTAGGAGCGGCGATGTTTGATGACAAAGCTGCCAAAACCTCGAATTTCTATATTGTCGCCTTTGGCCAGGGTCTCTATCATCGTGTCAATAATGGTATTGGTGACAGCGGCGGCATCGCGGGGGGACAGGTCTGTTTCCTGAGCCAGGGCTTCAATAAGTTCTGATTTGTTCATGCCTTACTCCTGAGAATAAAAAGTTGCGAGATCATGACTGCTTGGGACGCAAGTTCTAACTCTTTAAGTTTAATCAACTATTTATTCTTTTGTAAAGGAATTTTCTTGAGAAAGATTTTTTTTAGATCGTCCCCGGTGAGAAATTGAAATTTTCCCGGTAACAGACCCCCAAGAAAGAGGTTTCCATAGGCGGTGCGCTGAAGGTGAAAAAGAGGGTGGCCGATGGCTTGGAACATTTTTTTTACCTGGCGCTTTCTCCCTTCATGGATGGTTATTCTGATGCTGGTGGTGGAGCCTTTTCTGGCAAGAATGTGCAGTTGAGCGGGCGCAGTTTTCTTCCCTTCGAGGATAATTCCCTGCTCCAGCTGGAGAATCTTTGCCGCCGACGGCCGTCCGTACACCTGGGCCTCGTAGGTCTTTGTCACTTCATAACTGGGGTGTTGAATCTTCTGGGCCAGCTCGCCGTCATTGGTGAGGAGCAGTGCTCCTTCCGTGTCAAAATCAAGACGGCCGACGGGAAACAGTCTGGTTGTGATGCCATGGAGCAGGGAGGTGACAATGGGACGTCCCTGGGGGTCGGACATGGTGGTCACATAGCCTGCCGGTTTGTTGAGGAGGACATAGAGAAAACCCTCCTGGGGGAGAACCAGGGTTCCGTCCAGTCGAATCTCCTGGTGCGAGGGATCGACCTGCACCCCCATGGCGGTGACAACCTGACCATCGACGGTGACTCTTCCCTGGGTGATGATCTCTTCCGCCTTCCGTCTGGAGGCGATACCACATGCCGCCAGGTACTTCTGCAGCCGAACGGTGCGGTTGTTCATCGAAGGTGGGCGGGAAGCAGGGTGTGGATGCGGCTGTCAACCAGGACGCGGGTGGCTTCATCCACCTCCAGGACGTCGGTGTACCAGGGCTTGAGCCGGCAGTCAAAGACAATGGGCGGGGTGAGGCCGACATGGAATCTGCTGACGGTGCTGGCGGCGCCATGGATATCGGCGGCCGGTTCAAAACGGGTAAACAGGGTCCACAAAAATTCCTGGGTGGAGGCGGTGGCCTCCCTGCTGTTATCCACCAGAATGATCACCGGCCAGTCTGCCACTCCCTCCCATCGGCTGAGCATCGCCGCGAGTTCCGGGGTTTCCTTGTAGGCGCTTCCTTCCACCACCAGGGTGCCGGGGGTGAAGACCATGGGCCGGGCGCAGTCCGGAGGAAGGGTGCCGGTGAAGTCCCCCGGCAGATCCCGTATTTTTTCTTTTCCCAGTCCCATCATCATCGCCTTGGAGCCCTTGTTGACCGAAGGCCCGGTGTAGTCCAGGGTATCCTGGGAGACATTGGCAAAGATAAAGAGGTCACGATCCCACTGAATGCGTTCTAGAACATGGACCCAGAGTTGTCGGAAGTTGGTGATGTCAATATCACCGTCGGTGAGAATAAGAAATTTGGTCAGTGAGAGCTGACCTTCGCCCAGTACCCGCAGGCCGCAGGCGAAGGCCTCGCGGGGATATCTGTTGTGCACACGGGCGGCGGCCAGGCAGTGAAATCCGGTCTCGCCGTAGGTCTTTAATTCCAGGACCCCCTTCATCACCAGAGGGAAGAGGGGCGACAGGAGTTCCTGCAGGTAGTCGCCGATGAAGTAATCCTCCTGTTTGGGGCGGCCCACAACGGTTGCTGGATAGATGGCCTTGTGACGATGGTAGAGGTGACTGACCTGGAAAACAGGATAGTCGTGTTGCAGGGAGTTGTAGCCGTAATGATCGCCAAAGGGTCCTTCCGGATGGCGGATATGGGGGGGGGCGATGCCCTTCACCGCAAATTCGGCAAAGGCCACCAGCCGATGACCGCCCCGGGGGTCGGCCACCATCTCCAGTTTTTTGCCCATGAGCAGCGAGGTGAGCATCAGCTCGGGGATGTCTTCCGGCAGGGGGGCAATGGCTGACAGCATGAGGGCCGGCGGCCCGCCGATGTAGAGGGTCAGCGGCAGGGGCTGGTTCAGCTTCTCCGCCTCATGGTAATGATAGCCTCCTCCCTTGTGGATCTGCCAGTGGATGCCGGTGGTGGTGTCATTGTGCTGCTGGATGCGGTACATGCCGAGATTGTGACCCCGGCCGCCCGGGTGTTCGGTATAGACAAGGGGCAGGGTAACAAAGGGGCCGCCATCGCTGTGCCAGGAGGTGAGCATGGGCAGGCTGCTCAGGCGGGCCGGGCTTTGGCAGTTTTCAAGAATGGGGCCGGTACGGACTTCTTTAAGGCCGATCCTCAGCCCCTCGGTGAAGAGGTGCCGATTGTCCCAGAGGTGTTTCATCTTCAGGGGCATGATGGTCTCGGTGAGATGCACCAGATCGCGGACAAATTGCTGGGGCTTCCGGCCAAAGGCCAGTTCCAGGCGCTTATTGGTGCCGAAGAGATTGGTCACCACCGGGAAACTGCTGCCCTTGACTTTGGTAAAAAGCAGGGCAGGGCCGCCTCGGGCAATAACGCGGCGATGGATCTCGGCTATCTCCAGATAGGGATCAACCTCCTCGTCAATGCGGAGGAGCTCGTCCTCGTGCTGGAGCAGGCTGAGATAGCTGCGCAGGTCATGGAGATCTTTCATGGGCTAGGAAGTCCCTTCTGGAGAATGGTCGTGGCTGTGCTCTTTCTGCAGAAACACGCTGTGGTATTCATCCTGACTGAGGTTGCGCTTCAGGAGTCCGGTGAAAAAGTTGACCAGGGAGTGGATTTCGTCTTCTGACAGGCGTTGACTGAGGAGTTCCGCGAACTCAGGCCTTCCGGCAAGTTGTAGAAAACAGGAGATGGATTTTCGATCCAGTTCTTCATTCAGGCCAAAACAGATATCTTGGGAATCTATGGTCATGATGGATGCCGCGAATAAATTTGAGGGTTAAAGGTGGGCGGGGATGATGCGCCAGTGCACATTTCTGTTGCGTGGCCCGTCAAATTCACAGAAAAATATCTTCTGCCAGGTGCCGAGCATCAGGGTTTTATTGGTGATAAAGACCGTGAGGGACGCGCCCATGAGGGATGCCATGATATGGGCCGGGGAGTTGCCCTCCAGGTGTTTGTAGGCCAGATGTAAGGGGACTGTTTTCACCAGACCGGCGATGATGTCATCCTTCACCGCCGGGTCTGCCCCTTCGTTGATGGTCAGACCGGCGGTGGTATGGGGATTGAAAAGATAGCAGACGCCCTCACTGACATCCTGGCTGCCCAGGACCTTCCCGACCAGCGAGGTAATATCAACAAGTTGCATCGGGCAGGAGGTGGTGACGGAGAGTGTTCCCGGGGCCATGGAGAATCCTTCAGAATAAAAAAAGCAGACACCATGTGTGTGTCTGCTTTCGGGAGATTCCGGATTGCCTTACAAAAAGGGCCTGCTAATTCTGTAACTGCCAGTGGCCATTCTCATCGCGGCAGGCGGTGCTGTAGGTTTTTTCAGTCTTGCCATCAATGACGGCAATGATCTCAGCCTGTCGGCAGGTACGCCGTGACTTGGTATCGGAAAAGGCGGGCTGGGGTCGAACCTCATAGGTGTTGCCGGTGTCTGGATTGCGCCAGGAGTTTGTTTGCCCGGAGACGCCTCGTTCAAAGGAGTTATTGAGTTGCTCCCGGTCATATTTATCCATCTCGTTGCCGATAATATAGCCCAGCATGGTTCCCACCGCCGCGCCGATGAGGGTGGCCTCGGTGCTATGACCGATGGCCTGTCCGGCCAGGGCTCCGCCTACGGCACCGATGCCGGCGCCGCTCTGGCCCTGGGTGGCACAGGATGAGGTAACGATGGAACTCAAAAGCAGGAGACTGATAAGCATTTTATTCATTTTGCTGACCTCTTGTCTGGTGGTATCGACGGTTGAAATTGAACTGGTTCCGATGGCGCTTCTCAGAATGACGAGGATAAACATTTTCCCGACAATGGGAGATGACCTTGAATTTTTCAATTTTTACGAAAAGTAAGCATCCTTGCCCGGACTTGTCAATACTTTTGTCTGCAGAGTCTTGTACCTGTCCCGCCCTTCTGCGGGATCTACGTCGAAGACCGGCGGCGCTCCAGCTCCATCAGCTTCTCCAAAAGATCAAGGGCCAGGGCCGCGCCGGGAAGATTGACCCGGAGATCCTGCTGCAGGCGCAGGGTTATTTGAATCCGCTTGATTTCGTTGGCCCCAAAGCACCAGTTGCGGGGGGTGTCACCGGCAGGCGAGATAATCCCTTCGTCGATCATTTCATGGATCATCTGGGCATTGATCTGGCAGAGGGCACAGCATTGCCGGAGGGAGCATGTCATGGTTTCGTCAATGACCATACAGGGCTGGTTGGAATTGGGCATGATGTTTCTCCTGAACCGATATAGAAAGATGCCGCCGCCGTTCAAAACCCGAGGCGGATTATGAAGTCACAACAAAATTTTGAGGGTGAGGCGACCATGCAAGCCAGTATCACGAACCGGACTCCAGTCCGAGGCGCGGGTTCATCGGCATAAGGCGTGCCATCTGTTCGTAGCACTTTTTCTGCTCATCCGTCGTTGCTTCCGGGGTAACGATGGTCAGGGTGATATATTGATGCCCACTGTGGGCAGCAGAAGAGAGTCCCCGTCCTTTCAGGCGCAGCTTCTTGCCGGCCTGCGAGCCGGGCGGAATTTTCAGCTCCACCGATCCGCCCAGGGTCGGCACCGTGATTGTCGCCCCCAGCGCCGCCTCCCAGGGAGTGACGGGCAGCAGGAGGTGGATATCGCGTTTATCGACGGTGAATATGCGGTGCGGGTTGAAGGCAATTTCCAGAAAGAGATCGCCATTTTTCCCCTGACCCATGCCCTGACTTCCCTGGCCTTCCAGTCTGATCTGCTGTCCTTCCATAATTCCTTTGGGGATGGAGAGGCTAATGCTGTGCGGGGTGGTACGGACGTGGCCATGTTCATCGACAACCGGTCTGCTGAGGGTGATGGTCTGCTGGCTGCCCCGATAGCTGTCTTCGAGATTGATCACGATCTTGGCGTGGACATCCTGGCCCCTGGTCTGAAATCCTCCATGGGGATGGCCGCCGCCTCGGGAGTGAGAGGAGGCACTGCTTTTCCCAAAGAGTGACTCGAAAAAATCACTGAACTGAGAGGCGTCCGACTGGGTAAAGCCGCCGCCGCTGAACTCAAACCCGGCATCCCAGTTGGGAGGCGGCTCAAAATCCTGGCCGGCCTGCCAGTTGCTTCCGAACTTGTCATAGGCTGCCCGTTTCTCCGGGTCCTGGAGGACTTCATAGGCCTCACCCAGTTCCTTGAACTTCTCTTCGGCATCGTGGCTTTTGTTGACATCGGGATGGAGCTTTCGGGCCAGCTTGCGGTATGCCCGTTTAATCTCGTCCTGGGTGGCATCTTTTTTCAGTTCCAGGGTCTGGTAATAATCCTTGAATTTCATTATGCTGTTCCTGTCTGGTTTTCAGAAAAAAAAGTGAGAGCCTTTTCTGCTTCCGCCGGTGAGCATCCCATGAGCACTCAAATGAACTGGTGGGCTGTCTTGATCTTGACTTGACACTTCTTCCTGTTCCCGAATAGTATAAACCTTGACCAGCTTAAAATTAAAGGAAAAATTTGAGGATGAAAGAGATAGTTTTTCTCATTGGTTTCCGGGCCGTCGGCAAGACCACCATTGGCAGGAAGCTGGCGGATCGTCTTGGCTTTTCCTTTGTCGATACCGATGCCCTTATCTGTGAAAAAAAGGGGGCCACGGTTCAGGCCATAGTCCAGGCCGAAGGCTGGGACGGATTTCGCCGGTGTGAGCAGGAGATCCTGGCAGGACTGGGGACGTGTCGGAGATGCGTGATTGCCACCGGCGGCGGAGCGATTCTCCACCAGCATCTCTGGCCGGCACTCAAGGAGCAGGGCTATGTGGTCTGGCTGACTGCAGACCCCGATATCATCTGCCGGCGCATCCTTTCCGATACAGATGTCAGTGATAAGCAGCGGCCTTCCTTGACCGGGAGTGGCGTCTGCGCCGAAATCCGGGAGGTTTTGGCGGCACGGGAACCCTTGTATCGATCCACCGCCGATCTTGTGGTCGATACCGGCTTGCTGGGCCCATCTGAGGTCCTGGATGCTGTTGAGCGGGCGGTGGGAGCTTCAGGACAGGCGGCTTCAGGGGAGCCCTGAGAGAAATGCAGGACGGATTGAGGAGAGTTGATTCCAGGGGGTGTCACACCGGGAGCTGCCGGTGAGGACCATGATCAAAATGGCAAGCAAACCGTTTCATTGAAAGGAAGAACGAATGGCAGGAAATACCTACGGTAAAGTATTTCGGGTAACGACCTGGGGCGAATCCCATGGGACGGCGGTGGGCGCGGTCATCGATGGCTGTCCACCAGGGGTTGTTCTCGACCCTGAGGAGTTGCAGAAAGAGATGGATCGCAGGCGTCCCGGCCAGGGTGGGGCCTCCAGTCCGCGCAAGGAGCCGGACCTGCTGGAGATTCTGTCGGGAATCTTTACCCCGACCGGGGCCGATCTGCCCCGCACCACCGGGACGCCGATATCGCTTATTATCTTTAACAAGGACGCCCACTCCAAATCCTATGACAACCTGCGCGATATCTTCCGGCCCGGGCATGGCGATCTGACCTATCTTTCCAAATATGGTATTCGTGATCATCGAGGCGGTGGTCGGGCCTCGGCCCGGGAGACGGCAGCCCGGGTGGCGGCGGGGGCGGTGGCAGCCCAGTTCTTGCGCCAGCACAATATCACGGTGATGGCCTATACCGTCGCCCTGGGGGGGGTGCAGGCAGAGCAGCGCGATCTCTCCCAGATCGAGCGCAACAGCTATTCCTGTCCCGACGCCGAGGCGGCGGTGAAGATGGAGGCGCGGGTGCAGGAGGTGCGCGCCCAGGGTGACACCGTGGGCGGCATCGTGGAGATTGTGGCCACCTGTCCGGCCGGCCTTGGTGAGCCGGTGTTTGACAAACTGGAGGCCGAGCTGGCCCATGGGCTGATGTCCATCGGCGCGGTGAAGGGCGTGGAGATTGGCGCCGGGTTTGCTTCTGCCGGAATGCTTGGCTCGGAGAATAATGATCCCATCAGCTCTTTTGGGTTTCTTTCCAATAATGCCGGCGGCATCCTGGCCGGTATTTCCAACGGGGCACCGCTGGTGATGCGGGTGGCGGTCAAGCCCATCCCCTCCATTTCAAAGGAGCAGCAGACCGTTAATCTGGCCAACGAGCCGGTGACCATCAGGGTTGGCGGACGGCATGACATTGCCGCCATTCCCCGGATCATTCCGGTGTGTGAGGCCATGGTGCGCCTGACCCTGGCCGATCATCTGCTCCGGCAGATGGCAGTGGATTGCCATGGGGTCTGAGCTGTCATGACCAGGAGCAAAGAAGTCGTTCCCATTCCTTCTCAGGGGAGTGCAGCGCCAGCCACGGCAGACCCCGCGCCCAGCCGGCCCCTGCTTCGAAGCATCTGGATGCTGACTCGTGAATATGGCAATCTGGCGGGAGCCGGCGGGGTAAAAGATGTCGCCATGCAGCTGGCCAAGGCCCTGGCGAATGCGCAGGCCATGGACGGCCCAGTGTCGCCCGCTCCAGGG
>JACDZF010000099.1 GCA_013426795.1 Desulfocapsa sp. | reverse complement strand
GAAACCATCAGCACCCTCGGCCAGGAAGGCGCCATCGTCAACGTCAAGCCTGGATATGGCCGCAACTATCTGTTGCCGCAAGGCAAAGCCGTTCTCGCCAACGCCCAGAACAAAACCATGCTGGCCCGCAACCTTGCCACCATCAAGGCAAAGCTTGAGTTGGAACGTCAACAGGCGGAAGACCTCTCCAAAAAACTGGCCGGCATCACCATTACCATTGTCCAGCTGTCAGGGACGGACTCACGGCTTTTTGGTTCCGTCACCAGCGCTGATATTCACCAGAAACTGACCGAGATGGACATTGTCCTCGACAAGAAACAGATTCTCCTGGCCGATCCCATTAAAACCCTGGGGGAATTCAAGGTAACCATCAAGGCCGGCTTCCAGTTGACCACCGATGTCACTGTCAAGATTGTTCCCACCATTGAAAAGGCCTGATTGTCCGCCAAGTCCATGATGTTTTCGTCGGTTGGGGAGCAGCACCCAAGTCCTGCCTCCCCAACTGATTCTGAATCAGCGTGATGGTCATGGCCCCACGCTCCCTTTTTCGGAACGGCTCCACCAGCACACCCTAAGGGATCCTCCTTCTCGCCGGTGTGGTGTCATTTCACATCCTCTTTCGTTCATGGTCAGCATCAAGATGAGTGAGCTCTTTCCCATGACCACAGCAACCGCCCCGACATCCGGCGGCAGAATCCCGCCCCAGAATCTTGAGGCTGAGCAATCAGTCCTCGGTACCATCCTGCTCAAGGATCAATCCCTTGGCACTGTTCTTGAGATCCTCACCCCGGACAACTTTTATCGTCAGTCCCACCGGCAGATCTTCGAGGCCATGATTCAGCTCTTTGAAAAAAATGAGCCCCAGGATCTGGTCACCGTCATCAATCAACTGAAAAACCAGAATAAACTCGAAGAAGCGGGCGGTGCCGCGTATCTCGCCATGCTCACCTCCATGGTTCCGGTCACGGCCAATCTCAGCCATTACGCCCGGATTATTCATCAGAAGGCCATCCTGCGCAGCCTGATCCAGGTCAACACCGAAATTGCCAACCGCTGTTATGACGAGCAGGGCGATATAGACACCCTGGTGGATGAGGCGGAGCAGTCCATCTTCGATATCGCCAACTCCAAGAACAAGCGGGGCTTTATTTCCATGGGCCAGGCCATCCCCGCCGCCTTCAAGTCCATTGAGCAGCTCTACGCCAGAAAAGAACTGATTACCGGCGCCGCCACCGGCTATAAGGAGATGGACAAGATGACCGCCGGCCTCCAGCCCTCCGATCTCATTATTTTGGCGGGCCGACCATCCATGGGCAAGACCGCGCTGGCCATGAATATTGCCCAGCATGTGGCCCTGGTGGACAATGTGGGGGTGGGTATCTTCAGCCTGGAAATGTCCCATGAACAGCTCGTCATGCGTCTGCTCTGCTCGGTGGGCCGCATCGATTCCCAGAGAATCCGTACCGGCAGGCTGCACACCGAGGACTGGCCGAAACTGACCAGAGCCGTGGGAATGCTCGAAAATGCCCCCATCTATATCGATGACACACCCGCCATTTCCGTGCTCGAAATGCGCGCCAAGGTTCGCCGGCTCGTGGCCCAGCATAATATCGGCATGGTCCTCGTGGACTACCTGCAACTTATGCGGGGCCGCAGCACCAGCGAGAACCGGACCCAGGAGATCAGTGAAATATCACGGGCGCTCAAGGCCATGGCCAAGGAACTGAAGATCCCGGTGCTTGCCCTGTCCCAGTTGAATCGGGGCCTTGAAAGCCGGACCGATAAACGTCCCATGATGTCTGATCTGCGCGAGTCAGGGGCCATTGAGCAGGACGCCGATGTCATCTGCTTCATCTATCGGGATGAGGTGTACAACAAGGCGGAGGATAACCCGGAAAAAGGCAGCGCCGAAATCATCATCGGCAAGCAGCGCAACGGCCCCACCGGCACCTTCAAGCTCACCTTTCTCAAGGAGTTCACCCTCTTCGAGAACATGAGTCATTATGAGGAACCGCCCGGCTACTGAGTCTTCGTCATTCCCCCCCTGACAAAAAATTCTTTTTATTTGTTTTTTTGTTTTTTCACCGAGGCCAAACAGCATGTCCATTATCGCAGAATCCGACAACAAATATGATTTTAAGACCATCGAGGCCAAATGGCAGGAGATCTGGCGGAAAGAGGCACGTTACAAGGTCACGGAAGATGATCCCCGGGAAAAGTATTATGTCCTGGAAATGTTCCCCTATCCTTCCGGACGGATTCATATGGGCCATGTCCGCAATTACTCCATCGGCGATGTCATCGCCCACTATAAACGGCTGCGGGGGTTCAATGTCCTCCATCCCATGGGCTGGGATGCCTTTGGTCTGCCGGCCGAGAATGCCGCCCAGAAGAATAAGACCCACCCGGCCCGCTGGACCTATGACAATATCGATTACATGCGCAACCAGCTGCGTCAGCTCGGGCTGTCCTATGACTGGGACCGCGAGATTGCCACCTGCAACCCCGGCTATTATCGCTGGGAGCAGCTGATCTTTCTCCAGATGTACGAAAAGGGACTGGTCTATCAAAAGAATACCACGGTGAACTGGTGCAACTCCTGCCAGACCGTGCTCGCCAATGAGCAGGTCATTGACGGCTCCTGCTGGCGCTGCGATGAACTCGTCGCCCCCCGCCAGATGAATGGCTGGTTCTTCAAGATCACCGACTACGCCGAGGAGCTCCTTCGCGATCTGGACAAACTGAGCGGCTGGCCGGAAAAGGTGGTGACCATGCAGCGCAACTGGATCGGCAGATCAGAGGGGCTCACCTGTGATTTCCCCATTGAAGGAAGCAGGGAGGTTCTGTCCATCTTCACCACCAGGCCGGACACCATCTTCGGTGTCACCTTTATGTCCATTGCCCCGGAGCATCCGCTGGTTCAGATCCTGATTGCGGGTTCGGATCGCCAGGTGGAAATCCAAACCTTTATTGACGCCATTCTCCAGGAGAAACAGCAGCAGAAACCCGATGATGAGCCAGAAAAGAAGGGGATCTTTACCGGCCGCTCCTGCATCAATCCCTTGAACGGCGACAAGATTCCCATTTATGTGGCCAACTTTGTGCTCATGGGCTACGGCACCGGCGCGGTCATGGCGGTGCCCGCCCACGACCAGCGCGACTTTGAATTTGCCCGCAAATACAACCTGGCCGTCAAACCGGTGGTTATCCCCGAAGGCATCTCGCTGACCGGCACCGAAATGGCGGCGGCGCAGACGGAACCCGGTCTTCTGGCCGACTCAGGAATATTCACCGGGATGGTCTCCACGGCGGCCAAAAAGGCCATTATCGATCATGCCGCGACAAACGGATTCGGCGCTGCCCACACCACCTATCGCTTGCGCGACTGGGGAATCTCGCGGCAGCGCTACTGGGGCGCCCCAATCCCGATGATTCACTGTGACAAGTGCGGCGTCCAGCCCGTGCCCGTGCACCAGCTGCCGGTGATCCTGCCGGAGGATACCGATGCCGGACAAACTGCCGGGAGAAACAGCTGCGCCCCCCTGGCCCAGCGAGAGTCCTTTGTGAACACCAGCTGCCCGTCCTGTGGCGGCCCGGCCCGGCGCGAGACCGACACCATGGACACCTTCGTTGAATCCTCCTGGTACTTTGCCCGTTATACCTGTCCCCGCCATACCGAGGCCCCCATCGACCGCGCCAAGGCGGCGCACTGGCTGGCGGTGGATCAGTATATCGGCGGGGTGGAACATGCCATCCTGCACCTGCTCTACTCCCGTTTTTTCACCAAAGTCCTGCGTGATCTCGGCTATCTGGACATTGACGAGCCCTTCACCAATCTCCTCACCCAGGGGATGGTGATCAAGGATGGAGCAAAGATGTCCAAATCCAAGGGGAATGTGGTGGACCCCAACGACTTGATCAACGACTACGGCGCCGATACCGTCCGGTTGTTCAGCCTTTTTGCCGCCCCGCCGGAGAAGGATTTGGAATGGAATGCCAAGGGCGTGGAAGGCGCCTTCCGCTTCCTTGGCCGCATCCATCGCTTCGTCATGGGCCACAGGGAGCTTCTGGCCGCAAGTGACGAAAAAATCGAGATCCGCTGTCCGGCAGATCAAAGCCTCCATCGCAAGACCCATCAGACCATCCAGCGCGTGACCTCGAATATTGAGAATAACTTCCATTTCAACACCGCCATCAGCGGGGTTATGGAACTGTTCAATACCCTCAGCACCCTCGCCCCCATGGACTGCAGTGAAGACCGGGAAGCCCTGACACCAGCCCTGATCCACGAGGCCGTGCGCACCATCCTCCTCCTGCTCTCGCCCATGGTTCCCCACTTCTGCGCCGAGCTCTGGCAGCAGATCGGCCAGCCCTGCTCCATCGACCAGGCCCAATGGCCGGAGCTCGACCTGGAAGCTGCCAGGGAAGAGGAACTGACCATTGTTCTTCAGGTCAACGGCAAGGTCCGCTCCCGTCTTCTCGTTCCAGCCGATACGGATGATGAAACGATGAAGGAGCTGGCCATGTCCGACCGGAATGTTCAGAAAATTATTAATGGCGCTCCTGTCAAAAAAATTATTGTCGTTCAGAAAAAGCTTGTTAATATCGTCTTATAAAGACTTTTTACGGAAGCCATCCTCTCTTTTTTTGTTCCGCAATCACGACATGATCCGGGCTGACTGGTTCTGTCAGGTTTTTTTTCTTCCAGCTCCTCAACTTCTACACAGTGGAGTTCCCTTTGAAAACACCTCTCCGTCGCCACCTGATTTTTCTCCTTCCCCTTCTGCTCCTTGCCGCCTGCGGCTATCATAACCCCTATATCTACAGCGGGCCTGAAAGATCCATCTATGTCACCCACTGGCAAAACCGGACCAGCGCCCTCCAGCTCGACACCAAGATCTTTCTATCACTCACCAACTGGTTCCAAAAATCCAGCTCCATCAAGGTCACCAAGGAAAAGGCCACCGCCGATCTTATCCTGGCCGGCGAGATCATCTCCATCCAGCTGCCCAGCCTCTCCTATGGGCCTAACAACACAACCTCCCAGGTCAAGGTGACGCTCACCGTCCGCTATATCTTAAAAGAGATCAAGACCGACAGGATCATCCTCGAGGTTCCAAGCGAGACATGGACCGAAGATGCCCGGGTTACCCGAAGCGGAACGGCCACCAGAGACAATGAAGACCTGGCATTGACCACCATCATCAATGACCTGTCAGAAAAGATTTACATCAAGGCACTGAGCAAACTTTCGCAGATATAGCCAGCCTTCAATTTACCTGTTCCAATGTTGGGGTGGAATGGGAGAGGGACACATGGTAATCGAGCCAATCACCGTAGATTTTCCACTTCGTGGTGAATGGGAGGCTGAGCATACCCCCGCCGAACGGGTGCCAAGCCACGGTACAGACCAACTCGCGCAGACCTACGCCTACGATTTCTTGCGCCTTGGGAGGGAAGGAAATGGCCTTAAGTTCTTTCGTGGGTCCATGCTGCGTTACCTTGTTCTGGGTGTGACCCTTGATGAATGTTATGGTTGGTCCGAGCCGATCTATGCACCGTTTTCAGGCACGGTGGTGGATGTACAAGACGGCTGGCCTGAAAGGAAAAGGCTCCATCTGCTTGGGGACTTGGCCGTGGTTCTCAAAAACGCACTGATGTTCGACCCGACGAAGACCAATGACCTCAAGCCGGTTCTGGGTAATTACATCATTCTCAAAATGCAGGGGAAAGAGGTATACGCATTCTTTGCCCACTGCCGAACAGACTCTGTCCGTGTCCGCGATGGAGATGCGGTTCAAGTCGGTCAGCGGCTTGCAGAGGTTGGCCATTCGGGTAACTCGACGGCACCCCACCTCCACTTCCAGCTCATGGATAAGCCCAACATTCTCGAAGCCAAAGGGTTACCGTGCAGTTTCAGGGATTACGAGGCGTTCCGCGATGGAGCATGGACAAGAGTGGCTCAAGGGCTTCCAGGGAAAAGAGAGCTTGTCAGATATGTATTGCCTCAGTAGGAAATGGAGAACAGTCCTTGACAAAGTCAATCACGGTATCGCGAATATCATGGGGTACCCAGGACGCGCTCAGAGAACCCCAAGTTCTTTTTTTAACTGAACATGCTCCTCCATCAATTCGGAGAGAACTTCGTTCTTGGTCTGCAATTTCGCCTCAAGTTGCTCGATGCGTTTGTGCTCAGCCTGCTTGCGACTGCCGTTGGGCTTTTCGAAGGCGGATGCCCCGTTCTCGAAAAACTCTTTTTGCCACCGGTAGAAAACCGTCGGCTGCAAGTTGTACTTGTCGCACAGCTCAGAGACAGGTTCCCGATCTATCAGGTGCCGCTTGAGGATGAAAACCTTCTCCTGATTTGTAGAGTTTTTCCGTTGTTTGCGCATGGTGAATTCCTCCGTTGATGCAGACTAACTCAAACAGCCGAATTCTCCAATTCACGATGAACCAAATCACAATAAATCGTCAAAAATTAACATGCCTTCCCAAATTCCAGCCCCTATGGAGATAAAATCATGAGCCAAAATATCATTCCTCCGAGTCAGAAAACCGTGCGCGGTAAACTGGGGATAGTGGGCAGCGGATACGTCGGTGCTGCCGCCGCGTTCGCCAGTGTGATGCGAGGCGTGGCGCGGGAGATCGTCCTGACTGACCTGAATGAAAAGCGGGCCACCGCAGAAGCGATGGATATTGCGCATGCCGTGCCCTTTGCCCACCCCTGCCTTGTTCGTTCCGGCAGTTACTCCGAACTGGCGGGCGCTGACGTGGTCATCATTTGCGCAGGTGTGGGTCAGCGCCCCGGCGAGTCCCGGATCGAGCTATTGGGTCGCAACGCCGAGGTGTTTCGCCAGGTCATCCCTTCCGTGCTCGAACACGCGCCGGATGCCTGTCTGCTGATCGCCACCAATCCAGTGGACATTATGACTCATCTGGCATCCAAGATCGCCGTCGAGAGGGGCATTGACTCCCGGCGTGTCATCGGCTCGGGAACCACGCTCGACACCGCGCGCTTTCGTTCGCTGCTCTCCGCATTCCTTGGCGTCGATGCCCAACATGTGCACGCCTATGTTGTCGGTGAACATGGCGACAGCGAGGTCCTCCTTTGGTCACAAGTCACCGTAAGCGGCATGCCTCTGGATGATTTCCTGAGGCGTCGGAAGCTCACACTGGACGCATCCCAACGGTCGAAAATTGACTGCGGGGTACGCCGTGCCGCTTATGAGATCATCGAAGGCAAGGGTGCAACCTATTACGGCATCGGAAGTGCCTTAGCCCGTATCGTCGAAGTCCTTGTCCGCAATCAATCAGCAATCCTGACATTAAGCGCTCTGACGCCTGAAGTCTGCGGCGTAGCTGATGTCAGCGTTGCCCTTCCCCGCCTCTGTACCAGCGATGGTCTTCAAGATGTCTTCATCCCCCCTCTGAATGCTTTCGAAGAGGCTGCGTTGGCACGCAGTGCGGGGATTGTTCGAGATGCGATTCTCTCCCTTGGGTGGGACTGATTCATTTACGGTTTTGGGACCCTGAGCGAAGGCCTTTTGGGTTTGCCGGTATTGCAATGCGTGCGCATGCCTTGCCGCAATCATCTATGATCAAAAGCAAAGAGGCCGTCACTGCGAAGTGACGGCCTGTTTGCTTTTAATATCTGAAGAGCTGGAAACGATACCTGTTTCATTACAGCAGCCCTCTCACCTTGGCTAAAATAAAAAAGTCAGAGCAAATTCAAATTGTTCTGCAACATAGGATAAAGCAGCGGCTTACACACATGGGTCTTCTTTTAGAGATTCATTTCACTCTGATTCTTTATTCTCCAGGTGCGGCGTAAGAGCGCGTTGACTCCCGGACATTTCAGGACAACCGCCGCATTCAGAACAGCTGTCGACCTACGAAGAGGCGCCGGAAACGGCCAGACGCCGCAGCATGGCCGTTTTTTTATTCTGATGGGCCTGCATTCGTTCCAGGATGTTCCCCAGGAATAAGACCGTATCGACGATAAAAGGCCCTTTATTCAACATGACGCACTCGGCGCGGCCGCTCATGGCCGCGTCGGTGATTTCGGCCCGCGACGGCAGATGTTTTTGCGCCATCCCTTCCAGCACCTGGGTTGCCCAGATCACCGGGACATGCGCCGCCTCGCACAGCCAGAGGATTTCCTCCTGCACCTCAGCCAGACGGTCAAAGCCCATCTCGGCAGCCAGGTCTCCACGGGCGACCATCACCCCAAGGTGAGGCGCCCGCAGGCCGGCAAGAAGAATCTGGGGCAGGCTGGCGAAGGCCTGGCTGTTCTCGATCTTCAACACCACGCCCAGATCCGGCTTACCGCAGGCAACAAGCCGCTCATGCAGCGCCAGCACATCTTCCGGGCCACGGACAAAGGAAAGGCCGACCATATCCACCCGCTGCGCGACAAAATCCAGGTCAACCCGGTCCTTTTCGGTCAGGGAAGGCATGACAAAACAGGTATCGGGAAAATTGATGCCCTTGCCTTCGGCCAGCCTTTGTCCCTTTATCGAGCCACTGGTGGTGATACGGACCATGATCCGGTCACCATCATTCTCCTGCACCGTGCCCCCAATTTTACCGTCATTAAAACAGATCCGCTCACCGGGACTGACCTGGTCAAAGGCCTCTTCGAGGGAACAGGGAATGGATGCCGGTTCAACAACACGACCATGATGGTTCCGGCGTTCATGCGAACCGGGAGTCTGTGAGCGGGTCAAGACCAGGATATCCCCTTTGACAAGCGTCAACGGGGTAACGATTTCAGGCAGCAGTCCAACCTTGCCCTTGGCCACAAGCTTGCCGTCGCGATAAAGATCAGCCTTGGTCCCACTCTCCGCGAAAACCCGCTTGACCGACTCTGCCAGCCAGCGTCCTTCTTTCTTCTTAACCAGCTTTAACCGCCGGTTCATTCCCCGGCAATCGTAAACCCGCAGCTCATCACCGGCCTCGGCGCCATCGAGAAACCCGCCGGTCAAAGGCAGCACCTTGTCCACTTCGTCAGCCACTACCTGCTCTTTGGCCCCGGCGGCCTGTAACCAGATACGGGCCGGCTCGATAATCTCTCCCCGTTCATCCCGTTTCAGCCCCAAGGTCAATACCCGCCCCACCGGACGCAGACTCCCGGTGCGCATCTTGGGGCCGGCCAGATCAGCATAGATACGACATTTTTTCCCCAGCAACCCATTGGCCCGGCCCAGATTTTCAATCATGCCCTGCCATTGCTCCGGCCCATCATGGGCGCAATTGATGCGCATAACATCCATTCCGGCAGCCACCAGATCATGCACCAGCTCTGCGTTTGTCGCCGCCTCCGAAGGCATGGTCACCATGATCCGCACCGACCTTCCCTCCGTTGCCCCCAGCAACTCATCCGCTCTTGCCTGGAGCAGATCATTTTCGCCATTGTCAAAATTCACCGGCACTCTGGCGGCCAGCGAACTATCACGCCAGCGCAGGCCGGAAAGCCTCGTCAACGCCCGGCTCACCGCCAGCAACGAGGCAAGGGCATGACCTTCCAGACGGCCAAGGGAACTGAGCCCGAGGCGTTCCAGACTCTCCTGCAAGGGGCGGATATCCGTCTGTCGCAAACTGAGATAATGGATCAGGTTTCTGGCGCTGTTCACACGCTCAGGATTGACCTCGGCCAGTTCACTGACAAAGGCCTTCTCCAGCGCCAGGGCCGCCAGCACCAGATTGTGTAATGGTTCCAGCAATGCTGAGGCTTCCTTTTTCCAATCCGTCACCATAATGATTCCCTCCCCTCACAAAAAAATGGCTGACCAATCTTTCACCGTGCAAACCTGGGTATCGGTCACGTTGCGTTTATCCATGTTTGACCCATCTCGTAGCTTCTTATCATAGTATTCCTAAATTATTAAGATTGTGTTAAAAAGTGATGGCACGGCAGAAAAAGGTTGATCCGATTCAGTGCGTATCTCGAAGTAGTCGTGACCTTGTTCAAAACAATCATAGCGGCCGCCAATGTGTTGAGTGTAGTGTATGGAAGATCCGTCTTCTCATATCGTGGGATCAATTTGCGTAACCGGTTGAACCATGAATGCGCCAGCTCAACGACCCACCGCCGCGTCGTGAACGAAGGAACCTTTTCGGTTCTTCCAGCTTAAGCGCACTTCGAACAATAAATGAGTAGAAAATTGCCATTATGGCATCATTGACCCAAAGCTCATGACTTAACCCGCCGAGATCCTTTTGCCAGAAATTCAGATAATCTGAAGTAACGGGTAAGTTTGCACACACTAATGAAGTTATGGGACATATGACCAACAGTATTCCGCCTGTGGTTTCAGATTCATAGAATTTATTGAATGTATTTGATAAAGTTTGCAGTTCCAAATTAATCCGGTCCGAATTTCAATAAGACGAACTCCCCCGCCCTGGAGTCAGATAGCGTCGAGCTGTCAGTTAGTTTTAAACGGCACTAAT
>JACDZF010000098.1 GCA_013426795.1 Desulfocapsa sp. | reverse complement strand
ACCAGAAGCAGCATCTTCCATCGAATACTGAGATTGTGAAACATCCATTCCACTCCTTGCGAAAAAAATTGGATCGTGCTTTTGCGGCTGTCCATGCCCGAAACCCTGACCAATGGACGACCGAACGACGTACCCGACGGCATTACGAAAGACAAATTCCCTGGCTCATCCCCAGAGAGGAAAGGGAAGGGCAAAGAGAGGGTGTCCAATTCCTGGCTTGCTACCTGTCCCGGCTGGGAGTTCCCCTGACCCTATTTCAAATAGGTATAATCGGCCAGGCAGTTTTCATAGAAATCCACCAGGCGCACCCCCTCGCGGGGCTGGATCCGGCCCTGTTGCACCTGCTGATCAATCTCCTTCTTGATGGTCCGGGCCAGGATCTCGGGGTTGTACTGCATGGTGGTCAGGACCTGCTGGGCGGAGGAGCCCTTGATCATCTCCTCAATGTAGAAGTCACTGGGATCATCGTCATCGCCGTAGATATGCACCTCGTTGAGACGGCCGAAGAGGTTGTGCATATCGCCCATGACATCCTGGTAGGCACCAGTGAGAAAGAGGCCGATATAGTACTCTTCCCCGGCCTTGAGGGAGTGGAGGAGCAATGTCTTTTCCACCCCGCCCTTGCCGATAAACCGGTCGATCTTGCCATCCGAGTCGCAGGTGATATCCACCAGGGAACAGCGCACCGACGGGCGCTCATCGAGGCGCATCACCGGCATGATGGGCAGCAGCTGGCCGATGGCCCAGCTGTCGGCGGCTGACTGAAAGATGGAGAAGTTGCAGAGGTACTGGCTGGCCTGAAGCTCACCCAGTCGGCGCAGCTCCTCCGGGACAAAGGGCTGATCCGCAACAATCTTCTGTATCCGGGCCAGGGTGCTCCAGTGCAGGGTCTCAATCGTGGCCCGTTCGGAGATGGTGATCACCCCGAAACGAAAGGCACTGATGGCGTCCTCCTTGCACTGCTGGATATCGTTGAAGATCTCCTGAAAGTTGCGCTCATTGAGATCCTGGGAGGAGGCGCGCATGGCGGAGAGGAGGCTGTGTTCCCCCGGCTGGCGCCCGGGACAGGCCTCCTCGCCGGGCTGATGGATGGTGTCAATGACATTGGTGATGACGCAGGAATGGTGGGCGGTGACAAAGCGGCCGCTCTCACTGACGATATGGGGATGGGGGACCCCGGCCTGATCGCAGATAACCTGAAGACCTTCAATGATGTCAAAGGCATACTCTTCCAGGGTATAGTTACGGGAGGACTCGCCGGCGGAGCGGGAGCCGTCATAATCAATGCCCAGCCCGCCGCCTACATCAAAATACTCCAGGGGCAGCCCGAGGGCCACCAGGTCGACAAAAACCCGGCCGGCCTCACCTATGGCCTCCTTGATAAAGCGGATATCGGGAATCTGGCTGCCCACATGGAAGTGGAGCAGCTTGATGCAGTGGACCATGCCATGCTCCCGCAGAATCTCGGCGGCCCGCAAAAGCTCGCCGCAGCTCAGGCCGAACTTGCCCTTCTCGCCGCTGGCCCCGGCCCAGCGACCCGTGCCATGGGCGGCAAGCTTGGCCCGCAGGCCGATCATCGGCTCCACCCCCAGCTCACCGGCCACCCGGATAATCAGGGCAATCTCGGAGAAACTCTCCACCACCAGGATGATCTTGCGCCCGAGCCTGCGACCGAGCAGGGCCAGACGAATATAATCCTCATCCTTATAGCCGTTGAGCACAGTCAGGGCATTGCGGTTGGCGTTATGGGCCAGGACGGCCAGCAGCTCCGGCTTGGAGCCGGCCTCCAGGCCATAGTCAAAGGGCTGACCGGCATCGATGATCTCCTCCACCACCTCCCGCATCTGGTTGACCTTCACCGGGTAGACCCCGAAGAACTGGCCCCGATATTCACACTCTTCAATGGCCGCCCGGAAGGTGGTATTGAGCAGACGCACCTGGGAACGGAGGATATCATGGAAACGGATAACCGCGGGAAAGGAGATGTTCAGCTTCTTGATCTCCTCGATGACCTCGAGAAAATCGATGGTCGGCCCGTCTTCCCGCTTCTCCGGCAGGACGCAGAGATGGCCCTTGCCATTGACCGAAAAATAGCCGTTGCCCCACTCGGGGACATGATATCGCTGGCGATTTTCGCGGGCGATCCCTTCTGGATCACTGTTCATGGTCTTCCTTCCGCTGAAAGGCAAGGATCAGCTCCCTGACCACCTTGGTGGCAAAGACATCGCTGTTGCCGCTGGCATCCACCGGCGGCGACAGCTCCACCACGTCGGCGCCCACCAGCCTTTTCCGGCGCAGGGCCTGGACGATGCGGACAAAGGACAAGAAATCCTGGCCGCCCGGCTCCGGCGTGCCGGTGCCGGGCATATAGGCCGGATCAAAGTAGTCGAGATCAAGGGTGAGATAGATGGGGCGATCGGCCGGCTGCCCATCGATCATCTCGACAAAGGCCTCGAGGCTGGAGGCCAGGGTCTTGTGGCCCCGCATCCAGGCGTATTCGTCCCGGGTGCCCGAGCGGATGCCGAACTGGAGCAGCTGATGGCCGGGGCCGAAATGATCCAGGCAGCGGCGGATGATGGAGGCGTGCGAATAATGGTAGCCCTGATACTCCTGACGCAGATCGGCGTGGGCGTCCAGGTGGAGGAGGAGCAGATCGGGATAGGCCTGCAGATATGCGGCGATGGCGGAATAGGAGATGGAGTGCTCGCCGCCCAGGGTCAACAGGTGAATCCCGTCGGCGGCAAAATCCAGGGACCCGGTGAGCTTTGCAAAACGGCCATGGGCGGCCAGATAGTCGTTATGGGCATCACCGGTATTGTGCACCACGAGGTTGCCGAGATCATAAAAAGGGGCGGCCTCCTCGAGATCAAGGTCGAGATAGGGCGAATAGCTCTCGATATCCGAGGCCACCAGGCGGATGGCATCGGGGGCGATGGCCGTCCCCTTGCGAAAACAGGCGGTGCCGTCAAAGCCAAAGCCCATGATATTGAGACTGTGGGGTTGGGGCCGGGTGGCGAATCGGGCGGCGCGATAGAGACGTTTGGGAGGATGGAGGAGAATTTCATTCATTGGACACCTCGTCGCGGTGAATGAGGAAGGACGAAACAGCGGCCACAAATCGGCCTGCCATGGGAGAGACCATGGCAGGCACCGGAATCACCAGGGGCCGCCCGGAAGCCGACCCCGCCACCGGGAAGGGTTTACGGGGTTCTGGTCTCAATGGGGCTAAATTCCTGCAAACAGGGTCCGACATAATTGGCACTGGGCCGGATCAGACGGTTGTTGCGCCACTGTTCGAGGATATGGGCGGACCAGCCCACGGCCCGGCTCATGGCAAAAATGGGGGTGAACAGCTCGGTGGGAATGCCCATGGCCCGATAGAGGGTTCCGGAGTAGAAATCCACATTGGGAAAGACCTTGGAGTTGGCAAGCATGGTCTTTTCGACGATCTGGGCAATATCAAAGTAACGGGTATCACCGACCTTTTGCGTAATCCGCGCGGCATACTCCCGTAAAATACCGGCCCGGGGGTCTTCACATTTATAGACCCGATGCCCGAATCCCGGGATCTTCGCCTTTTCGGCCAGGCGCTCCATGACCCAGGCCTCGGCCTTTTCAGGCGTCCCGATGCTTTCAAACATCTCCATCACATCGGCATTGGCACCGCCGTGCAAGGGCCCTTTCAAGGCCCCGATGGCACTGGTCATGGCCGAATAGATGTCCGACATGGTGGCGGCGGTGACCCGGGCCGCAAAGGTTGAGGCATTCAACTCATGATCGGCATGAAGAATCAGGGCAACGTCCAGGGCCCGGACAATCTCGCCATCGGGCTCTTTCCCCTGCAAAGTATAAAGAAAATTATAGGCAATGCCATGGTTGGAAATGGGGGCAATGGGCTCATACCCATCTTTGAGGCGCTGATGGGCGGCGATGATCAGGGGAATCCGTTCGGTCAGGCGCTGGGCCTTGCGCAGGGAGGCATCCAGCCGCATATTGCCGGTGTCTGGATCCCAGTGCCCAAGGGAGGAGACGGCGGTGCGCAGAACCTCCATGGACGATGCGGCGCGCGGAAACATCCGCAGAATCATGGTGGTTTCAACGGGCAGCACCATGCCGCCGGTAAACCCGTCGAGAAAGGCCTGAAACTCGGTCAGCCCGGGCAGCCTGCCATACCAGAGGAGATAGGCCACCTCTTCAAAGGTGGAATGGCGGGCCAGATCGAGGGCATCATAGCCGCGATAGATCAACCGTCCTTCCTGGCCGTCGATATAACAAATCGCCGAATTACAGGCGACGATATCAGCCAGCCCCAGTTCCTTCTCTTTGCCGGGTTCTTGCCCGCAGGATCCCATTTTCATAAAATCACTCCCGATTATAAGGTATAAGGTGGAATCATAATTGTAAAATTATGGTGAAGCTCTTGATAAATCCTCCCGCAGGATTACCCTGGTGATGAACCACGCTGAATGTAACAGGAATGGGAGGGGAACGGAATAAAAAGTTTCTGGATCCATGGCAAACACCAATCCTCTTCTTTCTCCTGTCATGCCAGAGACCTGGGCCGGAATCAAAGAGTATAAGGGGAACACTCCCTGCATTTTTCTGTCGTTTTTCATCATAAAGTACGATAGAGAGATGAAAGACCTAAAGGGGACACTGGCCGCTTTCCCTGCCTTTCCGCAACTCCAGCACCGCCGGAATATCCGGTGACGGGAGGGTGCCCCGATACAGACAGCCCCTGATGCCCATACCCATCCACGAATCAAACACCATGATCAAGCCCAGAGCCCCGGTTCCCATAGTCATTACCGCCTTCGGCACCAACGCCGGGGCGAGGGACACCTATGGGCATCTGGCCGCCCGGATCCAGACGCATTTTCCCGGGCATGAGATCCTCTGCGCCTTCTCATCGCGCATACTCAAGGAGAGCAAGGGCGGAGACCACCCTCCCGTCTCCAGCCCCCGGGAAATTCTCGAGGCCCTGCATCGTCAACACCATCCATGGGCCGTGGTCCAGTCGCTCCACCTCATTGGCGGCCATGAATTCATCCGCCTGGTGGCAGAAACAGACAAAAGCCCCATCCGCACCGCCATCGGCCTGCCCCTTCTCAGCTCGCCTGCTGATTTCACCGCCCTCTGCGCCGGCCTTGCGCCCCTGATCAACGCCCATCCCAATCAGGCCGTACTGCTGGTGGGGCATGGCACCGATCACCCCGCCTGGTGCGCCTACCCGACCCTCCACTATTTCCTCCGCCGACACTTTGGTCCCAGGGTCTTTGTTGGCGTCATTGAAGAGGGGTGCCCTTCCCGCGCGGAGGTCATTGCCGATATCAGGGCTGCCGGCTACAGGGAGGTGTGTATCGTCCCTCTGCTGCTGGTGGCAGGGATGCATTTTCAGCGGGACCTGGCCGCCGACTGTGACCACTCCTGGTTGAACCGGATGGCCGGGGCGGACATCCGGGTGGAAATCATGGAGCAGGGGATTGGTCTGCTGCCGGCTGTCGCTGACCTGTTCTGCCGACATATAGAGGAGGCCCTGACAACGATTCCGGACAATCATCTTTTCCCGGAAAAAATAACCGAAAAAATGACTGTCCATTCGCTTGACAAACCAAATTGCCTATAGTATTAAGCCAAAATTGAATTAGTGCCTTACAGATTATTTTCTTGTTTTTTTTTGCAAGAAAACAATCTGTAAAAGGCGCTTATCCCGTTCATCGGGGTTAGTTGAAGAGTCTTTTCTTGTATAAGAAACAGTGAGAACCCATTAACAATATTTTTTTTAAGGAGGGTAACATGCCTACATTAGAACACAACGGTTCCAGTTTTGAAGTGGACGAAGACGGATTCCTGCTCAACGCCAAAGAATTTAATGACAACTGGGTTGATTATGTTAAGGGAGTTGAAGGTATCTCCGAAATGACTGATGAGCACAAGAAGGTCATTGACGCCCTTCAGGAATACTACAAGAAAAACGGTATTGCCCCGATGGTTCGTATTCTCTCCAAGACCACCGGTTTTCCTCTGAAACGAATCTATGAGCTGTTCCCCTCCGGTCCTGGTAAAGGAGCCTGTAAAATGGCTGGTCTGCCAAAACCAACCGGTTGCGTCTAATAGAACACCTGTTGTATCCTGGTAAGTCCCTTTGAACGGGGGAAAGAAACTGCGAGTCAGTTTCTTTCCCCCGTTTTTTTTTGTTCCCAACAACCCCTCTCCGCCGCCTTTTTCCCAAAAAAAACCAGATGGTCTCCTCTGGCCCTCAAGAACCTTCCGGGCCTCCTCCTGAAACATCACAAATCGAAAAAAGCTAAAATGATTTCAGAGCATTTCGCTTTCTGGAAGCACTTTTTCGGCACTGGCCGGTAATGGGTTCCGGGCCAGCCCGTCAAGGCCCGTACCCCCGCTTTTCCTGATCAGAAAGCAGGACAGCATCGAAGAAGCCCTGTCAGCTTCCGGTAAAGCCGCCTTTCCGGTGTCAGCCCTGGGTCTGGCGGAGCATCTCCTCGACCACCGCGATGTCTGCTGGACGATCAACGCCGTGGCATTTATGGGTGGTGATGACCACCTGGATGGGGATGTTATTTTCCAGCAGGCGCAGTTGTTCAAGGTGTTCCCTTTGTTCCAGCAGACCCTTGTCGAGGCCGACAAATCGGGCCAGGGTTTTCATCCGGAAGGCGTAGAGACCGATGTGGCCAAAATAGCCATCCTCCCTGCCGTCACGGGGATAGGGGATGGGCAGGCGGGAAAAGTAGAGGGCCTGGTGGTCTTTGCCCATGACCACCTTGACCTGATCGGGGTCCTGCGCCTCGGTGGCGTTTATCTGCCGGGCCAGGGTGGTTACCTGGACCTCGGGCGAGGAAAATGGGGCAATGAGCGCAGACAGCATCTCGGACACCAGGGCCGGTTCGTCGCCCTGGATGTTGACCACCACGCCATCATCGGGAACCTCCAGCAGGCGGGCCGCCTCGAGGACCCGTTCACTGCCGCAGGTATGGTCAGGGCTGGTCATGAGCACGGGGATGGAAAGGGACTGGGCCGTGCTGAAAATCCGCTCATCATCGGTGGCGAGGATCACCTGCCGGAGCTGAGGACACTGGCTGGCCCGGACATACACATGCTCGATCATGGGTTTGCCGAGGATCAGTGCCAGGGGCTTTCCGGCAAAGCGGGATGAGGCATAGCGGGTGGGGATGATGCCGTAGCAGGGGGGGAGTTGGGTCATGGTGATGGTCTCGTTTGCTGGAGTGATGGAGGTGATGGGCCGAGAAGCTGGTTGATGATCGCGCAGGTCCTGGCGGTGCCCCCGCGTCGCTGCTCCACATAGGCGACAATCTCCCCCCGTGTCTGCCCGCGCCGGGGTGTCACCGTGCTCTGCATGAGCAGCATCTCTGCCGCCTGCCGCCAGTCCCTTGCCTGCAAGACCAATTTTTGATGGATGATGTCCGCCCCGATCCATGCAAAATTGCTCCAGTGGGGGCCGATCACCGGCTTGAGCCCGGCGGCGAGGGGCTCAAGGAAATTCTGTCCCCCCAGGGGTTTCAGGCTGCCGCCGACAAAGGCCGCGCGGGCCAGCTCGTAGGCGAAGAGCATTTCCCCCATGCTGTCCCAGAGGACAATGCTGGGGGCGGGCACGGGCCCGGTAATCCGTGATCGTAAATACCATTCATAGCCAAGGTTCTCAAGGATTGTTTGCCAGTGGCTGATCCGGTGCATGTGGCGGGGGAAGAGGGCGATGATGACCGGCTGGGTGTTCGCCAGGCTGCCATCGAGGATGGCGCGGATCATTTGCGCCACGTCTTCTTCTTCCCCCTCCCGGATCGAGCCGAGGATGATCAGCCTGGTGTCGGCTGGAAAGAGCGGGGCCAAAGGATTGTCCGGCTGGGTCGGGGAAGCCTGATTAGCGATGCGGTCAAATTTGATATTGGCCACGGTCTCCACCCCTTCCCCGCCGAAAAGGTCGGCAAAGCGGGCGGCATCGCCGGGGGAGATGGCGAGAATCCGGTTCGGCCGCAGATGGCGCCACAGCCCGGGCCAGATGCGATAGCGCTTTAGGCTGCGGGCGGTCATCCGGCCGTTGGCCACCAGGATCTTCACCCCCTGCCTTTTGCAGGCCCGCAGCAGCCCCGGCCAGAGTTCGCTTTCCAGCAGCAGCATGAGCCTCGGCGCCACGGCGGTCAGGGCCTTTTCCATCAGGGCCGGACGGTCAAAGGGGAGGTAGGCGGTATCAATGATGAGCCGGCGGTTCTGCTCCATGGTGTCGCGCCGGCATTTCTCCAGGATCTCCATTCCCTGACTGGTGCAGCTGGTGAGCAGGATCCGCACCGGGGCCGACGGGTCCAGCCCTTTCAGGAGTTCGGCGGCAAGGAATGATTCGCCCACCGATGCCGCCTGGATCCAGAGCTGCGCCGGGGCCGGGAGTTTGCCCAGGGTGCGCTGGTCAAAGCCCTGGCGCAGTCTCTGGTTGCGGCGGAGGAAGGGAATGGCGAGGCCCCAGAGCCATCCGTAGATCAGAAAGACGATGCGCATGGCAAGGGGTTCCCGGCGGTCTGGCCCTGGCGGCGTATGGGATGGTTGGCTGAAAATGGGCAAATCTCCCGATGAAAAAGGTGCGTTGACACAGAAGCTCTCCTGATCGCTGCACAGGCTACCCAATTCCTGCCGCTTTTACAACTGCGGCGCGACCACCCGCATCATGTTTTCAGCGATGCGCCGCATGGGGCCCAGGGGTTTCATGGTATGCCGGCTGTCCTCCTGGAGCTTCAGCATCCAGTTGTTCATCTCGGAGATGATCGACACCGAATAGGCGAAGCTGACCACCTCGTAGTTCAGCAGCAGGCTGCGATTATCAATATTGACCGAGCCCAGCATGGCGCTGTCATCATCGAAGAGAATGGCCTTGGCGTGGAGCATGCTCCCCTTGTAGAGGGCGACCTCAATCCCGGCGTCCATGAGCTCCCGCATGTAACTGCTGCGCACCAGATCGGCCAGGAGATGGTTGGATCCATAGGGGGTAATCAGCCGCACATCCACACCCCGATGATGGGCGATGATCAGGGCCTCCTGCAACGAGGTGACCGGAACAAAGTAGGGAGTGACAATCCAAATCCGTTTTCTGGCGCTGTAGATGGCGCAGAGCAGGGCCTCAAAAAGGGCGTCGCGGGCAATGTCGGGGCCGGAGGGGACCACCTGGATATAGGCGTCGCCAAGACCCGGGGGAACGATGTCCAGGCTGATGGGGATGGTGTACCCGGAGGCGTAGGCCCAGTCCGAGGCGAAGATCTCGAGGTAATGAAAGACCGCCGGCCCTTCAATGAGAAAGAGCAGGTCATGCCAGCGGAGGGTATCAGGAGTTGGTCCCAGATAGTCACGGGAGAGGTTCATGCCACCGGTGAGGACGGTGCGGCGGTCGAAAAGAAAGATTTTCCGGTGATTGCGCAGGTTGATATAGTTTCGCAGCGGCATGTGCAGGATGGGCATGAAGAATGACACCGTGCCACCAGCCTGGCGAAGGGCTGCCAGGGAACCCTGGAAGCAGTAGAGCGGAAACGAGCCCAGGGAATCAATGAGCAGCCTGACCTTGACGCCCTGCTCCGCCTTCCGGGTCAGGGCCTGGAGGATGGCAGCGGTGACGGCGTCATTGTTGAAGACATAGGTGCTGATAAAGATGCTTTCCCGGGCGGTGTCGATCTGCTCCATGAGGGCGAGATAGGCCGCTGTGCCATCGGTGTGGAGGGAAAAGCGGTTGCCCCGGGTGCCGCCCGGGATGCCGTTGGCACGGAGGACGCCGTCAATGGGGTTGGCCTTTTCCAGGGGCAGATCGGTCACCGAACGCAGGCTGAACATGGATTTTGTTTTGGAATTCACCCGTTTGCGTGAACCGAGGATGAAGTAGAGGGGCACGGCCAGATGGGGGAGCAGGATAATGGCCAGCAGCCACGAGATCATGCTGGTGGGGCTGCGTCGCTGGTACATCATATGGAGCAGGGCGGTGACAAAAAAGACCTCGCCGATCACCAGAAAGATGTAGGAGAAGATCATGCGAAACCATTCTGTCTGCATGGATTGCGGGAGGGGATGCGGAGGAGGAAAAGAAAAAGACGAAACCGGCCCGTCTGTGAATTTTTCAATGGCACAACATTACCATAGAATAGAAAAGTAAAAAAGGGGACACCCTCGAAAAGTGAAGGGCTGCCGGTCTGCCCGTGACCCCCTGTCCCGCCCTTCTCAAATCCTGAAAGGTCACGATCAGCATGGATGGAAAAGGTCGACTCAGAGACATTTTTTTATGGAACGATCCTGGTCTTCGGTGAAATACCAAAGAATCTACCCGCAGGGATATGAAACAGGTCCAGGGTTTCCCGGGGATCTGAGCTGGTGGATTTGCCGGTGCCATGAAAGCAGAAAACATTCATCCCTTGACAAACAGACCTCAAATAAGGCTTATTCAAAGAAAATCGAACAAAGGGGAAGTGGCGCGGAAGATGCGACACGACCCCAGGCCCCTTTAAGGCTGC
>JACDZF010000371.1 GCA_013426795.1 Desulfocapsa sp. | reverse complement strand
CCATGCGCGCCGCCTGGCGACGCTGTTCGAGGCGGTCGCCTCGTGCATCGCCGGACCCCGATTGACGCTGACCGACGTGGGCCGGCGCTTCGGCGGCAGCGGGTTGCTCCGCCACAAGATCAAGCGGGCCGACCGATTGCTCGGCAATACGCGCCTGCAACACGAAGCCGGCTCGATCTATGCGGCGTTGTGCCGAGTGACATTGGCGCGGATCCGCGAACCGGTGATCGTCATCGACTGGTCGGACCTGAAGGCGGATCAATCTCTGCAGTTGCTGCGTGCCTCGCTGCCGGTCGGCGGACGCGCGCTGACACTCTACGAAGAGGTCCATCCGCAGCGCAAGCTCGGCAATCGCAGCGTGCAGCACCGTTTCCTGCAACGCTTGGCGCAGCGATTGCCCGCGAGAGCGGCGCCGATCATCGTGGCCGATTCCGGATTCAAGGTACCGTTCTATCGCGACGTGGAGCGCTTGGGCTGGCGTTGGGTCGGACGGATTCGCGGGCGCGATTATATTCGCCTGAACAAGCGATGGGTCGGTTGTAAGACCTTGTTTCAGAAAGCAACAGAAACGCCGACAGGGCTTGGCGAAGGCGATTGGGTGCGCAGCAATCCGCTGCGCGCAATCTTTGTCCTGGTCCGCAGAGCCAAGCAGGGACGTCGCGCCAAAACCGCCAACGGCAGGCGCTCGCGCTCGAAAAAGAGTATGCAGGCGGCACGCGCAGCGCGCGAGCCATGGTTGCGCGTCGCATCCACCGCCTTGGCCGCTTGGGCGCCGCAGAAGGTGGCGAAGCGCTATCGCCAGCGGATGCAAATAGAAGAGAGCTTCCGCGAGATGAAGAGCCAACACTTCGGCGAGGGACTGGAATGCAGCCGCTCGGATGGCGTCGGTCGCTTTACCGTGCTGGTGCTGATTGCTTCGCTGGCGGCGTTTCTATTATGGCTGCTCGGTACGGCTGCCGAACGTTTGGAATTACACCAGCGGCTGCGTCCCGGATCTCGCAAGCGCCGCGCCTATTCGCGGCTGTTCCTCGCCCGCCTATTATTGGTGCTCGACAGCTATCGCCACCTGCTGGAAGAGCTGTTCGCGACCGTGGGCGACGCCAGCGAATGGGTAGCAACCGACCACGACGCATTGCTAGGAGCCTGACGTAGAACGGCAAAATTGTGGGGATACCTCAGGGAC
>JACDZF010000097.1 GCA_013426795.1 Desulfocapsa sp. | reverse complement strand
CGGAAATCGTCCTTTTCAGCCTGCTCCAGGGCGACGAAATTCAGGGTGGTATGCACCGTGAACAGGGGAAAGAGCAGGGCCATAAGGAAGATATTGACAATGGGCACGAGACTGACCACCGCCGGAAAAACTCCCAGACGCAGGACGGCCCGGCCATGCCGACGCAGCCAGCCCAGCTTGCGGCCCAGACTCCAGCGGCGGCGGGAGGTGGGATAATCGAGGAACATCAGGGTCGAATACCCGGTGTACAAAAGGAGAACAGCGATCTGACCGAAGAGGGGAATAAAGCCGACGGTCAAGGCCACCACGGTGACCATCAGTCCAAGGATGCCGATCTTTAATCCCTCCAGAATATCGACCAGGATCCCCCTGGGGCTCAAGGGCGCATCCTTTTCGAAGGCATCCCCGGCATACCTCTTTTCCGCCGAACTGCTCAAAAAAACATAGCCGGGCGCGCTCAGGGTATAGGCCAGCAGGAAGGCCATATAAAATGCGATGATGCGGGTCACCAGAAAAAACGTCCACTTCATCGCCTGCCATCCCAGATGCTTGATCCAGCCAAAGAAACCGGCAGCATCCGGTGGCTGCTGAAAAAAGCCCGCGGTCTGGCCATCCACAAAACCCACGGCCAGTTGATACCCGCCCCAGGTAAGCCCGAAGGTGAGCACCACCATAAGAAAACTCCAGCCCAGCAGTTTTGGGCTGCGGCAGAGCAGGCCCAGGGACGACCAGAGAGGAATCCATTTGACAGGAGGAGGCGAGGTAGGCATACTGCTTGAGAGTGATTCCATGATTTTTTCCTGTTTGAGAGTGACGACGTTAGCTGCGTGCTGACTTCCATTTTCAATTCAAGGGTGGATGTGAAGAGAATTTCCCCTCCCCCCGGCGGGGAGGGGTCAGGGGAGGGGGGAATCTGCAATGAAAACGGTCATTGGCAGCGACCCACCCCCTACCTCTCCCTTGACCTGAGGGGAGCTTTGTTTCCAACCCCTCCCGTCAAGGGAGGGGAGTTTTCTTTGCCAGGCGATCCAGGGATGGAGCGCTTGATGGAGAATTGCAATGAGTTCCGGATTCTGACACCTTATCCATGATGACTATACCAAAAAAGAAAGAAAAAACCGTTTTTATCTGCCAGAAATGCGGCTACCAGAGCGTGAAATGGCTGGGCCGCTGCGGCCAGTGCGGAGAGTGGGAATCGATGGTGGAGGAGCTGATTGTGCCGCCCCCGAGGGGTGGACGACCCGCCCTGAGCGCCAGACCGGTTCCCCTGCACCTGGCTCCGGACAGCGACGAAGAACGGATTCCCACCGGCATCAGCGAACTCGACCGGGTCCTGGGCGGCGGCATTGTGCCTGGCTCGGTGGTGCTCATCGGCGGCGATCCCGGCATCGGCAAATCCACCCTGATCCTGCACCTGCTGGCCGCCATCGCCGCCCAGAACCGGCCCGTTCTCTACGTCTCCGGCGAGGAATCGGCGCACCAGATCAAGCTGCGGGCCAGGCGCCTCAATGCCATGCACGAGCTGGAATATCTGGCCTGCGAAAACCGGGTTGAGGCAATTATCGCCATGGCCTGCGAGATGCGCCCGGCGCTGCTGGCCGTGGATTCCATCCAGACCCTGGCCTGCGAAGATTTCCCCTCGGCCCCCGGCTCGGTGACCCAGGTCCGGGAATCGGCGGCCCGTATCCTGGCCATGGCCAAGCAGGAGAACATCCCCACCATCCTGGTCGGTCATGTGACCAAGGACGGGGCCCTGGCCGGCCCCAAGGTTCTGGAACACATGGTGGACACGGTGCTCTATTTCGAGGGCGACCGCAATCACGCCTTCCGCATCCTGCGCACCGTCAAAAACCGGTTCGGCTCCACCAACGAGATCGGGGTCTTTGAGATGAAGGAGGAAGGGCTGGTACAGGTGGCCAACCCCTCCGAAATATTCCTGGCCGAACGGCCCCTGGACGTCCCCGGCTCGGTGGTTCTGCCCAGCATGGAAGGCACCCGTCCCATCCTCGTTGAGGTTCAGGCCCTGGTCAGCCCCACCAATCTCGGCACCGCCCGGCGCACCGCCATTGGCGCCGATCCCCAGCGCCTCGCCCTGCTCTGCGCGGTGCTCGAAAAAAAGGCCGGACTCAATCTCTACGGCCATGATATCTTCCTCAATATCGCCGGCGGCATCCGCATCGACGAGCCAGCCCTGGACCTTGGGGTTATCTGCGCCCTTGCCTCCAGTCTTCTCAACCGCCCCATTCCCTCCACCACCGTGGTCTGCGGCGAGGTGGGCCTGGCCGGTGAGATCCGGGCCACCAGCCATATCGAGATGCGGGTCCGGGAGGCTGAACGCCTGGGGTTCACCCGTTTTATTCTTCCCCGGGGCAACCTCGGACGCCTCGGCTGGAAGGGCAGTATGGATCTCCAGGGGGTGGCCACCATTCAGGATGTGCTGGAAATAATTTTTTAGACCCCCCGGCCCAGATGCCAAGTCGTCGAAGCACCTCAAGACAGGTCGCGATTCTCCATCCTGGCCTGGATCTTTCCTTGCGCTTCAGGAAATTTTCTGATCACCGATCAAGACAAGCGCGCAACCCGACAGGAGAACAAAATGGACTTTAAGGAACATCTGGAAACAGCCTGGAAGAGCACCCTGAAATTTCTCGGGCCGGTGATTCTGCTGACCCTGGCGCAAGTCCTGATAAGCACCTTCAGCCTGGGAATCCTGGCCCCGGTGACCATGGCCGGCTATATGCAATCTCTGCTGCTGGCCCTGCGGCATGGACGGGAACCGGAGGTCAAGGACCTTTTTTCGGAAATGCGGCTGTTTCTGCCCCTGATTGGCTTTAGCTTTGTGGTAATGATCGCCCTGATGATCGGCTTCATCTTCCTGATTCTGCCCGGCATTCTCATGGCCGCAGCCCTTGTCTTCGGCACCCTCTACATGGTGCCCCTGATGACCGACAAGGGCATGGGGCTTATTGACGCGCTGAAAGGGTCCTGGAAAATGGCCACCGAGGCGCCCTGGACAGACCAGATCGTCGTCACCGTGCTCTATATGGCCATCGTCTCAGCGGGGAGCAGCATGCTGGTGGCGATCCTGTTTGCCCAGCCGCTGGCAAGCTTCCTTGTCCTTGCCGTTTACGAACAGCGACTGGGCAAAAGGCTGCTTCCGGATTTATCGGCATCGTCGACCCCGCCGGATCCGCCGGATCCGCCGGTTCCGCCTTCACCAGCGGCGGCGGCGTAATATCAGGCACCGGGGAAGGCTCCAGATTTTTTCGGCGCTTTCAGGCCGGTTCCCAGCGCCAGGCTCTCCTGGTCGCAACAGCGTCTTTTATTTCGCCAAAACCCGGTCAAGCTCATCGGTGAGATAGCTCAGATGCGTGGCCTCCTCCTTGGCGAGAAACTGAAACAATTCCCCGCTTTTTCCTTCTTCACCCTTTCTCGCCAGACGACTGTAGAGATCAAGGGCCTGGGCCTCGAGCATGATCCCCAGCTCCAGGATATCCTTCATCGTGGCAATGCGGGCGCTGAAATGGTCGAGAATCTGCTGGCGGTCAAAGCCGCCTTCCACCACCCCGGCCTCGCCGCTGTCACTGAAAGCGGGCGGCGAAAACATGGCCGCGAGCTGGGCCTTGTGCCCCTGTTCATAGGCGGCTAATCGCTCCAGAAGCCTCCGGCCTCTCTCATCGGCGGCCCTGTCCACCAGGGCCAGATAGAGTTGCCGAAGCCCCTCCTCCATGGCATAGGCCATCTGAAACACATCGCCAAATTCCCGATCCACAAAAAACTCCAGCCCCTGCAGTTCTCCACCGCCCACCTTCTCGCCCTCCCAGGCAAGAATCCCGCCACTCATATTATAAACGTCCTTGAACCCCTGGGCCAACAGCAGTTGACAGGCCGCCTTGCTGCGCACCCCGGAGCGGCAATAGACCAGAAGCGGTTTTTCCGGGTCCAGCTCCGCCATCCTCGCGGGGAGATCCTTCACCGGCAAGAGCAGGGCGCCGGGCAGATGTCCCTCTTCGTACTCCGAGGGCTGGCGGACATCAAGGAGCTCAAAGGAATCCCGTGGCTGATCAGCGATAAAGCTCCGCGCTTGGGCCGCGCTCATATTGGCTCCGGGGACAAACAGACTTTTCCAGTTCATGGGAGTAACTCCTTATAGATGGCCTCATTATAGCCAATGTAATAGCTGTTTCCAATTTTCAAGGCCGGGGCTCGCAGATTGCCGGTCCGACCCAGGACCTCGTTCATGATCGCGTCTTTGGAGGTCGCATCGGGCTGGTACACGCGGGCCTCCCGCCCTCGCCCAACCCAGACCTTGTCCGCGCCCCGCAGCCTTTCCCAGGCGGCATCCGCGCCGATCACCTCTTTTTTCGCGTCAACTTCCACCGCAAACTCAACCTGCCCTAAGACCGCACGGGCCTTGATACAGGACGCTCAGCCTTTCCTGAAATATGCCCAGTCAATCTTCATTTCCTCTCCTCTTCTCACCCATGTTCGGGCATGCTACATAAAAGGCGCTCCAGCCTCCACCCTCCAGTTATCGCTTTTCACAATAAGCAGCTTGCAAGGCTCGATCAAGTTTCATGGTTATAAATCGCCAAGGGGGAGGACAGTACTCTAAAACTTCACTTTTGATCCTGTTGCGAAAGTATATTTCGTGGTTCGACAGGCTCACCACGAACGGGACAGCGGCTTCACCAAGAACCTGAAAAGGCAGGTTTAACGAGGATACCGTTCGCCCTGAGCTTGTCGAAGGGTATTTATTGGAGTATTGCTACAGGCTCTTTTGATTTGAAAATAGAATGAGCTGCCAGGGTAGTTGATACAAATATCCTTCGTATTGAAGACCAGTTATCAGTGAAAACAAGAGTTGCCGTTGGCACCATACTTGTAACATTTACTCCGGGCAGACACCCGCCACGCCCTTCCAGCGTTCAACCTGTTATGCGTACTCAGTCAGGTTTATCATTTTATGTTCCCTGGCAACATTGCAACCGCTTGCATCTTATGATGGTCGTGATAGGATAGCCCTGTCATTTAAAAAATTGGGGGATTCCATGCAAGCAGGGACATATCACTTTTCATGCCGATTTACATCCTTGGCGATTTTGCCGGTTTTCAAGGGCTCCACTCTGCGCGGTGGGCTTGGCCATGCCCTCCGCCGTATTGCCTGTGCCCTTCGACGTCAAGAGTGTGCGGGATGTCTGTTGCGTGAATCTTGCGCCTATGCCTTTCTCTTTGAAGTTACACAGAACCCCAAGCAGGATAGCTCCACTGAAAACCGTCCCATTACCGCCCAGCGGCCCCACCCCTATATCCTCATACCCCCTGATGACGAGACAAGAACCTATCAGGCAGGTGATCTCTTTTCTTTTGGACTTATTCTGCTGGGCCCTGCCATTCACTATCTGCCTCATCTTGTCTTTGCGGTTCAGGAGATGGGAAAAACAGGACTTGGCAAGGGCAATAAAAATGGGGACGGCTGCTTTCAACTCGAAGCTGTACACCAGACTGATACCCTTATTTTTGATGGACACACTCTGAATTCTTCACTTCCACCAAGAGAACTGGCTCTTGACCCCGCCCCTGCCGCAAAAATCACAAAGGTCATTTTGACCTGCTTGACCCCGCTTCGCCTGAAGCGTGATAACCAACTGCAAAACGGATTGGCTTTTCATCTTCTGATCCGGGCAGCGTTGCGCCGAATTTCCTCCCTGGAGTCGACCTATGGAGGGCATGGAGAGCCTGTTCTCGATTACAAGGGGCTGGTGGCTCGCGCCGCAGCGGTCGCCATAACGAGTTCCTCCTGTCGTTGGACCGATATCGAACGTTACAGTAATCGTCAACACACCGCCATGCTTATGGGAGGTATCACTGGAACCATCACCTATCAGGCCGAGGATCTCTCGGAGTTTATCCCCTTGCTTCGTTATTGCGAGACCGTTCATCTCGGCAAGCAGACCTCTTTCGGCCTGGGCCGGATCAGGATAGAAGCAGAGGCCGTTTAAGTGAAAAATATCCTGCTTGCGGTCTGTGGCCTGTCACCCCAGGTTATTACCGAGGCACTCTACGCCCTCTGGCATGAGGGCCGCGAGATTCATGGCGTCCATGTCATTACCACCAGAGCTGGGAAGGAGCAAATCCTCGCCGGCCTTCTGGCCCCGGAAGATGGCAAGTTTCAGGCCTTGTTGGCCGATTGCGGCATTGACCCTGCTTCAATTGATTTTGGCAGCCATAACCTCCATGTTTTACGGGATGCCAATGGCCGGGAGTTGGGTGATATCGTCACCCCCGATGACAACGAGATCCTGGTGCGAACCTGCCTTGATCTCGCCTTCCGATTTACCGGCAGGCCAGAGACAGCCGTCTTCTTTCTGGTCGCTGGAGGTCGTAAAACCATGACCTCCTGTTTGACGCTGGCGGCCCAGCTTTACGGTCGCGCTCAGGATCGCATCCTGCACGTTCTTGTCTCACCAGAATTTGAAAGCTGTCGCGACTTCTGGTTTCCGCCGCGCCAATCGGTGCCAGTGCAACTTCGTGACCATCAAGGTCAGCCTTACTGGAAAGAGACTCGTTACGCTGCCATCCACCTCGTTACCATCCCCTTTGTCTCAATGCGCAGCGAGCTTCGCCAGGAGCTGCTCGACCAGCCTCGGCCGCCGGCAGAGCTTATGCAGGCCCTTATCCGTGATGCCCCCCGGATGCTGGTAGTCAATCTCACAGAAGGAAAGCTCGTCTATGGCCAGATGGAGCTTGACATGCATCCAACCAGGCTTGCCCTTTACGCCTTCTTTGCCGAACGTAAAAAAGAATGTCGCCTTGATCGACTTTGCGCCGGTTGTGAGGAATGCTTTCTTGAAGCCACGGAGATAGTTGCCTCAAACGCAGTCTCCCGTATGTATGAACGTATTCCCGGTGGCCGCATGATTGATGAAATGAGCGATTCCGGCATCTGCTCACTTTCACGGGAAAACTTCCAGTCCTACAAATCAAAAATCCGGCGGGAACTGCTCACTGCCTTCGGTCAGGGGCACATCGCAAAACTGGAAATTGCCGCGAGCGGCAGTCGGCCCGACACCCGATACGGCATCCTGCTTGACCGAAACCAGATCAGAATGGAATGGTAATATGAAAAGACCGCTGAAGCTTATTACCGCCCTGGGAAGCCCTGCTCTGGTACTGGAATTAATTGATTTTCTCAGTAACAGCAGGCAGTACCAATACAATGAAGAAAGTTCTTCCATCCGCAAGCTTTTTTCCCGTCATACGCTTTTCGAACTGCATCTCATCTGTACGGCTGCATCTCTGAAGAATCTGGCCAGCATTCAAGAGACGCTGGCACAAGAATACCCATCAATCAATCTTTGTCCCCATGCCATCCCCTGTGATGACATCAGCTGTAATGGTGACGATGAAGATATGCGGAAGGTTGTTTATGATACCGTGGAGCTGCTTTCCGCAGACGATCTTGTTATCGCTTCCGGTGGTCGCAAGACCATTACCAACAGGCTTATCGAAGCCGGGCTGCTGTATGGCTGCATGGGCTACCTCACCATCACCGCACCCGATGGCAAGGAACGCGCCTCGGACATCCGGCAGCAAACACTGGACTTCAATGTTCTCTGGATTCCAACCAGGCGATTTTCTGAAGAGCGTCGCACCCGGATTATCAAGGACGAACTGGGGGACAACTTCCGCTCTCTCTACCTGTTGCCACTTGCCATTATCAATCATCTGCGCAATGACCGCATCGGCGTTGATCAAAAGCAGGTTGAGGCAGACCTGGCCTGGCTGCAACGTCTGCCTAAGGCTGACCTGCATTGTCATCTGGGCGGGGCCTATGATTCCGGGCTGCTCAAGGCGCTGGCGGCGAGACTGCTTGATGATCTGAACGTCACAGAAGAACGCCAAACTGTGATTCGCGATGCGATTGAGGCAATCACGGGAAAATCGTGCCACCAACTCAACGCCCATGACTTGCGAAAAATACGGGATAGCAAAGCAGGCAAGTTCATTGTCCATGGACTCCAGAACTTGGAGTGCCTCTGGCCCGACCAGACAGAGCCGGTCCATATCCGAACCGCTGTGCTGATAAAGGGGCTTTCCGTCGAACAGATCGAGGAGATAAGCAGGGACGGTCGCGCACCAGGTGAGTGGGCCCGTGATCTTAACTGGTACATGGCGTGCGGAGATCTTGGCGGATCGGCCCTGCTCCAGACCGAAAGTAATCTCCGGCTGGCCTTGCACTGGCTGATGAATCAATCAGTGCAGGAGAACAACTCCTTTGTCGAAATACGGTTTTCACCGGATAACTACACCCGTGCCGGACTCACCATTCCGCAGGTCATCGAAACCCTGCTCAATGCGGCCCATGAATTTATGGCCGAGCACAATGGTTTTCATGTCAATTTTCTGATCATGGCCACCCGGCACAAGGAAACGGCGGCTATGACCGCTCATGTTGCCGCCGCCGTTACCTTTGGCAATCCTTCCGCCCATGACGCCGCTCCACATATCACCGGCTTTGACCTTGCCGGTCAGGAAGAAGGGAATGACCCCGCGCAATTCCAAAATATCTTCATGCCCCTGCACCATCATTTCATAAACATCACCATCCATGCGGGGGAAATGGCCGAAGACGACAAGATCTGGCAGGCCATCTATCTGCTTCATGCCCGCCGCATCGGCCATGGTTTGAAGTTGATCAACAATAAAAAAATGATGGGCTATGTTCGTGATCACTCCATTGCCATTGAAATGTGCCCGTCCTCCAATATCCAGACCAACGGCTTCCGCCGCTTTGACCGTTTGGAAGAGGGTGATACCTATCCGCTCAAAGCCTATCTGGACTACAGCCTGACCGTGACCATCAATACCGATAACAGGGGGATTTCCGCCACCACCCTGAGTAACGAATACCTGGAAGCAGCCCGAATGACCATGGGTGGTCTCTCGCGCTGGGAGATTCTGCGCCTGGTAAAAAACGGTTTTAAGGCCGCCTTTCTACCCAAAGATGAAAAGGACAGGCTTCTCAAACGGATCGATGAGGAAGTTTTTACGTTGATCCTCAATGACTTTTTTCCCGTGAGAAAGAATGATGAATAAAGACGAGCAGGTCTTCTGCCTGAAACGCGCAGATATTGAACCGAAGTTTGGTGGCTCCCTCCCCCAGGGGGCTTTTGCTGGGCTTGAACTGGAGTCCATCCTTGCTCTTCCCCACTATTTTCTCCCCAGACCGGTGGCGGAGCACGACCCGGACTATAAACAAATCATTCCCTATCAACTCTTTTGCTACCATGATCGGTTTTTTGTGTATCAGCGAGGGGGCGGTGTGGGTGAGGGGCGACTGGCGGGTCGATTGTCAGTGGGAATAGGCGGCCACATTAACACTGGAGACGCAGAAAGGAGCAGACTCACTGGAAAGGCATACCATGAAGCCCTGTTCCGTGAGCGGGAAGAAGAATTGATCTCTACCGATGCGGTCGCAACCCTTTTCCTCGGCTGGATCAACGACGATTCCGACCCGGTGGGTCAGGTCCATCTGGGGGCAGTGCATCTTTGCGAGGTGGCGGATATGTCGGCAATCCATATCCGTGAGCAAGGGGAGGATATTCATGAACGGGGATGGTGGAGCGCCGAAGAGATTCTGGCACAAGGTGAACGATTTGAAAAATGGTCGATCCTGGCCGTAAAATTGGCCATAAATCACGGTGGATAAAGGTGGAAGACTGCTGTTGGTGTCGCTTGGCATGGCCATTTCCATTGGCCACTGCCCGATGCCACAAGATGGAAAAAGCAGCACTACAAACGGAGAAGCCGCGCCCCGTGAATCACTCTGAGAATGATAACCGCATTACCCTGGATTCTAAAAATAATCCGATACTTTCCATGAACAAGATGACGATATCTGGTTCCAAGCACAGTGTTTTCAAGGATCAGTGGCGCGCGTTCAGGCATGGTTGTCAGGGCAAGAATCTTCTCCTCCACTTTCGAGATAAAATCGTCTGCGTTTTCAGGACTGTCAACACTAATATAATCGTGAATTTCAGCAAGGTCGTTCTGGGCGTGCCGAGTCAGCAGAACCTTATAAATTTCTGGCACTTTTGAACTCTCTAAAAAAAGAAGCTGCTTCCGCCATCCGTCCCTCTTTGACATCTTCTTCCGCGAAAACGAGAAGCTTCAGAAGGCTCAAGGCCTGGGCATTTTTTTCATATTCAGCGGCATCTATTATTACCGCCTCGGCCTTACCATTGACCGTCAGTACCAGTGGGCGTCCGGTGGTATGGATATGTTGCAGGATAGCGCTGGTGTCCCTTTTCAGCTCAGTGATGGAGCGGATGTCTTCGGTGATACTTAGTGTCATATTGCGCCTCAGGTTTGATGTTTCAGAGAGCATTGAATTTGACATATTATATAAGGACCAATCAGCCTTGTCGCTCTATTTTTTCATAAATTTTTCCCGCCTTGCAATGTTGCACACCTTGCCGCCGCATCGTGCTCAAGGTATATGATTGAAAAGAAACTTTGAATTTCAACTATTGGAGGAAACATGGCCGATGCAACTGTAATCAAGATCGCCCTGGCCGGGCTGCTGCATGATGTAGGTAAGTTTGC
>JACDZF010000096.1 GCA_013426795.1 Desulfocapsa sp. | reverse complement strand
TTAGACCGCGGCCTGCCCCTTCAGCCCTTCCCGGCCCATCCGCATCTCCACCGCCTTGATCGCGTCGGCGGCGGAACTGGTTATCCCGCCCGCATAGCCCGCCCCCTCGCCGATGGGAAACAGATTCTTGACGCTCACCGATTCAAACCGCTCATTGCGGCAAATGCGGACCGGCGAAGAGGTCCGGGTCTCCGCGCCCAGCAGGATGGCCTGGGAGGAGATATAGAGCGGCACCTCGTCCTTCCACCGCTCAAAGGCGGCCATCAGCTCTGTAATCACAAAGGCCGGGAAGATGTCCCGCATATCGGCCGCCACGATCCCCTGCTGGGCGGAGCAGGCAGGCAGACCGAAGGTCTCCTTCCGGCCCAGAAAATCCATCAGGTTCTGGGCCGGAATCTCCCATCCTTTGCCCCCGGCATGGAAGGCCCGGCGCTCAATATCCTGCTGAAAGGCAATGCCCGCCAGGGGACTGGCACCGCCATAGTCCCCAGTGTGACAGCTCACCACCAGTGCCGCGTTGGAAAAGGCAGAGGCGCGCCGCGAATAGCTCATGCCGTTGACCACCATCATTCCCTGATCCGAAGAGGCATTGACAACCTCCCCGCCCGGACACATGCAGAAGGTATAGACCCCGCGCCGGGCGGAACGGTTGGTATAATTCAGGGAATAGGTGGCAGCCCCCAGCCCCTTGAAATTGCAGTATTTGTCGCCATAGCGCAGGCGGTTGATAAGGGCTGCCGGATGCTCAATGCGCAGCCCCACGGCAATGGGCCGCTGCTCCATGGCCACCCCTCTGGCATGGAGCATGGCCACGGTTTCCCGGGCCGAATGGCCAAGGGCAAGATAGATGGAGGAGGAGCCATACTCCTCTTCGCCATTGATGACAATGCCGGTGGCGGTCCCGTCTCTCAGGAGAAGATCGGTCATCTTGGCGCCATAGCGGATCTCGCCGCCCCGCTCCAGGATATACCGGCGGATATTGCGGACAATGACGCAGAGGACATCGGTGCCCAGATGGGGCTTGCTGATATAGCCAATATCTGCCGGGGCACCGAATTTTATAAAGGTCTGCAAGACCCGGCTGGCAAAGCCGGTATTGTTATTGCGCCGCGAAAAGAGCTTGCCGTCGGAGTAGGAACCGGCCCCGCCCTCGCCGAACTGGATATTGGACTCGGGGTTGATCTCCCGCTTCTCCATAAAGCGCCGCACATCCAGGGAGCGCTCTTCGATCATCTTTCCCCGTTCAAAGATCAGGGGCTTGAGTCCATGGGCAATGAGCTCCAGGGCGGCAAACATCCCGGCCGGGCCAAACCCGACAACGATCGGCCGCTCCCTGCCTGGGGCGGCACACCGCACTGGCCTGACCGGTTCCACATATCGGGGGAATTTCTGCCTGTTTTCATAGCCTTCGCCGGTTTCGACCACCAGCGAGACGGTAGAGTAGAATTGTTCCTGATTGCGCATATCCAGGGACTTGCTCAGGATCTTGACCAGTGTGATGGTGTCAATTCCCCCTTGCAGACGCTGGGATGCGGCCTTAAGGTATTCCTCCATACCATCCTGTTCAATGGGGATCTGCAAATCGCTGATGATGAGCTTCACCGGGACTCCCTTTTTTCCATGGGCCTGATGCTCTTTTGGATGTTTCCGGTTCCATTGACCATGATTGACGGGATCGTCCCTGTTACCAAATACTTGCCCCGGATGGGCGGATTCGCCCGCCACTGAGAAAAAACCAGCCCTGATAAACGGCGCAGTCTCTCCATTGACCCCTGGCTGTCCCCAACCATCTTTAACTTTATTGCTGTCACCAAAGGATCATCGATGAATAAAAAAATCATGCTCATTGCCATCGTGCTGCTGGCCGGAATCACCGGCTGGCTGCTGCATCACTTCAGCGATCGGGAGGTGATCAAGCGGAAATTCAACTCCATTGCCACGGAACTGGGGAAACAGGGAGAAGAAAGCCCGGTGGCGCTCGCCCTGAAGATGCGGCCGGTGAAGGATTTTATTGGCCCGTCCTTTCTGGCGATGGTGCCGGAAACCAATTACCGGGAGACCCTGGACCCGGAAATGGTCATCCGCTACCTCATCATTTACCGCTCCCGCCAGAGCAGCCTGGAGATCGCCATGGATAAAATAGAGGTGGATATTCCGGGCAAGGGCTTAGCCGAGGTCAGCGCCCTGGTGCGGGTCACCGCCAACCCCGGTCGGCAGGATTTTTTTGACGAGGTCCATCAGCTCACCTTTTCCCTGCGCAAGGAAGACAAAAAATGGCTGCTGCACCAGGCCATCCTGCCCGACGCCCTGGTGCACAGGCAGGAAGGGATGACGACGGCACAATAACCAGTCAGATTTCTTTTTTTTTAAGTCCCCAAGGAATTGCTGGCTGGCAGAATGGGCCATCAGCCCCCGGCCCGCTTTACCCTGTAGCCAAGGCTGAGCAATTCCTGTTCCAGCCTATCGCGCTGATCCCCCTGGATCTCAACGATTCCGTCCTTGACGCTGCCGCCGCTGCCGCACTTGTGTTTGAGCAGTTTTGCCAGTTCTTTCAGTCCATCAGCATCGAGGGGAAGGCCGCTGATCAGGGTAACGCCCTTGCCGTTTCGCCCCTTGGTCTGGCGCATGAGGCGGACAAAGCCGTCGCCCTGGTCGCTCTGGGGCACCATGGGTTTTTTCCGGCAGCGGCACTGCGCGGCCAACGCATGGCAATGGGGACAGAGCTTGCCGGACTCGGTGGAATAGACCCTGGCGGCCTCTTGTGTCGGTATTTTAATGGCCATGGCTGCACTTTCGGTGATGGTTTTATGGAGACCCTTCAGGACAGGCGGTAAAGGATTGCGGTCAGCACCGCCCAGAGCAGGATCAGAAATGTGCCGAGGGCACAGGCGGCACCCAGCAGCCGGTGGCTGATGAGCTCGCGCCGTCTCTCCTGATACCCCAGAAGCAGACCGCAGACGATGCCCGCCGCCATGCCGCCGCCATGGGCCCAGTTGTTGATTCCCGGCACCAGCAGGCCAAAGACGAAGATACTAAGGGCCCAGCCGCCAACCTGCTGGTACACCTCTCGGCCATAGCTGCCACCCCGGCTTTTGCCGTAATAGAGGGCCGCCCCGATGAGGGCACAGACTGCCGCCGAGGCCCCGATGGTGAAAGGAACTCCAGCCAGCACCGAGAGCAGAAACCCGCCGATACCGCCAAAGGTATAGATGGTGAACATCCGCGAAAGTCCGTATTCCTGGATAATCAGGGGGCCGATCTGGCGCAGGGCGATGAGGTTGAAGAGAAGATGGAGCAGGCTGCCGTGCAGATAACTGGCGGAAACCAGCGACCACCAGCGGTGCAGGGTGTCGATGGGCATGGTGCCGGTGGCGCCGAGGAGCAGAAGACTGCGGTTATCCGGCGACAGAAAGCCAAAAGGGTTCATCTCCACCCCCATGCCGCCGGGGCTTAAGATCAGCGAGAGGACAAAAAGGGCGATATTGATCCCGCCCAGGCCCTTGAGGAACAGATCAGGATCCTTGAACAGGCGCATAAAGCCGATGTTTTTCCACCAGGAACCAGGAGATTGCAGTCCGCAATAGGGGCAGACGGATTCATTGCGGCTGATAAGGCCGCGGCAGTTGGGGCAGAGCTGGGAGTTTTTCTGGGATCTGGTCATGGGAAGGTGTGATCAATGAAATGTGCTTGAAAATAAGGTTCTTCCTGATAAGCCCGACTGAGCAGGGCTGACCGGAAAAAAAACCGGAAAACAGAGTTCAGTTCCATCGGAGGGGATTGCCGGCTTGATGATTTTCGAGGGGCGGATAGGACGGAACGCCTTTCCTACCCCGCAAAATCCCCCTTTATCTGCCGCGCCAGGGCCACCGCCTGGGCCTCTGCCCGGGCCAGAATCGCGTCATCGGGGCGGCCCTGCCATTCCACCGGTTCAACAAAGGTCCACTTCATCTTTTCGGTGAGCGTGTCAAGCTCCCGCTGGGCCCCGCCTGACCAGCCAAAGGAACCGAAGCGCAGCACCTTCTTGTTCCACACCTTTTTCCGGCCAAACATATCCAGGGCCCAGGCCATGGGCGGAAACATCCGGTACTCATAGGTGGGCATACCGAGGATAAGACCGGCTGATTTCCAGGCGGAGGCAAGGATAAAACTGACATGATCATGGGGGACCCGGTGCAGATGCACGGGCAGCCCTTCCGAACGAACGCCCTTGACCATGGCATTGACCACCTTCTGGGTATTGCCGTACATGCTGGACCAGAGAATCGTCACCTCAGGCTCGGCCGGCCCGGTCATATAGCGGGCAAAACGGGCATAGGCCTCAATAATTTCACCAGGATTTTCCCGCCAGACTATGCCGTGCGAGGGGGCAACCATTTTTATCTCCAGATCCTGCACCAGTTCAATGGCCTTGGAGACAAACATGGAAAGGCCGCCAATGATATTGGAATAATAACGCAGGGCCTCCCGCATAAAGAAGTCGTGCTGCTCCGAAGACAGCTGGTCATCAAAGACGGCATCGGTAATGGCCCCGTAGGAGCCGAAGGCATCACAGGTGAAGAGAATCCCGGAGGACTGCTCAAAGGTGAACATGGTCTCCGGCCAGTGCAGGTTGGGGGCTTCGTAGAAGGTCAGGATCTTCCCCTTCCCCAGATCCAGGGTGTCCCCGGTTGTAACAATATGGACATTGCGGTCAATGCCGCAGAAGGCCTTGAGAACGGCGGCCCCCTTTTCGCTGATATAAATCTGGAGATCGGGATTCTTCGCGTAAAAAGCAGGCAGCCAGCTGGTGTGGTCAGGCTCCATATGATTGATAATCAGGTAATCCACATCCCTGGCCTGCAAGGCAATGGAGGCAAGTTCCCGCTCAAACTGTACGGGTTTGTCATCCACATCCTCGGTCAGATCAATGATCGCGGTTTTTTCCCCCTTGATAACGTAGGAGTTGATGGAGATACCATCCGGCATCGGCCACATCCCCTCAAACAACTGGTCACTCTCCAGATTAATTCCCAGCCGGTAAATTCCCTCGGTGATCTCGGTAGCCTTCATGATTTTTTCTCACTAAAAAGGTGTAAAAACAGACAGCGCCGGCGCATTGCAGGCGACCCGTTTAAAGTAATATATCCTGAAGGGTGGCAAGTCAAGAAAGCCGGGGCCGGATGGCTCACTGGCTGCTGACGGTGAACAGGGCGGCCTCCCCGCCCGGTTCAAAGTGAAGATGATGCCTGAACACCTCCAGATGCTCGTCCTGACGATGACTGACAAAGAGCATGGTCGAGATGCCCAGCCCGGCGATGCGCTCCAGACAGGCAAGGATCATAAAACGATTCTGGTCATCCAGGGCCAGTGTCGGCTCATCGAGCAGGAGCAGGGGCGGATATTTGATCAAGGCACGGGCGATCAAGACCAGACGCTGCTCTCCCCAGGACAGATCCCTGAAGGTGACACCCGCCTTTGCTTCCAGGCCGAGGAAAACAAGCCATTGGCGGGCAAGCTCCTTCTCCCTGCCCGAGACCGGGCGATACAGCCCTATGCTGTCATGGATTCCCGAGGCGACAACGGCCAGGGCCGACCCCGGCACCCGATAGTCCTGATGCAGCGCCCCGGAAACCAGCCCCAGGTGTTTCTTGATATCCCAGATACTCTCGCCGCTGCCCCGCGCGTGGCCGAAAACCGTCAGCCCATTGTGAAAACATTGGGGGTGATCGCCCGAGATCAGTTGCAGCAGGGTTGATTTGCCGGCGCCATTGGGCCCGGAGATAATTGTATGGTCGCCCGGACGCAGCACCCAATTCACATTTTGAAACTGGGTGACGTTCTCATACACGACCCGGCTGTTCTCCAGGCGCACCAGGGGATCAAAGATAGCCGGGGGACACAGGGGCGGCGGCAGCTCGGGCAAGCTCTCAGAATCAAAGTGAAAGAGGGCGCGAATGGCATCGTCCCGCAGAACCTGTTCTTTTTTGCCCTGCGCCAGAAGGCGGCCTTTGTGCAGCACCCCGATATGGCTCTGCCAGTCCTGGATATCCTGCCACTGGCTGACCAGCATAAGCAGGGGCTGCTGATCCTTCAGCCCTGCCAGAAAATCCCCCAATAATTGCGTGGAAGCGGTATCGAGGCCTTCAAAGGGCTCGTCCAGGATCAGCAGGTCGGGTTTATTGAGGAGGGCGCGGGCAATAAGCAGCTTTCTCGTCTCTCCCGATGAGAGCATCCGAAATCCCTTTTCCAGAAGGTTTGCAATCTGGAACCGATCCACAAGCTCCCGGATCGCCCCGCTGTCGGCGCCGGACTGCTGCAACAGTTCCCACCCGCTGTGGCCGTAATCAATGCGGCCAAGACTATCAGTGTCATCGTCATAAAGCTCCGCCTCCAGCTGGGCCTGCTGGGCCTCCAGCCCCACACAGAGACAGGAGGCAGGCCGCTGGAATTGCTGGAAGGTACAGGGCACCTCTTCAGGTTTCTCTAACAGATGGGCCAGATGACTCTTTCCAGACCCGGTTGTGCCGATCAGACACCAGTGCTGGCCGTGCTTGACAATCCACTTCTTGAGGGAGACCCGCTCACTGCGTAACTCCTCGATTCGAATCAGGCTCATAATTTCACAATTGTTGTTCTACCGGCCCTCAGGGGGTGCCCCTGTGCACGATCATATTGGAGATACTTTGGAGGCAGGCGTCAATCTTTTGGTGAAACTGATTTCACCAAAGAATTTTTCCATCGGCCATCAAACGAGTGCCGCCATTCTGTGAGGCGATCGGTAAATGTAAAATCCCATTCTTGCACAACTGCTTCCGTTCGTCCTGAGCTTGTCGAAGGATGAACAGAGGCAGTTGGCGGCGATATCTTCCGTTTATGGTTCGACAAGCTCACCACGAAGGGAAGATATATTGAATATTTAATTTTGCCGGTGACCAAGTGACAAATTATCCCAAATTATAGTCATTGCCATGGTCTCATGACAATTTTTTTTCACAGGAATCCGGCAAGGGTCCCTCAAGCCCGGGTTTGTTGCCATCAGGGTGGCAACTCTTCAGGAAGATGTCCCCTTCAACATCCTCCGAAATTTTGCTATAAGGAAAAGAGGGGAAACAGTTTGAGCACTTCGATACAATTCCATTCTGCGAGCATACCATGGGCAAACATTATCTCAGCTCGCTCTTTGAGCCTCAGTCCGTAGCCGTATTCGGCGCCAGCGACCGCGCCGATTCAGTGGGACAGGTCGTTTTCCACAACCTGGTAAACAGCGCTTTTCAGGGCAAAGTCTATCCGCTCAACCCCCGCCACCAGACCGTTCAGGGCCAAACGGCCTATCCCTCCATTGCCTCGGTCGGCCAGCCCGTTGATCTGGCCATTATCGCCACCCCGCCCCAGTCGGTGCCCTCACTCATTGATGATTGCGGCAGCCATGGGGTCAAGGCGGCCGTGATCCTCACCGCCGGCTTTGGCGAGTCCGGGGCGGCGGGGCTGGCACTGGAGCAGGAGATACTCAGGAAGGCCGGTCAGTATGGCATTCGGATGATCGGCCCCAACTGCCTGGGCCTGATGCGGCCAGGCATTGGCCTCAACGCCACCTTCAACAAGGGCGGCGCCAGGGCCGGCAATCTGGCCTTTATCTCCCAGTCGGGCGCCCTCTGTACGGCGATCCTCGACTGGGCACAGAGCAACGATGTCGGATTTTCGACCCTTGTTTCCCTGGGTTCCTCCGCCGATGTGGACTTTGGCGAGATCCTCGACTACCTGCTCTCCGACAGCGCCACCAAGAGCATCCTCCTCTATATCGAAGGCATCCGCAAACCCCGCAGCTTTATGAGCGCCATCCGCGCCGCCGCCCGCATCAAGCCGGTGATCCTGGTCAAGGTTGGCCGCCATAGCGCGGGATCAAAGGCCGCCCTCACCCATACCGCCTCGCTGGTGGGCGCAGACGATGTCTTTGACGCGGCCATTCGCCGGGCCGGGGTGGTGCGGGTGCGGACCATCACCCAGATGTTTGTCGCCGCCAAGGCCATGTCCGCCGGTTTTCGCCCGGTGGGCAACCGGCTGGCCATCGTCACCAACGGCGGCGGCCCCGGCGTCATGGCCTCCGACCGGGCCGCCGACCTTGGTGTGGTCATGGCCACCCTCTCCGAGACCACCATCGACCGGCTCAACCAGGCGCTGCCGCCCAGCTGGTCGCGCGGAAATCCGGTGGACATCATCGGGGATGCCCAGGCGGATCGTTATCATCTAGCGGTGCAGGTCTGTCTTGATGACCCCAATGTGGATGGCGTTCTGGTCATCCTGACGCCGCAGGCCATGACCAAACCGCTGGCATCGGCCCAGGCGGTGATCGAACTGGCCGACAAGAGCAGCAAGCCCCTGCTCGTCTGCTGGATGGGAGAAGGCCAGGTAGCCGAGGCCCGCGCCGCCTTTGACCAGGCCAGGAAACCGCACTTTCGCACCCCGGAGCCGGCGGTGGAGGTGTTCTCGTATCTCTCCGCCTACACCCAGAATCAGCGACTTCTGCGACAGATGCCCGGCCCCCTCTCCCATCGTCTGGAACCGGATATGGAGGGGGCGAGGCTGATCATCGACGCGGCGCTGCTCGACCGGCGCATGGTGCTGGGCGAAATGGAATCCAAGGCCCTGCTGGCAGCCTTCCATATCCCGGTGGCAAGCACCCTGATTGCGCACAGCCCCAACGAGGCCCTGCTCATCGCCGAGCAGCTGGGCTTTCCGGTGGCGATGAAGGTCAACTCCCGCGATATTTCGCATAAGACAGACACCGGCGGTGTCCGGCTCAACCTTGGTAACGCCCAGGCGGTACGGGCGGCCTATCAGGAAATTCTTGACGAGGTTCATCTCCACCGGCCCAACGCGGCCCTGGACGGGATCGCCATCGAGCCGATGATCGTCAAGCCCAACGGCCGTGAATTGATGGTGGGCGTGAGCCATGATCAGGTCTTTGGCCCGGTCATCACCTTTGGGGCCGGGGGAACCATGGTGGAGGTCATGGGCGATCGCTCCGTGGCCCTGCCCCCGCTCAACGCCTTGCTGGCCGGGGATCTGATCCAGCGCACCCATGTCGCCAGGACCCTGGGCCAGTTTCGCCACATGGCACCGGTCAATTTCGAGGCCCTGGAAAGTGTCCTCCTGCGCGTCTCCGAGATGGTCTGCGAGCTCCCTCTGCTCAAGGAAATGGACATCAACCCCCTGATCGTCGATGAAAACGGCGCCCTCGCCGCTGACGCCCGGGTGGTCCTTGAGTACCGGCCGCCCAGCACCGACCGCTATGCCCATATGGCGATCTACCCCTATCCGTCGCACTTGGTCAGCCACCATCAGCTGGCGGACGGCAAAGACATCACCATCCGCCCGATCCGGCCGGAAGATGCGGAGATCGAGCGGGCCTTCGTCCATAATCTTTCTGCTGAATCGCGATATTTTCGCTTTATGCACTCCGTCCAGGATCTCTCCGACGAGATGCTGGTGCGCTTCACCCAGATCGATTACAGCCGGGAAATCGCGCTGATTGCGGTCACAACGGAACAGGGAGCGGAGGTGGAGATCGGGGTGACCCGCTTTGCCATCAACCCGGATGGGGAAAGCTGTGAATTTGCCCTGGTGGTGGCCGATGCCATGAGCGGCAAGGGGCTGGGTCAGAAACTGATGACCGCCCTGATGGACGCGGCCCGCTCCAAGGGGCTGAAGGTCATGACGGGAGAAATCCTCAGCGGAAACGACAGGATGCTCAAGCTGGCCGGCCGCCTCGGCTTCACCATCGCCAACAGCCCGGAGGACAGCGGCATCAAGCTGGTGAGCAAGATGCTGTAACGGAACACTTCTCTTCTGGTTTTTCTTTCTGGAAAACTGAAATTATCGAGTACGCCCCCGATATCATCCAGTATCATTATCAGGAAGCTCTTCGTAGTGTGACCACATCCTCAACACCTTAACCACGTTCTGATCTTTAAGAACCTGATACACCAGGCGATGCTGGATGTTGATGCGCCGTGAATAGGCGCCGGATAAGTCACCAACCAATTTTTCATAGGGTGATGGATTTTGGAAGGGATTGTCGTGCAGAACCGCCAGGAGCGCTTGTGTTTTTTCTTTCAGTCCTGCCGAAGAGAGCTTTTGTGCATCCTGCTGGGCGTGTCTGGTGTAGATGAGTTCCCAACTCACCAGGGCAGATCCTTGGTGCATTTGCTGACCGGAGTCCGCAACCCCTCCACAATAGACTCGCGCATACCGGGAACGGACAGCAGGTACATGGTTTCCTGAATAGCAGCCCAGTCCTCAGCCGAAACAAGAACGGCATTATTGCGTTTGCCGGTGATGATTATCGGCTCATGATTTATGGCCGTTTCATCAATGAGGTTGTATAAGTTCGAGCGCGCCTGGCTGGCAGTGAGTGTTTGCATGATATCCTCCTTGAATTGTAATTTTAGCGTACGACAAAGCGTACTCTAGGTCAAGGGTTACTTTGTTAATTCCAGTAAGAAAAAATAGTAACTTTTCAAGACCTGCCCTTCAACCCTCTGTCCTGACCAATGGTAATTCAGTCACCGTCACGTTGTTTTTGAGCCGCTCAAGTTTTGAATGGCAATTTTAGACATAATGGCTGTCAGTTAAACGAAAAAGACCTGCCCCTTGCAAACATG